>CAYYBO010000205.1:0-7768 GCA_964470125.1 uncultured Planctomycetaceae bacterium | reverse complement strand
CAGGGACGGTGGGACGAGGCGGAGGCGCACATCGCCGAGGCCGAGCGCCTGCAGCCCCGGATGGGCCTCGACGAGATGACGCACCACAGCGGCTGGATGGGCATGCTCCTCCCTCACCTCCGCCAGATGTCTCACGACGGCGACCCGGGGACGATGGCGTTCGCCCGCACCGTCGACGAGTACATGGCCGACATGGTGCACAGCGCCCCGTGGGTGCTGCTCATGCGGGACGTCACGCTCGGCGAGGTGCTGCTCAAGATGGGGGCCTACGGCTTCCTGCGGTTCTGCTACCCGATCTTTCCTTCGGCCGCCGTCGCCTTCGCGTATCCGCTCGCCGCTTTGGGGGTCATCAACATCGTCTACGGCGCTCTCTGCTGCCTGGCCCAGACGGATTTCAAGCGGCTCGTCGCCTATAGCTCGATCAGCCACATGGGCTACGTCCTCCTGGGCATCGCCGTGATGACCGACCGCGGTTTCCAGGGGGCCATGTTCCAGGTGTTGGCCCACGGCATCTCCAGCCCCATGTGCTTCTTCCTCGTCGGCGTGATCTATGATCGAGCCCACCATCGGGACATCAACCGCTTCGGCGGGCTGTGGTTGTCCATGCCGCGGTACGGCTCGCTGGCCACGCTGGGCTTCTTCGCCTCGCTCGGCCTGCCGGCGTTGTGCGGCTTCGTCGGCGAGTTCTGGGTGTTGGTGGGCACGTTCACCGCCGGCGAAGTTCATCCCGAATTCACCTGGGCCAAGCCGATGGCGATCGCGGCGGTGCTGGGCGTGATTCTGACCGCGGCGTACATCCTGTGGATGGTTCAGCGGGTCTATCTCGGCAAGCGCCGCGAGGAGTGCGCCGGCTTTCCGGATGCCAACGCCCGCGAGACCGCCATTCTCGTTCCGATGGGCATCTTGGCGGTCTTCATGGGCATTCTGCCGGGATACACGTTCAACCTGATGAACGGCACGCTCGACGATTTGCTGAACCTGCTGCACGCGTCGGCCCGCGGCGTCGCCGTGGCCTTCGGAGGCTGAGCAACCATGCCCTACGCAGTCGCTGCCAACCTCCTTTCGGAAGTCCCCCCCGGCCAAGGCCAGGGGCTCTTGTGGATGCCCAGCCTCGATCAGCTTTCCATGCTCGGGCCGCTGTGGACCCTGGCGGGCACGATCATCGCCGTCCTCCTCGCCGCCCTGATCGTCGGCCGCTCATGGCGGGTGAGCGGCTCGATCGCCATGATCGGCGCGATGGTTACTGCATGGCTCAGCGCCCGTGGAGCCGTCGGTCTGGAGTCGAACTGGTCCGGCCTCTCGCCGTCCGCCGCCGCGCCCATGCTGGTCCTCGATCAGTTCAGCTTCTTCTTCATCCTGCTGTTGAGCCTCTTTCTGGCGGCGGTGACCGGCATGTGGTGGCTGGGTCAGAATGCCGGCCTGCCGGAACGCTTGGCCCGCAAGGCCGACGCAGCGGAGTTCTTCGTGCTGCTGCTGGGCAGTGCCTTTGGCATGGCCCTAATGTCCTGCACGACTAACCTGTTGATGATCCTGCTGGCGGTGGAAACGGCCTCGCTGCCGTCCTACGCCCTGGCGGGCTTTCGCAAGAGACACGGCCCCGCCGCCGAGGCCTCCAT
Organism: uncultured Planctomycetaceae bacterium; assembly: GCA_964470125.1. Taxonomy (GTDB): domain Bacteria; phylum Planctomycetota; class Phycisphaerae; order UBA1845; family UTPLA1; genus DATKKX01. Next base: position 6,152 of record CAYYBO010000205.1, on the reverse strand, counting down.
GAAGTACGTCCTCTTCGGGGCAGTCACCAGCGCTGTCATGGTCTACGGCGTCTCCCTGCTCTACGGTCAGTTTCACACGCTGGATCTCGCCACGATCGCCCGGCGGATTTCGTTCCAGGTTTCCACCGGGGTCGGCCCCTCGATTCTGACCGGCGTGTCGCTCTTTGCCCTGATGATCGGCGTGGCCTTCAAAGTTTCTGCGGTGCCGTTCCACTTCTGGTGCCCGGACGTGTTCGAGGGGGCGGCCATCGAAGTGACCACCTGGCTGAGCGTGGCCAGCAAGGCGGCGGGCCTGGGCCTGATGCTGCGGATCGTGTCGGTCCTCACCGCCACGTTGAACTCGCCGTCGGCCATCGCCTGGGTAGCATTCGCCGTCGCCGTCATGGCCGCAGTAACATGTACGGTCGGCAACTTGTCGGCGTATTGGCAGACGAACCTCAAGCGGCTGCTGGCCTTCAGTTCCATCGCTCACGCCGGATATATGCTCATGGCCGTGGCCATCCTCTGGCGGCCGGTTGGCCCTGCCATCGGCCTTGCCCATCCTGGTTTCAGCGTTGTTGTCGCCTACCTGACGGTCTACATGTTTATGAACCTGGGGGCCTTCGGAGTCGTCGCCTGCGTCTATTGGGCAACCGGCAAGGAAACCATCGACGCCTTCGTCGGTCTGGGTCGGCGAGCTCCGCTGTTGGCGGTCGTCATGGCCGTCTGTCTGTTCAGTCTTGTCGGCCTGCCGCCGCTCGGCGGGTTCATGGTCAAGTGGTACCTGCTCGTCGCTCTCTACGACGGCGGTTGGCTCTGGCTGGTGATGGTGGCCGTGTTCAACACGCTGCTGAGTCTGTACTTCTACGCCCGCGTGGCCTACGCGATGTTCTTCCAGGACGACAAGGCGGCCGCGGCCGTTCGAAGCCCGGCCTCCGCCCGCCTCGCCTTGGTCGTCTGTGCCGCTCTGGTCATCCTGACCGGCACGCTTTGGGCCGGCGACCTCAAGACCTTTGCCGACGCCCGCTCGCGGGATCTGTACGCCGTGGTCAAGCCCGCGCCGGCCGCGGCGAAGGGCGTCACGGAGCAGGCGGAATTACCCAAGGGCCCTTGAACACGGCTTGTGGCACCGGCGTCTCGCCGGTGGATTCACGGGCCAGAGGCGGGTGGCCCAAGTCTTCAGACTTGAGGTATTGATTTTCGCAACTGGGGTAGGGCGGGTTCCACCCGCCGAGTAGCGACGGATGACTGCCATGTCCGATCAACAAGCCGTTGACACTCTCAACAAGCTCCTCGACGCCGAGAACATGAGCTTCGTCACCCGTCTCGGCGAGGCCTGCCCCTTCGCCGCTTCCTCGGAGGCGTTGGAGCAAACGCTGATCGCCAGCCTGGCCGCCGACGGCCGGCTTCGCAGGGAGCGCCTCACGGAGTTGATACTGAAGTTGCGCGGCTCGCCGACGCCGCCCCGACGGGCCATCGACACGAGCAGTCTGCACTACATGGACGTCGCCCACCTTGTCCCTCGCGTAGCCGCCTCGCTCCGCGACCTCGTCTCCGCCTACACCGCCGCTGCCCGTACAGATTCCCCCGAGGCGACCGTGCTGGTCGCGAGGTATCTTGACGAGCTCAAGAAATCGCTCCTCAACCTCGAAGCGGCTGGGATTCGCCGGACAGCGACCTGACCGTCTCGCGTAGCCCTCATCGCGGAGGCTTGGCCGTTTGGCGGCGTGCTCGCCTCTGCCGTTCCGACAGAGTCACCGGATGCCGGGCGTTTGACGTATGCCAAAGGCCGGCCGCACCATCGCCGGGTAGACCCACCGGCAGGGACGCCGGCGTCACACAAGCAGGCGCGGGCGGTTAATGGGGCGAATGAGTACACCTGGGTCAATCCCAGCGGGCCGGACTGCCGGGCGCGGCGGTGGCCTGCTGCACACAGGCGTTCGCGGCTGCTCAATAGAACTGGACGTGTGTTATCACCGGAAGCGGACTCGAGTTATCGCTCGGGCCCCCGCCGAGAGGCCGCGCATCAGGAACTTGAGCGTCTTGCCCGCCGGGCCGATACTCCCCGAGTCGAGCCGGCTACAATACCAGACAGACTGGCGGCGGCCGCCTCACACTCGCTGTAAATCGTTTTAGCTCGCCAGGAGGGCCACTCATGGCTTCGTCAAACAAACTCGCAATCCTTGTCGGCGGTGGGCCTGCTCCGGGGATTAACGCCGTCATCGGTGCCGCCACCATCGAAGCCGTAAACCAGGGCTTCACCGTTATTGGTGTATACGATGGATTCAAGTGGCTCGCCTCCGACCGCTTCGTCCCCGAACGACATACCGTCGAACTCAAGATCCCGGACGTGGGTCGCATCCATTTCGACGGAGGTTCGATCCTGCGGACCTCGAGGACGACCCTGTTGGACGAGGTTCAGCTCGCCTCCTCTACCCTGGTTAAGCCCGACGGGAAGAAGGTGGCCCGCGTGCTCCGCAACCTGATCGACCTCGGCGTGACCCACATCATCACCGTTGGCGGCGACGACACCGCCCTGAGCGCCAGGTTCGTCGCCGAGGGAACCAACGGCCGCATTCGCGTGGTGCATGTTCCTAAGACGATCGACAATGACCTGCCGCTGCCGGGTGACATCCCCACCTTCGGTTTCAACACCGCCCGGCACGTCGGATCAGAGCTTGTCGCCAACCTGATGGAGGATGCCCGGACCACCCAGCGATGGTACATCGTCGTGGTCATGGGGCGGCATGCCGGTTTCCTTGCCCTGGGTATCGGCAAAGCGACGGGGGCAACGCTGACGCTGATCCCCGAGGAATTCGGCGAGACGACCAGCATTCATCAAATCGCCGACGTGCTCGAGGGCGCGATGATCAAGCGCCTGGCCATGGGCAAGAATGACGGCGTGGCCATCGTGGCCGAGGGCTTGGCCTACCGACTGGGCGATAAGGAGGAAATTGACCGCCTGCTTGGCAAGGCAGTTCCCCTCGACGCAGCCGGGCATATCAGGCTCGCGGAGATCCCGCTGGCGCGATGGCTGGGCGACGAGCTGACCCGGCGCTGGCAGGAACGAGGTGAGAAGCTGACCATCGTCCCCCAGACCGTGGGTTACATGCTCCGCTGTGCGCCGCCGACGCCGAAGGATATGTCTTATTGCCGCGATTTGGGCAACGGAGCCGTCCGCCTTCTGCTCGACGAGTCGCTCGACCACATGGGCGGCATCATGGTCACGCGGCAAAGCGGCAACCTCTGCCCCATGCCCTTCTCCGACATGATCGACGAGACGACCAACCGCACGAGAGTGCGTAAGGTCGATGTCCACTCCGACATCTACCACGTGGCCCGGGCGTACATGATCCGTCTGGAGACCTCCGACCTCGACGACCCCGTCAAGCTCGCCAAGCTGGCGGCGGTGGCCAAAGTGAGCGAAGCGGAGTTCGTCAGCCGCTATCGACGAGCGGCAACGAGGCTGGCCAACGGCGCGAAAAACTCGCTGAACGTGGAACTGCCCCCTCCCGAGGCCGCCGCGCCCCGTAAAGCCGAGACGCCCGCTCACGGCGGTTGAGCGCTGATACTGCCGAGACGATGGCCGGGTCGGAGTCGACCGGGCGGCCGTGTTCGGCGGCACTGCCGCTGAGCCGGGCAGCCTCTGTCGTGTGTGTGAGCAACCCGCAAATCATCCGCAGGGCCGTCGTCTTGCCGGCGCCGTTCGGACCGAGCAGGCCGTCCATCTCGCCGGCCTCGACGCGGGAGCTTAGCCCAACTTTCGCACATAGGCTTCACCGACGCGGATGACTATCGCCGTTGAAGGCGGCCTCTGGGCGGCAGGCCCTGTGTTCGTGCCCGTGGCAGTCGGCCAGGGCCTCGTCGTCTCAGTGATGGGCAAGGATTGCCGAGACACCTGTCTGATAAGCGCCGGGCCTTCGTTTGCTGTCGAGAGACAAATCGGCCCCTGTAACGACTGCATTCCCGTGATTTCGTATCCGTACTTTGTCGGCGACAAGTTCTGCTTTCATGCTCATTCGGAGGCGTCCTTCACATGGTGCTACTTTGACGCGGGCGATACCGACTGCGAACAACCCAGCTACTGTACCACAAGCAGCGGCGGCCCCACGTTCTGGCACCAGCAAGTTTACCTCGACGGCGACCTCATCTCCAAGGATTGCACCCACAGTTCGGCGGGTACCGACTACGATATGAGCTACGTCTGTGAGCAGTCCGGAGCCTACACTTTTGTGGTGGCCTACTCCTACCTTAACGGACCGCCTAGCGATCCGGAGGACGACTGCAGCGATCCCACAACGGCCATGTGCTGGGACACGGAAAGCGAAACTTGGTATGCGTGCCCGTGCCAAACGGGCGGGGCCTCGCAATCGTTCAGCGTTCAAGTGGAGGAACTCCCCGTCAGGTGGATTTCCTTTGACAAGGAATTTCTCTTCCCGGACGGCAAGTCCAAGGCTGCGGCCACCCTGCAAAATCGCATCGGGACGCCCGTGAACTGGTCGCTCGTCGGCGACACGCTGGGCGCCAGGATCAGTCCAAGTACTGGGGTCATCACCGCCGGCAGGACGTGCGGCTGGATCTTGGTTCGGGCCACGGAAGACGGACGTTTTCCCGATGATCCAGACTGCCAGCGGTTTGTCTTCGAGAGGCCATTCCGGATCGACTGCAGCGCCTGTGGCAGCGAGGGCTGCTCCGTAGGTGCAGGAGAGCTTAGGTCCGGCAATTTCGACATCAACCTCAGCTTGGGCGCCGCGGACGCCGAGGAATCGGCAGGCAAGCTATGGATTTATGAGAAGGAGATCTCACAGGCGCTGGGGACGCCCGCCACCCTTCATTGCAGCACCGGGGGTAGCCCCGGCACGCAAGGCGTCTATGTTGGTAGCGTCCTTCGTCAGGTCCTTGCTCCGCAAACCCTGGCCGACATCAGGTCCATCGACAGCTCAAGTTACCAGATCGCATTCTACGGTCGAGGCGACGTCATTCTCGATCCTCGATTGCAGGACGGTACGTTTGATATCGCGGAGGGAGCCAAGCCCCGGGTAACCTGGAGGTTTGAGTACCGTGAGGCCGAAGGGCTTTTCGTCTCGAAGCTGAGCGGCGACCCGCAGACGGTGAGCAAGCAGTATAACTACCGCGTTTCCGGCGCTCTGCGGGAAGGAGACGGCCTAGATGTACTGCGGGAGGAGATCACGGAATGGAAATTGGAGAGCGACCTCAAGACGCGCACAACCAGTGTCCACACGGGTAGCGCCGGCGAAGGCACGGAGGTGTACTGCAGGAAGGACTACTTCGCTGACTTCGCATGGGGCGAGAGCATCACGCGGAGCATTCTCGGGCCTTCCGATGTTACCTGTCTGCATACTACGGATTACTTCTACTACGGCCAGGAGGACGGTGAGAGCAAGGTAGGCCAAATCAGGCTGGTGACGAATTCGGACGGATCATGGCTGTGGTACGACTACGACAACTGCGGGCGCGTGTTGACCGAAATCAGTAGTTGGCTGGACGTGGAATTGCCCTCGGAGGGTGAGCCTGATCCGGACAGCGCTCGGGCGGTCTACTACTCATACGGGGCCGTCGACCAGAGGGACGATCCGTTTGGCGACAATTTCAACTCCCCTCGCACCGTTACAGAGAAGGTCCTGGGAACCATCACCGCGAAGACCTACCACGCCTACTACGTGGAGGACGGCAAGAAGGTCGAGGTCGTGGAACAGTGCGTCGACCCGGCGAGCCTGTACGGCGATTCAACCAATCTCCGTACCGTCACCACATATGTCGCCGGCGACGACAAGAAGATTTTCAGCATTGAGTATCCCGACGGCAGGCTGGAGACTCGGTCTTACGAAACCGGCAGCTTCACGCACGCCGACTATGCCAACGGCGGCGACCCGACCAACGCCTTCGTTCCCGGCGACGGGGCAGGCGTGGAGCGAGTTGATCGAGCGGATCGACTTCCGCAGCGGCGAGACGGTGAACCTGGCCTCGACCGTTCGGGAGTTCGAGGCGCAGCGAGACCTGCTCGCGGTGGTGGAAAACAAGTGGGCGCCGGGCGAGAGCGGCGAGACGCTGATCTCGCGGTACGGGTACGTAAGTGACACTCTGGCCCGGCGGACCTGCGTGGTTCGGACGGGCGCGGCCTTCGCCGGCGGGTCGGGCGATCACTACGACCT
>CAYYBO010000204.1:0-7785 GCA_964470125.1 uncultured Planctomycetaceae bacterium | reverse complement strand
AACGCACCGGCATCCTACTCCGTGCCGAGATGGCTCACTTCATAGCTTCTCCTTAACTGCTCCGGGCCCGCCGCCCCTCGCCGGGGTGAACGCTGATTCCGGAGGCACCAGCGGTATGGCTCACACTTGTCCGATTGACGTCTCTGCTCGCGCTTCCGCTCAGAAATCGCCTGAAATCGGCGTGATCCTCGTGGTTCGGTGGTCGCGCTGAATGACGACGATCGTGTTCGGATCGGCGGTCGGGATGCCAATCCAGTCGCGCCGCAAGTCGCGCGAACGCCGCGCCGGCCGATCATCCGAGTATCCGTAGTCCACGAACTGAGGCGGCGCCTTGCCGACGCCGTCGCTTCTCAACCCGCGAAATAGCGGCGTCGCCGACGACTCAAAACCGTTGCGCCCCAGCGCTGATCGGTCGCTCTGCCCGCCCGCCTCCGAAATCACGCCGGCCCTCCCGGTCCACAAATCCGGCAGGAAGGAAAACGCAATGACGGCGGCCGCGGCAACCAGACCGCCCGCGGTGGCGAGCCACAGACCGCTGCGTCTGCGAAGCGCGACCGCCGTCGCGGCTCTGCACAGATCGTGCCGCAGGGCCTCGGCAGCCCTGGCATCGATCTCGCCGTACTCCTTCAGCAGGGATCGAGCCTCCGCATCGCGAGCGAGGATGCCGTCTAGCTCCACCCGCTGATCCGCCGTGATCTCACCGTCCAGCAAACGGCAGATCAAACGCTCGGTCCGCTCGCCGTCCTCAAATACGTTGTCGCCGTCTGCTTTCATCGCACGCCCGTCTCTTCCGGCTCGCTCACTTCAGCAGGACGCTTGAGAGCGGTCCGCAGCAGCCGCCTGGCCCGGACCAACCGCGTCTCCACCGTATCCACCGGCAAGGACATCGCCTCGCCGATCTCCGCGTAACTCCAATCCTCCAGATGACGCAGCACAAAAGGCTCGCGGTAAATCGCGGGCAGCCCGCGTATGGCCGCCAGCACTCGTTCTCGTTCCTCCGCGCCGATCAGCCCCTTCACCGGCTGGCATGTTCTCGCCGGCTCGTTCTCCGCCCGATCGGAGGCGACCCTGAGTCGCCGCTCGTGAGCCGCTTTCTCCCCTGCATCGATGGCCGCGTTCTTCGCTAGCTTGTAGAGCCACGCCCGCCACCTCGCCGTGTCCAGCAGGGTGCCAAGCTGCTGCCACACACGTAGCCACACCGTCTGCACGATGTCATCCACGATCCCCGGATTGGCGACGGTGGCGTACACGACATTGCGGACCCAGCGGTCATGACGGCGCACCAGCTCATCGAGCGCAGTCCGCTCTCCCAGTCGAGCTGCGGCGATCAACTCCTGATCGCCCTCGTCCATTCTCATCGCCATGACCGTGCCCACTCTGACTGCTTAAGACGTTCCACCATGCTCACGCCTGTCACGCAACATCGCCGACCCACAGCGGTTTTTCCGACCGCCGACCCAGCCGCAGGAAGCGGGTTCCACGTCCCATTGTCCCCCCTTGTCACGTGCTCCTGCAGAAGACTATCCAGCCTGTCGGTCAATCACGCCTAACATAAGTGTTCGACGCTAATTGCGGCTTGGTTCTTCGCGGAACTTTCCACCGGCTGCGGACTTTTCCAAGGTCCGAATTGAGCGACGATAGCCGAACTCCGCAAGGCACAACCACCCTTGAGTAGGAGTGGCACGCCGCTTGCAATTCTGTCGGAACCCGGACCGCCACGACGGCCGGAACCGCTCCGTCGTACAGCTCCACAGGAACCACAGGTTCCACGCCGGGCGCCCCGAAACCTGACACCGGCTCGGCAGCGTGCGGCAAGAGCGCGAACACCTGGGGGGGCGCTTGGCGCTTCCGGCTGAAAGCACAACGGTGTATAACCCAGAAATGCTCATTCACCATGCCTGCGGAGCACTGCGACGACGCCCGCGGCGGATGGCCCAAGGCTTCTCATGCGACTCGACGAACTAGCTCGATCCATCGGCGCAACGACCGTTACTCCCGGGCGGAACGTAACTATCGAATCCGACCAAGTTTATGCGGGAGACCGCATCAGCGATCTGCTCAACGCCGCCGGCGAGAACACCCTGCTGGTCAGCAACCTGGCCAGCACGCATATCACGCGGGTCGCCGAGTTGATGGACCTGCCCGGCATCTGCCTGGTCAATCGCCAGCAGCCGGACCCCGCCATGATCGAGACTGCCCGAGAGCATGGCACGTTACTGATGGTCTCGCCAGTCGGGCTCTTTGAGACCTGTGGACGAATCTATCGAAGCCTCTCTTCTGAGAGCCGGCCTCATTCATGAACACCGTCTCCTACAAGATTAAAGGAGGAGACTTCGAGAACGACGGCGCCGCCTCGCGGAGCGTGAAAGAGCAGCTAAAGCGGATCGGCGCAGATCCCGCCGTTATCCGCCGCGCCATGGTCGCTGCGTATGAAGCCGAGATGAACGTGGTGATTCACGCACACCGCGGCGAACTACGGGCATCTCTGCACGGCGGACGCCTGCATGTCGAAGTGATTGACGAGGGTCCGGGTATACCCGATATCGCACTGGCAATGACCCCGGGATTCTCAACCGCCTCCGCCGAGGCAAGACAACTCGGCTTTGGCGCCGGCATGGGCCTTCCAAATATCAAGAAGAACACCGACGACTGTTCGGTCGAATCCACGGTCGGCAAGGGCACGCGCGTCAGTTTCACCATCTTCCTGAAGCCACAGTCTCTCTATGGGACGGGGCAACACTCGCTGCGGATCATCCCCGAGAACTGTCGACAGTGCCTCGCCTGCGTACGCATCTGCCCAACCAACGCCCTACGGGTCTTCCGCGACAAGCCCGAGGTGCTCGACTATCTGTGCATTGACTGTGCAGCGTGCATGACCGTCTGCCCCGCCGACGCATTCACCATCGACGGCATGCAGCCCGGCATCCGCGGAGGCAGCGCCGATGCAGTCGTGCCCCCCGTTGCGCCCGCGGGCGAGACCTTGGTCGTGCCCTCGCCCTGCCTGCCGCAGTTCGGCGCGGGCATACGACCGGACCGAATCCTCCGCGAGTTGGCCGCTCTCGGATTCGCGGAGGTCCGCCATACCCATTCCTGGGAGCTGGCCCTGCGAGAGGCCGTCATAGCACACGCACGGGCAACCCCCGAGCAGAGGAAACCACCTGGGGCGCCGGTCATTTCGCCGGTCTGCCCCGCCGTCATCAGTCTGATCGAGATGCGGTTCCCCCTGTTGATTGCCAACATCGCCCCATTCCAGTCCCCCCTGGAAGCCACCCACGAAGGCCTCGAAAACCGGCCGGTGGTGTCGGTTGCGTTGTGTCCCTGCCAGCGCACCAGCTTGACCATCGGCGAATCCCGCACCCTAACGTCCGATATCATCCCTCCGGCGATGCTGCGGGCGGCGATTCTGCCGCGCCTCAAGCAGACTCAAGAGCCCGCGGCATCCGCCCGCGAAGAGCCGGCGTCACGGGGACACGAGGCTGCTGCCTCGCCAGAGCCTGGTGTCCTCGAAGTGACTGGACTGTGCCATGTCGCGCGCGTGCTGGAGGCCGCTGAGGATGGCTTGGTCAGCGATGTCCTGGTTCTGGAACTCTACGCCTGTGAAGGCGGCTGTTTCGGCTCCCCCTTGCTGGCGGTCGAGTCGTCCCTGGCAAAGTATCGCTGGGAATCCATCAGCAAGGAACGAAACATGCACGGAAAGGCAAGCCGACGCCAAAAAGACCCAGCCCCAAGGCGAGGCCTGCGGCTAGACGCCGACATGAACAAGGCCATCGCCAAACTCGCCAAGATCGACAAACTGGCGCGCAGCCTGCCGGGCTGTGACTGCTGCATGTGCGGGGCGCCCACCTGTGCCGCCTTGGCAGAGGACATCGTCCTCGGGCGGGCGGCAAGAGAGGCGTGCGTGCGTGAGAAAATGACAGGCGGGGGCCAGAACTTCGCTGCCCCTGGCGGATGAAGGTGAGCCCAATGAAGCTTAGTGACATCGCAAAACAGTTGAACTTCGAGGCCCTCACGCCGGAGCTGACGGCGGAGGAAGCCGACATCCGCGAGGGCTACGTCTCCGATCTCCTCAGCGACGTCCTGGCGAACGGTCCCAAGGGCGGAATCCTGGTGACCGTGCAGGTTCACCTGAACGTGGTGGCGGTGGCCCTGCACGCGGAGCTGGCCGCGGTCATCTTCGCGATGGACCGACGCCCCGACGAAGCCGTGCGAAAGAAGGCCGTCGATGAAGGCATCCGTCTTTTCGTTTCCGATGCGACGGCCTTCGAGATCGTCGGCCGCCTGCACGAGTTGGGAATCAGGGGACGACGTGCGTGAATTCGTATTTGGTCGACCTGCACATTCACACGGCGTTGTCGCCGTGCGCGGCGGAAGAAATGACCCCGCCGGCAATCGTGCGGGCGGCCACCGATGGCGGATTGGGAATAATCGCGGTTTGCGACCACAACGCGGCGGGCAACACCGCGGCGACGCAGGAGGCGGCCCGAAGAGCCCCGCCGGCAAAGTCGAGCCTTACGGTATTGGCAGGCATTGAGATCACGACGGCGGAAGAGGTGCACGTGGTAGGGTTGTTCGGCAGTTCGACGGCGGCGGCGGCGACGGCGGAGGCCGTCCGCGCCACATTGCCGGAAAACACCCTCGAATCACGCAGCCGCTTTGGCGAACAGCGACTGATGGATGCCTCCGGTCAAATCGTGGGATACGAGGACCGGATGCTGGCGGCGGCCTCAACGCTGGACCTCGCCGCCGTGGTGCGACTGATCCGCCGAAACCACGGCGTCGCCGTCGCCGCCCACGTGAACCGAAAATCCTACAGCGTCCTCAGCCAGCTCGGTCTCTTCCCGAGTGACGTTGAGTTTGACGCCATCGAAGTGTTTTCCCCTTGCGGCCCTCGACCGGCGGGCGCGGGGACGGAGCAGCCGGAGGAGGTCGCAGCGAAACTTCGCTCACTTGGTCTGCCGGTGATCACCTCGTCGGACGCACACTTCCTGGCGGACATCGGAAGGGCGCGTTCCGAGGCAAGGCTGGAGCAGCCGACGTTTGACGAGTTGTTGCTCGCCCTGCGAGGCGTCGGAGGGAGGAGTATTGCGTGTGCGTGATCTGTCCCTCCACATCCTGGATCTGGTGGAGAACTCGATCCGGGCCGAGGCGTCGGTCATCGCCGTGACCATAGCGGCCGACCCGGCGGAGGACAGTTTGCGAATCGCCATCGAGGACAATGGTCGAGGCTTGAAAGTCTCGCCGGAGGCGGCGGCGAACCCGTTCTATACGACCAAGGGAGGCAAGCGCACAGGCTTGGGCCTGAGCTTCTTCCGCGAGGCGGCCGAACGAGCCGGCGGCTCGATGACGGTCGGGAAGTCGGAGTTGGGCGGGGTGCGAGTGGCGGCGGAGATGCGGTTGAACCACGTGGACCGCAGCCCGCTGGGGGATATCGCGGCGACCTTGTCATCGGTCGTCTGCACCAACCCGGAGGTGGACTTCCGCGTGAATTTGCGAATGGGCAACGCGGAACGACGCTTGAGCGCGTTTGAGATCGGCGAGGAATTGGGCGAAGGGCGATGCGGGGGGTTGACCGTCGCCCAGGCAATGATGGAGAGAATCAAGGCGGAACTGGAGCGGCACGGCGCCGTCTTGACGCAGTGAGCGACAACCTCGGCCACGAACGGCCGACGCCGCGAGCCGCGCGGCGGGCGCGACCCGCCCCACGAAAAGCTGAATGCTGAAAGCTGATCGCTGACAGCTCAACAAGGGAGATGCGTATGGATGAGAAGACGAAAGTACAGTGCCAATGCGGCGAGGAAGTATCGGAAGAAGAGTTGCTGGCGAGGCTGGACTCGGTGCTGACCGAGTATCGCAACAAGCCGGGCGCCCTGATTCCGGTGCTGCAGATCGCCCAGGGGATATTCGGGTATTTGCCGGAATCTGCCTTGAAGAGGATCGCTCTGGGCTTGAACAAGAGTTACAGCGAGGTGGCCGGAGTGGTCAGCTTCTACTCCTTCTTCTCGACCACGCCGCGAGGCAAGAACCTCGTACGCGTCTGCCTGGGAACGGCCTGCTACGTTCGCGGCGGCAAGCGCGTCCTGGATACGCTCAAGCAGAAGCTGGGCATCGACGTGGGCGAAACCACCGAGGACCGCCTCTTCACGCTGGAAGTGGCCCGCTGCTTCGGCGCCTGCGGCCTGGCCCCGGCCATCATGATCAACGACGACGTACACCATCGCGTCAAGCCCAGCAAGATGGAGACCGTCCTCAGTAAGTACCGCAACGGACAACTCCACGCTGAAAGGAGTAAGTAGCCATGGCTCAGCGCATCAGCAGCCCGAAGGACTTGAAAGCCTTCCAGGAAAAGGCCAAGGCGGAAATCGATCTCCGCACCGGCCAGAAGGACGTGCGGATCACCGTCCACATGGGTACTTGCGGCATCGCCGCCGGGGCCCGTGACATCTTGACCGCCCTGATGACCGAGTTGAGCAACGCCAAGGCGAGCAACGTCGGCATCCAGCAGACCGGCTGCGCCGGCCTGTGCGATCAGGAGCCGATGGTGACGCTGACGGACAAAGCCGGGGGCACGTTCCGGTACGGTCGGTTGAACAAGAACAAGGTCGGCCAGATCGTCCGCGAACACGTGCTGCGCGGCGTGCCGGTCAACGAATACATGATAAAGGTCTGAGCGAGGAACCTGACGAGGAACCCCGGACTTCAGTCCGGGCGGCGCTGAACGATGAGCAACGACTGATCGGCAGATTGAACATCCGCCCGGACTAAAGTTCGGGGCTCTTCGAGCGACGTTATCTGTGGGAGTCGAAAAACTCATGAATACGGTCAGATCACACGTTCTGGTTTGCACGGGCGGCGGCTGCATCGCCTCCGGGGCGCTGGAAGTCAGCGCCGCCTTGCGCGAACAGATCGAGCGGCAAGGGTTGGACAACGAAATCAAGATCATCGAATCCGGCTGCCTCGGCCCCTGCGCCGTGGGACCGGTCGCGGCGATCTACCCCGACGGCGTCTTCTATCAAGGCATCCGCCCGGACGACGCCGCCGAAATCGTGGAAGAGCACCTGCTCAAAGGCCGGGTCGTCGAACGACTCGTCCACAAGGCGCCGGCCACCGGCGAGGCGGTCCCCGGGCTGCACGAGATCGGCTTCTTCAAGAAGCAGGTCAAGATTGTGCTCCGCAACTGCGGAGTGATCGACCCGCTGCGGATCGAGGAGTACGTCGCCCGCGACGGCTACCAGGCCCTGGCCAAGGCCCTGACCGAGATGAAGCCCGAAGACGTGATCGCAGAAGTGAAGAAGTCCGGCCTTCGCGGCCGCGGCGGTGCGGGCTTCCCCACCGGCATGAAGTGGGAGTTTACCCGCAAGTCCCCCGGCGACGTGAAGTACATCCTGTGCAACGGCGACGAGGGCGACCCCGGCGCTTTCATGGACCGCAGCGTGCTCGAAGGCGACCCCCACAGCGTCATCGAGGGCATGGCCATCGCCGCCTACGCCATCGGGGCCGAGCAGGGCTATGCCTACATCCGGGCCGAGTATCCCCAGGCGGTCGACCGCTTCGGCAAGGCCCTCGAGGCCGCCCGCGAGTACGGCCTGCTGGGCAAGAACATCATGGGCACGGGTTTCAACTTCGACATTGAAATCCGCATGGGCTCCGGGGCCTTCGTCTGCGGCGAGGAGACGGCCCTGATGACCAGCATCGAGGGCAACCGCGGCGAGCCGCGGCCGCGGCCCCCGTTCCCGGCCCAGAAGGGCCTCTGGGGCATGCCCAGCTGCCTCAACAATGTCGAGACCT
>CAYYBO010000203.1:0-7793 GCA_964470125.1 uncultured Planctomycetaceae bacterium | reverse complement strand
ACGACCTGCCGTGGAACCCGAACCGCATCGAGCAGCGTTTCGGCCGCATCCACCGCATCGGCCAGCGCGAGGTCTGCCACCTGTGGAACATGGTTGCCAAAGACACCCGCGAGGGCGACGTGTTCACCCGGCTGCTGGCGAAGATCGACCAGATGTCGATCGCCTACAACGGCAACCTGTTCAACGTGCTCGGCGACGCCGACGCCTTCCAGGAGCGGTCGCTGCGTGACCTGCTGATCGAGGCGATCCGTTACGGCGACCAGCCCCAGGTGAAGGCCAAGCTCGACCGGATCATCGACGCCGGCGTCTCCCACGGCCTGGACGAGATGCTTGCTGAGCGTGCACTCCACCCCGAGATGTTCTCCGCGCTCAACCTCGACGAAGTCCGGGCACGGATGGAGAAGGCCCGCGAACGGCGTCTCCAGCCCGGTTACATTGCCGCGTTCTTCATCCCAGCGTTCGAGCGGCTCGGCGGGCGCATCCGCAAGCGAGAGCAGGGACGCTACGAGATCACCCGCGTCCCGGCCCGCGTGATCGACACCGCGCGTCGCCTCAACAGGTGGGCACCCGTCACCGAGCAGTACGAGCGCATCACCTTCGAACTCTCACGCATGCGCCCCGACGGTCTCGCCGCCGCTTCCCTCATCGCACCGGGCCACCCGCTGCTGCGCGCCGTGATCGAGGCAACCATCGACGACCTCGGCCCCACTCTCAAGCAAGGCACGGTGCTGGTCGATCGGCGCACCAAGCAGACAGATGCGCCGATGCTGATGTTCAGCGTCGAGCAGCGCATCGTGAACAATGCAGGCGACACGGTCTCCCACCACTTCGACTACCCGCTGCTTGAGCAGCATGGCGCCGTCACGGTTTCTGCGGCACCTCCCTACCTCGACTACGACAGGCCTGAACCTGAGGAAGCTGAAGCGATCGCTGCGATCGCTGGCAGCGACTGGGCGCGGCAGAACCACGAGCGGGTGGTGCGCGCTTGGGCGTACCGTGAAGGACTGCAGCCACGCATGCACGAGATCAAGGCTCGTCTCGATGCCGAGACCGCACGGACCCGAGCGCAGGTGAAGGATCGGCTGCTCGCAGAGATCAACCATTGGGATCGCGAGCATAACCGGCTCGAGGCGCTTGAACGCCAAGGCACTGTCGGCCGGCTCCGCGCAGAGACCGCGCTCGTCCGCGCGCGACAGCTTGATGAGCGGCTGAGTCACCGGTTGGAAGAGCTCGACGAGGCCACGAATCTTGTTGCCGTGCCCGCCGTGATCCGTGGCGCAGCACTCGTCATTCCCAGCGCGCTCCTGACCACCGGTGCCGAGCCTGATTCGCAGACCTTCGCAGGTCAGACTGAGGAAGTTGAGCGTCGAGCAGTCGAAGCCGTGCTCGCCGCCGAGCGAGCACTCGGCCGCGAGCCGGTTGAGATGCCGCGCAACAACCCCGGCTACGACGTCCAGTCCACCGATAGCGCTGGCTTCGTCTACTACATCGAGGTCAAGGGCCGCATCGAAGGCTCCGACACCTTCACCATCACCACGAACGAGATCACGTTCGCACAGACCCAGGGCGCGCGGCATCGGCTGGCACTCGTGGAGGTGTCACCCAACAGTGCGGACCACGACCAGGTGCGCTACGTGAGCGACGCCTTCACCCACCTCGAACCATCCGCGACCACCCGTTCCTACAACGAGGTCTGGCGCGACTACTGGGAACGCGGAGGGCCACCGCGATGACCGACACCACCGACAACCAGGCCAATGCCAGCGAGAGAAGCACCGTGACCAACGCACCGAAGAAGAAGCTCATTGAAGTCTCACTGCCGTTGGAGGCGATCAACGCCGCTGCCCAACACGAGAAGTCCGTGCCACGAAAGGGTCATCCTTCAACGATGCACCTCTATTGGGCGCCCCGTCCGCTGGCGGCTGCACGCTCTGTCCTCTTTGCCCAACTTGTCGACGACCCTTCGTCGAGACCCGACGAGTTCCCGTCGGTGGAGGCACAAGATGCTGAACGAGCGCGCCTGCACAAGTTGATCGAGAGATTGGCGCAGTGGGAGAACTCCGCAGACCAGGACCTGCTGGGACAGGCTCGGGCGGAGATTCGTCGTTCGACAGGGCAGGAGGGGCTATCGTTCCTCGATCCTTTCAGTGGCGGCGGCGCTATCCCGCTGGAGGCGCAGCGGCTCGGTCTCCGCGCACACGGCTCGGACCTGAATCCGGTTGCCGTGCTCAAGACCAAAGGTCTGATCGAGATACCTTCCCGATTTGCAGGGCTGCCCCCGGTCCATCCTGATGCGGAGCACCGGGTGACCGCGTGGTCTGGCGCGGAGGGACTAGCCGAGGACATCCGGCGCTACGGCGAATGGGTGCGCGAGACTGCCAAGGAACTCGTTGGAGTCGCCTATCCCAAAGCCATTGCGCCGGGTGGAACCGAGCATCAAGTCATCGGATGGCTCTGGGCGCGAACCGTGAGGAGCCCGAACCCTGCCAACCCGATCGAAGTTCCTCTTGTCCGGACCTGGTGGCTTAGCAAGAAGAAGGGACGCGAGACCTACATCGTCCCGGTGGTCAAAGACGGCACTATTCGGTACGAGATTCGACGCGACAAGAACGGCCCCGGACCCGATGAAGACGGTACGGTCGGGAGAAATGGGGCCATCTCCATCGCAGATGGTACGCCGATGGACCTCAAGTACATCCGGGCGGAAGCGAAGGCTGGCCGGATGGGTGCGCAGCTCCTTGCAGTGGTGGCAGAGGGCGACCGTAAGCAGGGAAGAATCTACATCGAGGCCTCGTCACAGCACGTCAGCGCGGCTCAAGTCGCACGACCTGTCGATGCGCCGGACGCCGAGCTTCCTCCCGTAGCACCGAGTTTTCGGGTACAGGCCTATGGATTCAAGCTCTGGTCTGACCTCTTCACCAACAGACAACTCTTGGCGCTGACGACGTTTAGCAACCTACTCTCCCAAGTACACGCCCGGGTGCTACGTGATGGAACAGCGCTCGGGATGCCTGAAGGCGCACGCCTGGAGGACGGCGGCGATGGTGCAGTCGCCTACGCCGACGCAGTCGTTACCTATCTCGCCTTCGCAATCAGCAAACTCGCGGACTGGTCCTCATCTCTGTGCAGCTGGATCAATGTCATTGAAGGCGTACGCGACACCTTCGCGCGTCAGGCTTTACCGATGGTCTGGGACTACTTCGAAATCAATCCCTTTTCGGCCTCGGTCGGGAATTTCCTCGCGCACGTCGAGTGGGTGGCATCTGGCGTCGCCGCGATGCCAGTGGACGGCACGTACCCGGGCGTGGCTAGTCAAGCGGATGCCGCAAGTCGAAGCTATGACGGGATGGTCATCTCCACGGACCCTCCGTATTACGACAACATTGGCTACTCCGACCTATCTGACTTCTTCTACGTTTGGCTCCGGCGTTCGCTCATCGGCATCCACGCTAAGACTGTCGGCACAGTCTTGACGCCAAAGGCGGGCGAGTTGGTGGCAAATCCTCATCGTCACAGCGGGAAGGCCGGAGCCGAAGAGTTCTTCGTCGATGGGTTCAACAGCGTATTCGAGAGAATTCGCGAGACCGCGAATACCGAGATTCCACTCACGGTCTACTACGCCTACAAGCAGCAGGACACCCGGGATACCGGCACGTCTTCGACCGGATGGCACACCCTTCTCGACGGCTTGATTGTCTCGGGGTGGGAGATCACGGCCACATGGCCAATGCGAAGCGAGCGTGGCGGACGAATGATTAGTATCGGCACGAACGCGCTCGCGTCCTCGATCGTCCTGGCCTGCCGACCTCGACCGGCCTCAGCACCCGCCACCACTCGCCGCGCGTTTATCGCCGCGTTGAAATCCGAGTTGCCGACGGCGTTGCGAAACATGCTTCAAGGCAGCGTGGCCCCGGTTGACTTGGCCCAGGCCGCCATCGGCCCTGGAATCTCAGTGTTCTCGCGATACTCGCGTGTTCGCGAGGCAGATGGCTCAGATATGAGCGTGCGGGATGCTCTGCTGCTAATCAACGCGACGCTGGACGAGGTGCTTGGGGAGCAGGAGTCAGACTTCGATCCTGACACTCGATTCGCCGTGAAGTGGTATCGGCAATACGGCTGGGCGCAGGAGAACTCGGGTATCGCGGACCAGCTGGCTCGCTCCTCCGACACCTCGGTCGGCGCTTTGGAGCGCGGAGGCATCTTTGAAGCCAAAGGCGGCAAAGCGCGCCTCTTGTCCCCATCTCAGTTGGAT
Organism: uncultured Planctomycetaceae bacterium; assembly: GCA_964470125.1. Taxonomy (GTDB): domain Bacteria; phylum Planctomycetota; class Phycisphaerae; order UBA1845; family UTPLA1; genus DATKKX01. The sequence continues at coordinate 3,541 of CAYYBO010000203.1, read as the reverse complement.
GGCCACTGGGACGCGACAACAGATGAGCACGTCAGCGTCTGGGAAGCCACGGTACGTCTCGCGGCGGTGATGGCCAAGCACGGCGCCGACAAGGTGGCCGAGTTGCTTCCCGCGGTGCAGACGCGGGTGAACTTGGATGCCGTGAAGGAGCTGGGCTTCCTGCTGTTCCATGAGGCGGAGAAGAAGAAGGACACGAAGGACGCCATCCTGTTCAACGGTCTGGTGAGCGCGTGGGGCGACGTGAACGAGCAGGCGCGCAAGTGCGCCTCGACGCCGCGCTCGTCACAGGAGGCGTTCGACTTCGACGAGGACGAGGATTAGGTCGTGCCTGGCAGTCGAGATCAAGCCCGGAGCGGTGGCGCACCAGCGCGTCGCTCTGGCGCGGACCTGACTCCGTTCCGGGCCATCGCGGAGTCGGTCAGCGCCGAGGGCGGCGAACTCGTAGAGCAGGTGTCGGCTCTGATCGACCAAGCGCAGGCGTTCGCGGCCGCGCAGGTGAACGCCACCCTGACGCTGCGGAACTGGTACATCGGTCGATTGATCGACGTGGCCGTGCTGCGCGAAGGACGCGCCGGGCACGACCAGGAACTTGTTGCATCACTGGCGCAACAACTGACCTCACGGTACGGCCGAGGCTACGACCGAACGAACCTGTATCGGATGGTGCGGTTCTACCAGCAGTTCACCGAGCCCGAACGTGTTGCATCACTGGCGCAACAAGTCAGTTGGACCCACTTCCGCGAGCTGCTTCCGCTCGCAACCGACGACGCACGAGCCTTCTACGTGAAGGAGATCATCGACCGCCACCTCAGCGTCCGTGACCTGCGCCACGCCATCTCCCGCAAGGCGTTCGAGCGCCGTGAGATCGCGGACTCGCAGATTCCCGAGGGCTCGGCAGTCCCGCTGGATGCCTTCCGCGACCCGGCGCTGCTGGACATGCTCGGGCTGGCCGACACCTTCTTGGAGCGCGACCTCGAAGCGGCTCTGCGCCACGACATGGAGGCATTCCTGTTGGAGGTAGGTCGCGGGTGGGCGTTCGTCGAACGCCAGAAGCGCATGACCTTCGACGGAGACGACTACTACCTCGACTTGCTGTTCTACTCCCGCCCACTTCGCCGGCTGATCGCCGTGGAGTTGAAGGTCGGCAAGTTCAAGCCGAGCTACCAGGGGCAGATGAACTTCTACCTGAAGTGGCTGGACCGGCACGAACGCCAGGCAGACGAGAATCCGCCCATCGGCCTCATCCTGTGTACCGAGGCGAGCCGCGACCAGATCGAGCTGCTCGAACTGCACAAGACGGGATCGTGCTCGCCGAATACTGGACGACCCTGCCTCCGAAGGCGGAGCTCCAAGCCCGAATCCAAGCGGTCTACCGGGAGGCACAGGAGCGGATCGCGCGGAGGCAGCACACCGCAGCGGCGGAAGAAGACAGTGATGAGTAGGGATCGGCTGGCGCTGGATGCCGCCTCGTCGGCAGCACATAGTGGGGTTCTAGGAGACAACGATGGCGATGAACAACCGAGATCGCGTAGGCAAAGCGTTCGACCTGCTCTCTGAAGGGCTCCTCGACGTGGTCGATGACGTCATGACGCAGGCCTACAAGACCCCCGACTGGCCGGCCGCGTGGGCGAAGGAGGATGCCCAGCGACGAGGCGGGCCGCTGCGCACACTGACCAAGCACGACGTTCAGGTGCAGCTCCGTGCGATCACCGAGCAGGGCTACCACTTCAAAGATGTGCTCTCCCGTGCCCAGCAGGGCTTCGCTTCCGAGCTGCGCGAGACCCGGAACCTGTGGGCGCATAACGAGCCCTTCAGCTCCGATGACGCATCGCGTGCGCTCGATACGATCGAGCGGTTGCTGCACGCGGTTGGCGCGGTCGATTCCGCCGAGGACGTACGGAAGCTGCGCGTCGATCTCCAGCGCACGGTGTTCGAGGATCAGACCCGCAAGCAGGTGAAGCGTACGAAGGTGTCGCTCGAACCTGGATCCGGGCTGCGTCCGTGGCGTGAGGTGATCAGGCCCCACGATGACGTGGCGCGCGGCGCGTTCACCGCCTCGGAGTTCGCAGCCGACCTCCATCTGGTCCACACCGGGCAGGCGACCAGCCCCGAGTACGGCGACCCGGTCGAGTTCTTCACCCGCACCTACCTCACCGAAGGCTTGCGTGATCTGCTGTCGCGGGCGCTGCGCCGCCTGAACGGTGAGGCAGGCGCGAGCCCAGTGGTGAACCTCCAGACCAACTTCGGCGGCGGCAAGACCCACTCGATGCTGGCGCTCTATCACCTGTTCAGCGGCACTCCGGTCAAGGACTTCCCGCAGGAGCTTCAGGAACTCATCGCTGAGAATGGCAACCCCGAGCTCGGCTCGCTCGATGTCCGGCGGGTCGCGCTCGTCGGCACCTACCTGAAGGCCGGCTCGCCGATCATCAAGGATGACGGCACCGAGGTTCGCACGCTCTGGGGCGAACTGGCCTGGCAGCTCGGCGGGCGTGAAGCCTACGACCTGATCGCCGAGGACGATCGCGCCGGCACCAACCCCGGCGAGGCGCTGCGCACACTGATCGTGCGCTACTCGCCGTCGCTGATCCTGATCGACGAGTGGGTGGCGTACGCGCGCCAGCTCGTTACCGACAAGGAACTGCCGTCCGGGTCGTTCGAGACGCAGTTCACCTTCGCTCAGTCGCTGACCGAGATCGTGCGCTCCGTGCCGGGCGTGATGCTCGTGGTCTCGATCCCGGCATCCGACACCGGCAACGAAGGGCGCGGCAGCGACATCGAGATCGGTGGCGCGAACGGGCAGCTCGCTCTCGAACGCCTCCAGAACGTGATCCGCCGTGTCGCGGACCAGTGGCGGCCGTCGAGCAAGGACGAGTCGTTCGAGATCGTCCGCCGCCGGCTGTTCCAGGCTCCGAACGCCGAAGGACTCACGACCATAGCGGCCGTGGCACGCAGCTTCACGAACCTCTACCGCAACAACTCTGCGCTGTTCCCGCGCGAAGCGGCGTCGCCGAACGACGAGTATGAGAAGCGCATCCGCGCCTCGTACCCGCTGCATCCCGAGCTGTTGGACCGCTTGTATGAGGACTGGTCGACGCTGGAGCGGTTCCAGCGCACCCGTGGCGTATTGAAGCTCGTTTCGTCGATCGTGCACGAGCTGTGGGCATCGAACGACACTTCGCCGCTGATCCTGCCCGGCAACGTGCCACTGGATGCGACGACCGTGAACACGGACCTGACGCAGTACCTCGAAGACCAGTGGAAGCCGATCATCGACTCCGACATCGACGGCCCAGGATCGACCGCGCAGCAGATCGACCTCGACCGCCCCAATCTCGGCCAGCGGTTCATCACCCAGCGCATCGCACGCACGATCTTCATGGGCGCCGCCCCCAGGATCAAGAGCACCCGCAAAGGGCTCGACAAGCAGTACCTCTGGCTCGGCACCGCAGTTCCCGGCGACACCCTCGGGAACTTCGGCAGCGCCGTCGAGCTACTTGCTCAACGCTCCACCTACTTCTACGAAGAACAGGGGCACTACTGG
>CAYYBO010000202.1:0-7796 GCA_964470125.1 uncultured Planctomycetaceae bacterium | reverse complement strand
CTCCATCAAGTCGTTCCTGGACGCGCAGCTCCGCACGGCCAGCGATCACACTTTCGAAGGGCAATACACGCTCCGGTTCAAAGACCCCTTGCGCATGGCGGCGGAAAAGACTGAGATGTTCACGAAGGCGATGACGAAATACGGCGGCGGCGAAGCTTACGTTGAAGCGCAGGCGGCCGCCGGGGACGGAGCGTGAACATGGCACAGCGACAAGCAACGGCTGCGGCCGCGGGCGCGGCCGCAGCGAGCAGCAACGGCACGGCCAGCCACCCGGTGTTTGAACTCCGGCTGAAGGGCCTGGGCAACGGCGAGTTGGAACTGAGCATCTGGCAGCTACCCAGCCCCGCGACGCCGCGTCTGAAGGAGCCCGAGCGCACAGCGTCCCTGTGGGGGCGGTCGTTGCGGCTGATCGAAAACCGCGTCCTGAAGCGGCTGCGTGGCCAGGGGATGAAGCTGCGGGATCTCCGTAAGGGCGACACGCAACGAGCGGCCCTCGACGAAGACGTGGCCCTGACCTTGGCGCTGCTGTTCCGTGCCCTGGCCCCGATGCGCAGCATCGACCGCATCCGCGCCGTGGCCGAGGGCATCGACAACATGACGCGGGAGGAGGCGGGCTACTGGCTTGGGATGGCCGTCCACCGCTCGCATCCCCGTCGCGTGCTGGCCGCCCTGCGGGTGCTGCTGACGATGCCGTGAACGGTCTCAGCATCCCAACCGCGTCGGAGTCCGAGAATACCCAGCCGACGGGCTCTGGCGGAGCGAGCGACGGCATGCGAGAATGATTTCGGCCTCCACGGCGTCGAACCGCCACCACTTTCGTGCGAAGAATAATAAGGCGACAGAGCGTCGCCGGTTGGTAGGATGAAGGCAGCGGCGTTGCGATGAGCCAAGATCCGGGCAACAAAGAACTTACGAAGAAGCGGGTTTCGTTCGAGAACCCTCCGCTCATCGAGACCGCGACGAGCGTGCAGTTCAATCCGCTCCCGAAGCTTGGAAACGCCATGCTTGCTCTCCTTTGGAACGAGCAGTTCCGGGACGAATACCCGCGCCCGCACGACGCGGAACCAATCGAGCCGCAGGTCGAGCGTTTTGGCGAGGGTCCGCCGCCACGGGTCCAGTCGATGTTTCGGATCGGCCCGTTTCCGGGTTCGCGGCTGATGATGGCCAGCGACGACGACCACTGGATGGTCCAGGCGCAGAATGGCCGCATCGTCTTCAACTGGCGAAAACTCGGGACCGGAGAATATCCGCGCTGGGAAAAGACGCTGCCGCGCTTCGAACAGGCGTATCAGAAGCTCAAGCGGTTCGTGGAAGCTCAGAAACTCGGCTCAATCGAGCCCGATCAGTGGGAGGTCACCTACGCCAATCACCTCGTGAAAGGCGCGGATTGGCACACTCCGCAGGACTGGCCCAACCTGGTGCCCGGGGTCATGGGCAAGCCGAAGACGGTCGAGGGGCTCTGCATGGAGAGCGCCACGGGCGCGTTGCACCTGGAGATCGAGCCGCGACGTGGTCGCTTGCACGTCGAACTTGAACACGGCGTTCGTCGGGCAGGCGACAAGACCGAGCAGATCCTCGTGCTCCAGTTGACGGCACGCGGAATTGTCGAGCAGAGAGACGATGCGAGCCTGCTCGCGGGACTGAACGTGGGGCGATCTCTGATCGTGGATACCTTCGTTCAGATCACCGGTGAAGCTGCACATGCGAAATGGGGCAAATACTATGCCAAATAACGCCCAGACCCTTGCGTCCAGCGAGGGCATTTCGAGCTACGTGACGACGCGCACAGCGAGTGAGGTCACGTTTCGGGCCAACGAAGCCCGTTCGCTCGCACAGGAGCGATGGAACGCGGCCGTTGACAGACTACTGGGTTGGCTGCCCCAGGGCGCTGCGGGCGCGGCGGATGCGCCGTCAGCGGCGTGCATCCAAAGTGCCATCGACCTGGTAGTTGATTCGCGCGAAAACGCCTCAGTGCCCACGAGCATTGCCCTGACCGGGGATGGCGGTGTCGGTTTCGAATGGCGTCTGGGCGACGAGATCGTCACCATCGAAATCGTCGCCAGCGGACTGGCGGAATTCACTCGTTTCCGTAACGGCCGAGTCGTCCAGGAAGCGCTTCTCAAGCGGAATCCGAGAACGCGTCGCCTGGAACTGCGAGGCCCCAGCGAAGAATGACTGCGCCGAACGCTGACCCCGTTCCGCCCGAAATCACCGCCGTCGCGCCCGAGGAAGCGCTCCTACGGAGGGTGCCACCGCATTGGTATCCCGATCCGGATCAGCCTCAGAAACCGCAGTGGTTGGCGTTCAAGCCGACATCGGAAGACAGGGATGGACTGTCGCTCGGCCGCCGCTGCCTGGTCGTCTCCATCGAGGAATTCTCCTTCACGCCCGACCGGATCAAGCGACGGAGCGTCGCCCAGATTCGAGCGTCGCAGGTGCGTTCTCTCGCCTTGTCCGTTGAGCCCAAGCCGCTCCCGAATGACCCTGCCCACGCCATCATCCCGGAGCTGAACGTCCGTGACTACGAGGCAGGCGGGGCGAAGAAGCGGGCGATCAAGGAGTGGGCGCTCCAACTCGCTCACCACCACGCCGAGATGGTGCTCGTTCTGCCGGTGGCACAAGCAGGGTAGCTGGAGGGTCTCGTGATGGCCGACGACGCCAACGGAACCAAGTTGCCCGGACCCGCTGACGCGCTGTTTCAGTCCGCACCGCCGGAACTGCCAGACAAGCAGTCTGATCCCCCGCCGGAGCCGTCCTTCGAAAACGACTACTTCAACTGGCTGGACAGCCAGGTTTGGGACTTCCGATACCGCGACGGCTGGTTCGAAGCGGGCGAGTTGCTGGCGAGAGACCTTGCTCAACATAACGCCACTTGGTCCATGATCGACACTCCGGAGCCGTTGAGCACGACCTTGCCGATGCTCTACTGCTACCGGCACTTTTTGGAGATCTCGCTCAAGCAACTCGTGCTGGTGCTCGCGAAGCTGTCGGGCCTACCAGCGTGCGCGAAGATGACGCACCGGCTATCGGTCTTGTGGACGGAGGTTCAGCGACACAAACCCCGAAGTTGCGGTGCCGACCTTCCGGGCAGTGAAGAAACTGATGAGCACGTTGAACGGCTGATAGCGGAGTTTGACGGTTTCGATCCCACATCCGAGACCTTTCGATATCGACGGGACACGCGCGGCCACCTACATGAAGAACGTGTTCCCGCTGCGGACATGAAGCAGTTGATGGATGTCATGGGTAAGTTGCGGCGATATTTCGACGAGGCGCTCAAACGCGCTGATCACCAAGTTTGGCTGAAGACGGACCCCCAGCCGGATTGACGCTCGCCGGGCACGGCTGGAGCGGTCAGAATCTCGGCACCGCGGCGGTGGAGATGGTGGAGCGTTGAGTCGCGGGTAGGTGCAAGTTGATGAAGGGCGCAGGAAAGACGATGGCAGCACCGAAGGCGGAGACGGCGGGCACGCGGACGCGGCGGCTGATCGAGGAGTGGCTGCCGATCACGGAGATTGGGATCGAGTCGCTCCGCGAACGCACGCCGATGACGCCCTATCCCGCCCCGAACCGCATGCACGTCTGGTGGGCGCGGCGACCGCTCGTGGCGAGCCGTGCGGCGATCCTGGGATCACTCTTGCCAGCCAATGCCGACCGCGGCCGCTTTCTGCATGTCCTCGGAATCCACGGCGACCCCGTGGCGGCGAAGGCACGGATGGACGCAGCGGCTCGAAACATCGATCCTGAGACCGGCAAACGAGAAGACCTCGGTCCAAACCCGTATGGCTATGAGCGAGCGTTCAAGTATGCGCCGAGCGAAGATGAAGTGGGTTGGACGCACGAGCAATCGCCCGATGGTCAGGCAGTTGTGCTGGACTCAACGGCCGGTGGTGGGAGCATTCCTTTCGAGGCGATTCGGATTGGTTGCCACACGATTGCCAACGACCTGAATGCAGTCGCTTGGTTGTTACTGAAGACCACGGTCGAGTTTCCGACTCTGTTCGGAAAACGCCTTCTCGACCGATACCAGCAGCTCTGCACGGACTTTCTACGTCGAGCCGAGCCTCGGTTTGTGGGGTTGTTTCCTGCTGAGCCACCGGGCGTGATCGTGGACGCCTACCTGTGGGCCAGAACCATTATTTGTCCCTACTGCGCCGGCGAGGTGCCACTAAGCCCGAACTGGCGGCTAAATGGCAAGGGGCTGGAGGCCCGCCCGATGCCGGTGATCGACGGGGACAGGCGTCGGGTCGAGTTCGAAATCCAGCAGGTCAAAAAGGCCGCAGACTACGCCGTCGGCACGGTGAAAGGCGGCGACGGACTGTGCCCCTACGCTGACTGCGGACGCGTTATCGATGGAGACGAGATCAAAGCCCAAGCCCACGCCGGGAAGATGGGCGAGCAACTCTACGCTGTCGTCTACACGGATCGAAAAGTCGTTGGTCAGACGAAGGGTGGCAAACCGAAGATCAAGAAGGTGCGCGGCTTCCGTGCCCCGCGATCTGAAGATGACGTGAGCGAGAAAGTCAGTTTGGCGCTCGCGACCAAGATGCCCGAATGGGATGCGCGGGGCATCGTGCCACGGGAAGAGATCGGGCTCTCCAATTACGACCGCGGACACCGCCTCTACGGTGTGCGCACTTGGGCTCAGATGTTCACGGCCCGCCAGTTCTATGGGCACTGCACCTCAGTCGAGGTATTCCAGGAGATGCTGGACGACTTGGGTGGCCGCGACCGGTTGTCGCCGCTCGATATCGCGGCGCTCGCATACCTCACTATCGCAATCGACAAGTGTGTGAGTTACAACACAATCAGTTGTCGATGGGACGTAGTGAAGGAGGCGATCCGTGGGATCTTCGACCGGCACGGTTATGCGTTCCAGTGGAGCTTCGGTGAAATGGCTCCGACGATCACCGGGCTGGGATACGAATGGGCTATCAAGCAGACCGGAAAGGCCCTCGAAGAACTCATCGAACTCGTCGGAGCCGACCGCCAACACGCGCCGTGCCCCGGAGAGCTTCCATTCCCCAGTGAAACGGGCACCACCGCACACGCGGATACGCCCATCGAGATCACGCGCCGCTCTGGAGATGACCTTCCACACATCGAAAATGACGGCGTGGATCTGGTCGTGCTCGACCCGCCCTACTACGACAACGTGATGTATGCCGAACTGGCCGACTTCTTCTACGTTTGGCTGAAGCGCACGGCGGGGCTGCTGTTCCCCGAGCAGTTTGCTGACTATCTCACCGACAAGGACCGCGAAGCCGTAGCAAACACCGCGAAATTCAAGGATTTCTCAAAGGTTAAAGGGACCGGGGGGGCCAAGAAGCGAGCCGCGCGAGACTATCAGGAGAGAATGCAGGCGATCTTCAGCGAAGCGCGGCGCGTCCTGAAGCCCGATGGCATCATGACGCTGATGTTCACGCACAAGGCCACGGGTGCGTGGGACGCCCTGGCCAAAGGGCTCGTGGATGCTGGCTTCGTGATCACCGCGAGTTGGCCGATCCACACCGAAGCCGAAGGCAGCCTGCACATCAAGGACAAGAACGCGGCCAAGAGCACGATCTTCCTGGTCTGCCGGCCTCGCGGCGCTCCGCCGCACGCCCCGCCGTTCGACGGACCTAAACCGCAGCCAACGTATTGGGAAGAAGTTGAACCGAAGGTTACTGGCGTGGTCCGCGAGCGGGTCAAGGAGTTCCAGGACGCCGGCATCGTCGGCGTGGACCTGTATCTGTCGTGCTTTGGTCCCGCGCTACAAGTATTCAGCGAGCACTGGCTGAGCAACTGCGAGTCGTTCGATGTCAGTTGCTCGTGGCGCGGCGACTGGGACGGGAAGAAAGTAGCTAAGGCCAACACCGAATTCACCACGCTCTGGACGGGGAAGGCCCGCAGCGCCCGCGTGGTCGAGTTTCCGCAGGCGCTCAAGGAACGGCTGCTGGAGTTTCTGCCCACGGACGACAAGTTTGTCAGACCGCCGAGATCGCCAGAGGAGCCAGAGGACGAGGAGCCGCCAGCAGAGACGCCGGGGCAAGTTGCGCCGCCGGAAGCGGGGACAGGTTCGGCCGAAGACCGACAGCGGTTGGTATGGTCCTTCATCAAGAACGCGCCGAAGCGCTCCGACGGGGCGATGGTGGCGGTTTTGACGAGCGCGGTGAAGCCGTGGCCGCACCAGCTTCGGGCTTACAAGCGGATGCTGGACAGTTGGCCGCTGCGGCTGTTGGTCGCGGACGAAGTCGGTTTGGGCAAGACCATCGAGGCGGGTCTGCTCATTCGGCACGCGTGGATCGCTGAACTCGCACGGCGCATCCTGATCATGGTGCCCAAGGCGGTGCTCCCGCAGTGGCAGTCGGAGTTGTATGAGAAGTTCAACCTGCTCGTGCCGATCTACACCGGCCATAGCTTGGTCTGGCCCGAGCATCACGCCCGCACGATGCCGCTGGAGCAGAAGATCGGGCGGAGTGAATGGACGAAGCAGCCGCTCGTGCTCGTGAGCAGCCACCTCATGCGGCGGAAAGACCGGCAGCAGGAGCTTATCGACGCGGCGGAGTGGGATCTGCTCGTGCTCGACGAAGCCCATCACGCCCGGCGGAAGTCGCCGGGGTCGCCACAGGAAGGCGGCCCCAACCGGCTTTTGCGGCTGATGCAGCAGATCAAGGACAAGGCGAAGTCGCTGCTGCTGATGACGGCCACGCCGATGCAGGTCCATCCCGTTGAAATCTGGGACTTGCTGAACCTGCTGGGGCTGCCGGAGGCGTGGACCGCGAAGGCGTTCGTGGATTACTTCGAGACGCTGGGGCGGAATCCCGACGCTGCCCAACTTCAAGGCGTGGCCCGCTTGTTCCAGGTGGCGGAGAAATTCTGCGGCGCGATTCCCGACGCGGAGTTGGAGCGCATCGGCAACGCCATCGGTCTGGGCAAGATCCAGCAGAAGAAGGTCATCGCGGCGTTGCGTGAGGCGGACTCGACCATCCCGTTGAAGCGGCTGGGCACGCAGCAGCGTCAGATGGCCCTGGCACTGCTGAAAGCGGGCAGCCCGGTGCGGCACCGCATGTCCCGGCATACGCGGAACCTACTCAAGCAGTATCACAAGCGCGGGTTGCTGGACACGCCCATCCCCGACCGCGACGTGATCGACTGGCCGGTGGAACTGTCGCCGGCGGAGCGTGCGCTCTACGAGGCGGTCGAGGATTACATAAGCGACACCTACGAGAAGGCGGAGCCCGACAAGAAGACTGCCGTTGGCTTCGTCATGACGATCTATCGCCGGCGGCTGGCCAGCAGCTTCGCGGCGCTTCGAAGCACGCTCTCCGACAGGTTGGACAAGCTGACTCGGAGCGCATCGGCCGACGACCAGAGCAACGAATCCGACGAGGATATCTCGCAGGACGAGACGGCGGATGAAGTGATGGGGGCAGACGAAGCCCTGGCGTATGAACGTGAGGCCCTGAAGGTCGAGGAGCGCGAGGAGATCCTGAAGCTGCTGCGGGGCATCGCGAAACTCGGCACGGACACGAAGGCGCTGCGGCTGCTCGACAAACTGAAGGACGCATTCCAGGCGGGATACGACTCGGCCCTGGTCTTCACGCAATACACGGACACGATGGATTTCCTGCGGGATTTCCTGGCGGAGCGGCTGAACATGCCCATCGGCTGCTTCAGCGCCCGTGGCGGTGAAACCCGCGACACGTCGGGTTCCTGGGTCCGCTGCTCCAAGGAGCAGATCAAGCGGATGCTGCGCACCGGGGCCGTCCGTCTGCTGGTGTGCTCCGATGCCGCCGCCGAGGGGCTCAATCTGC
>CAYYBO010000201.1:1396-7833 GCA_964470125.1 uncultured Planctomycetaceae bacterium | reverse complement strand
GTAACCGCTCCATTACGGTCGCGGCTCCGATAGCAAGCTTGCACTGACCTTTCGGGCCAGGTCTCTTGTATAGATCGGGCCGAGAGTTTGCAGAGGGACTTTCAATGAATAAGAACGCCCTCTTTGATTTTGTCCCCGCCGTGTTCTTCAGGGTGCTGGCGGCCACTCTCGGCGTGGTCTTTCTCGGCTGGGCCGGTTCGCTCTGGCTGTACGGCGAGCTCACCCGAGTCGACGCCATCGGCTCGCTATTCTCGGCCCTGATCTTCTCCTACATGGTCCACCTGTGGATCATCTACGCCAGGGCTCGCGAACGCCGATAGCCGGATTGTCGGATCGCCCAAACAGCCTGAAGCGCAAGCTAGGCGTAGAGAGCTCCGCCGTGTGTTGTAGCGTCGGCCTGTGGGCGATGTGAAACGGGAGTTAGCGACCACTCGCGTTCTACGTCACCCACCGGGGGGCGACGCCGCACGCAACACACATACGACGCCTGTGCCTCACGGCAGTTTCTGCCGCGTCTCCGGTTCTTGCCCAGGATGCGTGCCTGGTCGCTTTCAGCCCTCGCCGCGCAGCTGTTCAAGAACGCTTTGGTAGCGTGAGAACACATCTTGCCCGAACAGCATGAAGATGACCGTCGCCGGCTGATCGCGCGAAGCAAGGAACTCGGCGGCGGTCGACAGGGCGATCATCGCCGCCTCTTCGATGGGGTATCCATAGACGCCGCAGCTTATCGCCGGGAAGGCCACCGTGCGGACGCCGTGCTTCTCCGCCAACTCCAGCGAGCAGGCGTAGCAGTTGCGAAGCCTCTCCGGCTCGCCATGTCTGCCGTCCCGGTAGATCGGGCCGACCGTGTGAATCACGTACTTGGCGGTCAAGCGGTAGCCCTTCGTCAATCTGGCCTCGCCGCAGGGGCAGCCGCCGAGCGTGGCGCATTCGCGAACCAGATCAGGCCCCGCCGCGCGGTGGATGGCTCCGTCCACCCCGCCTCCCCCGAGCAATGACGAGTTGGCCGCGTTGACGATGGCGTCGCACTCGACCTTGGTGATGTCGCCCTCGCGCAGTTCAATGCGGTCCCAGGGGGACTGTGGCTTTCGCTGTTTGCTCACCGAAATGACCTCAGGGTATCAGGAACGCGTCGCTTCGTAACGTCGGCCGCTCCCGGCCAGTATACTCCTGAACACCGATCAGTCGATAGATGTCGTCGTTGTCCACGCCCACGTTGGGGTCCTTCACGAACCGCACCGTGAGGTTGCCGAAGAGAACGTTCTGGCCGCCAGGTCGCCCGTGGCTACTGGAGTTCGGCGGCAGGTCAGTAACGTGAATCGGGGATCGCCGGGCTTCGGCAAGAGGCGTCATGTCGCTGGCAATAGGCGCTTCCGGGCTGACTTGGTCGCGCCTCCGCGGCCCATCCACCAACTGAGTCGCGAAACTGGTATTGCGGGCATCCGGGAAGCCGGAAAGGGCTTCAATGGCCTGCACCCCAGGTTCCATCGGCTGGTCGCCCGCGCGACCGGGACAGATATACGCCCAGGCCGGCACAAAGCGGCGGTTGATGAGCAGGAATCCATGCCGCGAGTTATCAAGGGGGGGCACGCCAGGTTCGGACGGCCGCAGCCAAGAGGCATCCTCCGGCTGGGCGCCCGCGTAAGGCAGTTGACCGCCGAACATCTCCGCATAGGAGGCGTAGCCGTTGCCTATCCTTCGCAGGTGGTCGGCGCAGGTTGCCTGCTGCGAGGCTGACCGGGCACTGCGGTAGCCGGGGACAAAGATGCCCACAAACAAGAGGATCGCTGCGGCCAAGCCGACGAGTTCTCGAAGCGTCATCAGCGGGCGGTGGCCGCCGCCATGCTCGCCGCCGGTCATCGCGGCCTGCGAGGGCAGCGGCAGCGTGGCATGCACAGCCCCCACGCGCGACATCACATTGCTGACCAGGTCGGCCGGCGGACTTGGCAACTGGTCCACGTCCAACACGCGCCCAAGTTGGTTCACAACCTCGCGCGAAGCACCAAGTTCCTCCTTGGAAAGCCGGGCTTCAATGTCGGCCCCCGTCTTGTCGTCAACGAGGCCAAGGTGATAGCCCAACAATTCAGCCATCAACTCCGGGTTGTTGTTTGATTCGCCCATTTGTTCGTCGCACTGCAGGACGGCCCCATCAGCACGGCAGGGGCCTGCAAGGACCGTCGTGCTGTCACTTCTTGGTTTACGCCTCTTTCCCTCCGACCTGCGCGTACGCCTCCGCGAAGTAGGATACGGCGGCGTGCAGGCGGCTCTTCACCGTTCCCAGCGGTATGTCCAGGATGTCGGCAATCTCCTTGTAGGGAAACCTATGGTAATACCCCATGACTAATACCTCGCGAAGGTTGTCGGGCATCCGCGAAACGATGCCCCGCACCACTTCACGCTGCTCATCGATCTCCATCGCCTCGCTCGGCAGGGCCGTTTCCGCCGACAGAAAATCAAGCAGACTCACTTCCCGCTCGTCTTGCGATCCTGCGCCGGCCGACAGGGCCACTTCTCGCCGCCGACCGGAGCTGCGCAGCTGGTCCCGCGCTTTGTTGGCCGCTATGGCAAACAGCCACGGCCTGAACGACCGCCCGGTGTCGAAGCTGGCCGCCGATTGATAGACCTGCAAGAACGTCTCTTGCACGACATCCTCGGCCAGGGCGGCACTTCGGGTGAAACGGGCCACAAACCGAAAGACCTCGCCACTGTAGCGCTCCACCAGCACCCGAAAGGCGGCTTGATCGCCCGCCAGGGACTTGGCCAGGAGTCGCTCGTCAGAAACGGGCACCGCGCCTTCGGGTCGTGGTTCCACCTGGTTCCTGCCACTACTACGCTTGGGGACCGCTGGCTGTTCACCAGGACGACTGGCGATCGGCGTGGCGGTCTCTGGCTCGCAGAGCCAATTTACTGTTGACATGTCGGATCGTCAAAACTATCGTTCCGGCTGATAGTTACAGCAACATCGACCGGATCGCCCCAGGACCGTCGGGCCGCATGCCCGCCTGTGGAGTGCGATCGTCCGAAGGTGGCCAGCGAGCCCCCCCATGGAAAGAGTCGCCCATCTCGTATACGGACGTTATCCCTGGCCGAGACCGGTCGAATCCACCCTCAGGGCCCCAGCCAGCCGATTAGACTATCAACGCCGGCTCGTCCGAGGCTTCGATGGCGGCCGAGTCGCAGCTCCAGGATGGTTCCCGTAACATGGGAAGCGTGTTGCCTGCCAATCCGAACTACCGCGGTTTGTCTGCTCGGGCGGCGTCCGCTCTGGTGGAGGCCTCCGCCGCCATCAACGACACCCTCGACCTAGGCGAAGTCCTTCAGGCTATCGCCCACAAGGCCGCGGCCGTTCTGCAATCCGAGGCATCAAGTGTCCTGTTGCTGGATCGGACGCGCGGGAAGCTTGTCTTCATGGCCGCCGTGGGGGACCGCGGCCCCGCCCTCATCGGGGAGGAATTCGATGCCAGCTTGGGCATCGCCGGCAGGGTGGCCGCGACAGGTAAGCCGGTCGTCGTTCCAGATGTACACGAGCACAAGGATTTCTTCAACGGCATTGACGCCAAGAGCCGCTTCCAGACCCGCGGCTTGATCGCCGCCCCCATGATCCGCAAGGATGAGGTGGTCGGGGTCGTGGAGGTGCTCAACAAGATCAGCGGCGGCACCTTCAACGAGGACGACCTGACGCTGCTGCAGATCTTCGCCAATCTCGCCGCCAGCGCCGCCCACAACGCCGTCGAGCATCAGACGGTGGTCCGCGCCAACCGAGGTTTTCGAGAGAGCCTCCGCGCCAAGGCCCCGATCATCGGCAACTCCGCCGCACTCCGCCAAGTGACCGACATGGTCAACCGCGTGGCCGGCAGCAACGCCACGGTGTTGTTGCTGGGGGAAACGGGCACGGGCAAGGAGTTGACAGCTCGCCAGATCCACAACGCCAGCCCGCGAAACGACAAGCCGTTCATCGCCATCAACTGCGCCGCCCTGCCGGAGACGCTGCTGGAAAGTGAACTCTTCGGCCACGAAAAAGGGGCATTCACCGGTGCCCACGCCGATAAACTGGGGCGGTTCGAGTTGGCCCACGGCGGCACGCTCTTCCTCGACGAGATCGGCGACATCTCCCTCAGCACGCAGATCAAGCTCCTCCGCGTCCTGCAGGAGAAGGAATTTGTCCGCGTGGGCGGCACGAGGACGATCTCGACCGACGTGCGGATCATCGCCGCCACCAACCGCGACCTGCGGCAGGCGATGGAGAAGGGCGCCTTCCGCGAGGACCTGTACTACCGCTTGAACGTCTTCCCCATCAATCTCCCCCCGCTGCGGCAGCGGCGGGAAGACATCCCGTTGCTCGTCGAGCACTTCGTGGCCCTGGCCGCCAGCGAACTGGGTTGCCTTCGCCCCGGCATAGGCGACGAGGCCATGGCTCATCTGGCCAGCTACAACTGGCCGGGAAACATCCGCGAACTTCAGAACGTCATCGAGCGGGCCGTGCTCTTGGCCGATGGGGCAACGCTGGCCCCCGCCCATCTGCCACGGGAGATCGTCGGCGAAAATACCGGCCAACCGTCCGACAAGAGCGAATCATCCCTGTGGGGCTATGAGAAAGCCCTTATCGTCAAGGCCCTGCGAGAGAACAACTGGAACCAGTCCAAGGCCGCCCGTGTCCTGGGCATCAGCCGCGACAACCTCCGCTATCGCGTCAAGAAATTCGAGATCCATCGTGAGCCATAGCCAGCCTGTGGCTCGCCGCCCCCGGCTGGTGACGGGGATTCCCCCATTGCGGTATAATTCCGCCGCCAAAGTGCCGCTCCACGAACCGCTTGGCATGCCGGTCATGCCTTGAGGACGCGGACGCCGCAGCGGCCTTTCTGACCAGCAGGTATGGCAAAACGCGACTACTATGATGTTCTCGGAGTCTCAAGAGGCGCGACCGACGCGGAGATCAAACGCGCCTACCGCCGCCTCGCCAAGCAGTATCACCCGGATCGCAACAAGGGCAGCCCCGACGCAGAGGCAAAGTTCAAGGAAGTCCAGGAGGCCTACGACTTCCTTTCGGATCCCGAGAAACGCACCCAGTACGACCAGTTCGGGCATGTCGGCCCTGGCAGCTTCAACCAGGGCGGCGGGGCCCATCCCGGGGGAAGCAGAACGTGGACCTGGTCCGGCGGCGGCGATCAGTCGTTTGACTTTGGCGACCTGATGGACATGTTTGACTTTGGCGCCGTCGGTGGCGCCCGAGGCTCCAGGGCGGGGTCGCCTTTCGGACAGTTTTTCAGTCGGAAGGCGGACAGCTCTCAGCGGGCCGGTACCGCCGCTCCCCCACCAAGCGATGTCGAGCACGAAATCCCCCTGACCTTCGAGGAGGCTGTTCGCGGCACGACGCTGGAACTCAGGCTTGAAGGCAAGGGCCGTGGGGCGGAGCGTATCTCCGTTCGGGTTCCGCCGGGTGTACATGACGGGCAGCGCATCCGCGTGCGAGGAAAAGGGCGGCCCGGCACCAGCGGGCGCGCGGCCTCCGACTTGTACGTGGTCTGCCGCGTGCAGCCGCACACCTACTTCATGCGCTACGACCAGGACATCTACCTGAACGTGCCCGTGACCATCATGGAAGCAACCCTCGGCGCCAAGGTCGACCTCCCGACCATCGACGGGACCCGCACAGTGACGATCCCACCGGGGACAGCCAGCGGAACGAGGCTGCGTCTGGCGGGCCTCGGCGTGCCCGATCCCAAAGGCGGCAATCGTGGAAACCAATATGTCGTGATCAAGATCGTCCCGCCGAAGCGGCTCACGGAGGAGCAGCGAAAGCTTGTAGAGAAACTGGCCCAATCCGGCGTCGAATCGCCACGCGACGGCCTCTGGTAAGCGAGGACAACAGCGCTGAACGAGCAATTCCAGCACTACTGCGCCTGTCCACGGCGCCAGCCCGCCTTGACGTCGCTGGTGGGTTTTGCCCGCCCGCCGACCTTCGGGGCAATCGCGCTGCTCGTGCTGTCGGCGGTTGTCGGCGCCAAGGTCCTCGCTCAAATGGAGGTCTCAGCTTCCCAGCACGCCGTGGCGTCTCCGGACGAGAGCGAAGCCAGCCAAGCCACGGGCGTCGAAGCTGGCGATTCGCCCGGCACACCCACCAGCGCGCGACGCCTAGCCCGCTGGGGGTACGCATTCGGCTGGGGGCTGGTTATCACGCTGGCCGGCATCTTCGGGGCCATCGCGATCGTGGTTTTCTCCCGGCGGTTCCGGTCGCACATACTCCGTGGACCGCGTCAAACCACTCAGTACACAGACGCCTGGCGGATGTACCGCTTACCTCCGGACTCCAGCGTGAACGACGGCGCAAACGATTGCGATCCGGAAACGAAGCCGCCGGCAGACTGAACACTCGCGTGAGGGAGACCTCCACGCTTCGCGGCGTGTGAAGAATCAATTGAGGGGCGCAGGGGTCTGGT
>CAYYBO010000201.1:0-1386 GCA_964470125.1 uncultured Planctomycetaceae bacterium | reverse complement strand
AGGGTTTTAAAACCCAGGAAGAAAATTTTGGGAAACACACCGGGGAAAAAAAACACACGGGCCGCTGTAACGGCGTTTCGGTTTAAATTATAGCCGGTTTACAAAGCGCAGGTATTGGACCTAAAAGGCCATGTTGCCCTAGTGACCGGCGGCGCGAAGCGAATCGGCCGAGCCACTGCATTGGAGTTGGCGAAACGCGGCTGCGACGTTGCCATCCATTATCGAAACTCGGCGGCCGAGGCCGAGGAGACCGCCGCTCTGGTGCAAGCATCCGGCCGACAGGCGGCGGTGTTTCAGGCGGCGCTGGAAGACGCCCGGGCGGCCGCAGCCCTGCCGGGCCTTGTCGTGGAGCGTCTCGGCCGATTGGACATCCTGATCAATAACGCCGCCACCTTCGAGCCCATGTCGTTGAAGGACTTCAACCCGATGGCCTGGAACGCAACGCTGGCGGTGAATCTCAACGCTCCAATGATCCTGGCCCACGCGGCCTTTCCGTTTCTTTCGGCCCACGGCCACGGGCGGGTGATCAACCTTGCAGACATCTGCGTGGACCGCCCTTGGCCGGACCATCTGGCCTACTGTGTCTCCAAGGCAGGCCTGGTTACACTGACGCGGGCCTTGGCCAAGGCGATGGCCCCCGCCGTGCGTGTCAACGCGGTGGCACCGGGAGCAGCAATGCTTCCGGAGGGTTATACCCCGGAGGACGTCAAAGCGATCATCCGCCACGTGCCTGCCCTGCGAGCCGGGTCCCCCGAGGACGTCGCTGCCGCCGTGGTGTTCCTGGCCGCCGACTGCGACTATGTGACAGGCGCCATCCTCGCCGTTGACGGCGGCCGCAGCATCGCCTGGTGATGCGGCCAATCCGGCGTACGCAATATCGGGAACCTCGCTTTTCCGTGATTCGGATTGAAGGCCTCCGCCCCATCCACAGCGAGTCCCAGAACTGCTCATGCTCCTTTTTGGTCTTCGCATTGCCCACTTTGCCTGGGATCATTCAGTATTGCCGGCCGCTTCCAGCCGCAAACGGAGCAGTACTACGGTTTGCGCTTGTGCTTCCTCTCGGCAATGGCCCACTGAACCAGCCACAGACCACACGTGAGGAGCCCGAGCAGGCCATGGAGCCACCAGTCGAACTCCTCACGCTCGAACACCCGCCAGTCGTTGCACTTCGGGCACCAATACTGCGATTGTTCGCCCATACATCAGGCTCCTTCCGCTTATGCAGTTCGCGGATCGCCGAAAGTGCTGATCGGCCTTCGCGAAGAGCCAGGTCACATAAGCATGCGATCACTCTTGGCCTTGGGCGTCCAGACGGGTGGCCCAAGCCTTCACGAGTCTGTCGATTTAATCACCACCGCAGCGTTGCCGAAAGTAACCCCGGGAAGG
>CAYYBO010000200.1:499-7878 GCA_964470125.1 uncultured Planctomycetaceae bacterium | reverse complement strand
GGCCATGAAGCAAGCGGCCCGAGGGTGATTTACCTCAACCACCGGCGGTCCGTGACTCGAAGCTGCGAACCTCGGCGATCGCCAGCCGGAAGGCGTCTCGGTAGTCGAACAGGAGTATCAGGTACCAGATGGCGAAGACCAAGGCGCTAACGCCCGCAACACACATGGTACCCCTAAAGAGAACCGCGAAGATCGACTCAACGGGCGTGCCGGCTGATCCACTGCCCGGGACAAAACCGGCGGCAACCATGACCAGCAATCCGACGAAACCCACGAGGATGACGCCGCCGCCGCCGATCACAAAGCCCCACATGACGATTTTCGTCGAGCGGGCCAGCTTGGCGTTCGGGATGCGGAGGGCAAACCGCCGTAGATAAACGAATTTTCCGAAGTAAGCGACGACTGCCGCCAGCGACAGGACGTGGGCGGCGATACTCAACCAGTAGTCCAACGCGGCCAACTCACCGATCGCCTGGAGTAATTGGCCAAGACAAGCGGCGGCGGCGCAAGCCCTGATCGTCTTTCGCAGCGTGACCGTGTCCTCACTGAGAGCAATACTCGGCTCCTGGGCGGTGACCAGAAAGGCCGCGGCGAGATCGATTCCGGCCAGGAAGAACTGGGCGGCAAGAAGGATGACCGGCGGCGCGCCCAAGGCCGCCGCAATCAGCGTCGTTACGACCACCAGGATGGTCAGCAGGATGCTCCACAGCATCAACCGAATGCCGAGGAACACCTTCTCCAGCCAGCCGCGATCGGCGTATCGCAGCAGGTTGCCGTGAACCGAGCGGTCGACCGGAGAGCCGCATTCGGGGCAGCGGCCGCCGGGCTTCAATCCGCGAAGGTTGTAGCCGCAGATGACGCAAGGGGTGTCCGCAGTGATGACCGCCGCGGGGTCAAGCGTCGGCTGGGCGATGGGAACGTCTGACACGGTCGGCTCCGCCGGGGGCGTGAAACAGGCGGCCGGAAGGGGACTCTTTCGTACGCCGGCAGAGCCGGAGATTACCGGGACCTGCGCCGGAACGCAAAGATCGGGGGCGACCACGGTCCGGATCCATGGAGCAATCGCAAGGTTGCTGGATTCGATAGGTGCCGCCGAACGTTATCAGAGCCGCGATCCTTTTTTGCTCTGCTCCAAGGGCAGGCCGTGCGGGAGCGGTTGCCGTCCGATTTCAACGGCCGTCCCAATCTCAGCGTAACCGCTCCCTTACGGTCGCGGCTCTGAGCGCGATCCTGCGATTGCCCTGTCCGCAACTAATAGGATGTGGTCGCGTGCGGCGGTCGGTTGACCGATATGCGCTCTTGCCGGGCGCCGAGGATGCTCGCTGGCCTCGGGCTGGTCCGCGTCGAGCCCGGGGGGTTCGCAGAGTCCGGAAGGGACGAACATGTTGCAGCACAAATACGCTCTGGGGATCGTGGGCACGGGGCATATCGCCGCCGTCATGGTCGAGCGGCTCATCGAGAGCGCATACCTGCCCGGCGAGCGGATCATCGTGTCGAAATCGCGCAAGCTCCAGCAACACCCGCTCGACGTGGTCGTCGCCAGGGACAATGCCGAGGTCGTTCGGAGTGCTCGCTCGGTCATCATTTCCGTGACGCCGCAGAGTTTCACCAAGGCGGCGGCGTCCATGCGGCCGGTCGCATCAAGCGAGCAACTTTTCATCAGCCTCATGGCCGGTGTTTCAACTGATCGCGTCGCTCAGACGCTGGGCGACGGGCCGGTTCGCGTCATCCGGGCGATGCCCAACCTGCCGTTCGGCCTGGGCTGCGGGGTGACGGGCCTCTATCGCGGCCGGCACGCGACGCTGGACGACATGGAGGAAGCCAAGCATCTGTTCAACGCCGGCGGGGTGACGGTGCAGGTCGAAGACGAGCGATTGATGGACGCCGTGACGGCCGTGGCCGGGTCCGGTCCGGCGTACTTCTACTATTTCGTGGAGATGATGATGGAGGGCGGCGTGGCGGCGGGACTTCGGCCGGAGGACGCCAAGGTCCTCGCGGCTCATGCCTGCGTCGGAGCAGGGGCGATGCTGCTGGAGAACGGGGCTTCGCCGGCGGAGCTGCGCGAGGCGGTGACCAGCCCTGGCGGCACGACCCAGGCGGCGATGAACACACTCCGCGAGTGCAAGGTGGCGGAGCGCGTGACCGAGGCGGTGCTGGCGGCGTTCCGCCGAAGCCAGGAGCTGGGCAGAATGCACAACGGCGACTAGCGAGTGACGAACGGCAAGATGACGCTCGCGCACGGCCGTCGCCCCCCGCGAGACGCGGCAAGCATCGGCGATCTCGTTTACAGTACCCATCCATGAGTTGCCTGAAAGCAGTCGCCGACGGCGTCGAGATCAACGTCAAGGTAGTTCCGGGGGCGTCGCGCGACCGCATCATGGGGCTGCTGGGTGACGCCTTGAAGGTGCAGATCTCCGCCCCGCCGGAGAAGGGGCGGGCGAACGCGGCCGTGATCGAAGTGCTGGCGAAGGCGCTGGGAGTGAGCGGGAAGAGCATTTCCCTGGTCGGCGGCGTCACGTCTCCCCGTAAGAGTTTTCACATTTATGGCCGGTCCGTGAGCGAAGTTCGAGCTGCGCTTGGCATCCCGTGATTCAGGAAGCCGAGGCTGCGCCGACGACGCGCAGAGGCCCCCACCCTTGCCTTCACAAAAGGCCCTTTCCCCTGGATTGCATTGCCTATCGGGGCGGGAATTGAGGGCGGCGCGCCTGGCTCATCGCACAAATCGTCGTCCGCGCCAAGCCAGGAGCAGAACAAACGGCAGAAGAAGCGGAAGCGGCAAGGAGCCGCACAGCCACGAGAAGTGGACGGGCGGCGCCGTGCAGGTCGGCTGAACGTAATCGGAGGATGCTTCCATGACCGGCTTGCCGTCGATATCCCAGCTTCCGGCCAGACCCAGCAGACGGGCCGCCGTCGCCGCAGCATCCATCACGTGGATTTGTTCGCACAGACGCCGGCCCGCGGCGATGCCTGCCCCGTTCAGAATGAACGGAATGTAGCGGTCCTCCGGGATGTCAAGGAAGTGTGTGTTGAGGTGGCCGCCGTGATCGGCGGTGACGATGATCACGGCGCGCTCAAGGGCGCCCCTGGCCCGCATGGCTTCGAGGATGCGTCCGATGGCTGCATCCACGCGAGTGACCGCGGCCAGGTAGGCCGGGCTCATCCAGCCGTCTCGATGGCCGGTCGCGTCGGGGTCCCCGAAATGAACGAAGATCATTTGGAGATCATTCTGCTCGACGGCGGCAATCACCTCGGCGGCGATGCCGTCGACGTCGGGGACCACGCGCCAGACGTCCGCGCCGCCCTGTTCGCACAAGTAGCCGAGCTTGGCCTTGCTGACGAAGAAGCCCGTCTTGAGGCCGGCTTCCTTGGCCAGATCGAAAATGGTGGTTGCGGCGACGCGGCCGGGTAGTGTTTCGTTCAAGAAAACCCGGTGGCGAGTGGTCTTCAGGCCGGTGACCATCGAAATGTGATTAGGCAAGGTGACCGGTGGGATTTCACTCAAGGCCGTTTCCTGGTAACCGCCTCCTTCGATCAGGTCCTGAAGAACGGGGGCATTGTCGCGGTTGATTGCATCGGGGCGCAGGCCGTCGCAGCTTACGAGCAGCACTCGCTCAACTGTCTCAGCGGCCGCGGGGTTGTGGGTATTGGCGGCGACCGCCAGCCCGATCAGCAGCGGCGTCGCCTGGAGCAGGCGCCTTGCGGCAATCACGAAGGACAGCCGCTTCGTTCTCTTGTTCGCCGGCTGTGTCGAGCGGGTCAATTGCAGTCCTCGTCATCCTGACTGGTCAGCGTGTCGAGCAGTTTGCCGTGCATCCGCGGCGTGCCGGCAAGGATCGGGATGTCCTCGCCTTGGTAGGTCTGCAAGTCCTTCGGCCACAGAGGGCGGCCGATGTGATTGGAGGCCAGTCCGCCTGCCTCCTGGACGAGCAGCGAGCCTGCGGCGATGTCCCAGAGTTTGCACTCCAGAGCATAGGCGGCGTCTACGTAGCCCGCCGCCACCCAGAGGAGATGGAGGCAAATTGAGCCGAGGTTTCTGACCAGGTAGCAATCCATCCAGGCTCGGACGATGGGCGGGATGGGGCGTCGGCGGAAGGAACCGATGGCCAGGGTTGCGTTGTAGTCGATGGGCCGGTCGGAGAGGGTGATCCTGCGGTTCTCTCGGAAGGCGCCTTCGCCGAGGGCGGCGGAATAGGTCTGCCTGACGACGGCGTCATGGATTGCCCCGGCGACGGGCTTGCCCCTGTGCAGGACGGCGACGGAGGTGCAGTAGATGGGCGCCCCGCGGCCGAAGTTCCGCGTGCCGTCGATGGGATCAACGACCCAGCAGTATTCGGAATGGGCGACCAAGGCGTGGCGGTCCGGGCGGGTGACAGTCTCTTCAACCAGCGCCGCGTGCGTGGGATACCTTTGAGCGAGCTCGCCGAGGATCGCTTCTTGCACGGCGTGATCGGCTTCTGTCACCGGCGTGTCGTCAGGCTTGCGGGTCATCTTGACCTTGCCCAACAGGTCTTCCGCCCGCCGCGCCCCTAACCGTGCGAGATCACACGCGGCGGCCCTGAATTCGGATAGCGGTGGTTTGTGGGACATAAAGCAATCTTGCACGCTACCGGCCGATAATGCAAGAGAGGTATTGCGCCCGAGTGTTAGCAATATCAAGACGGCCCGAGCGCGGGTTGCTCAGGGCTGAGACAGAGCCTCGACGACGCCGATGCGATCCTTGCCGGCCCCCTTGGCTTGATACAACGATTCGTCGGCGAGCCTGACCAAGTCCATGGCGCTGATCGGTTGGTGCTCCTCGCGGCTGGCGAGGCCGATGCTCAGTGAAGCCACAATTGCCTCCGGGAGCACCGCCATAAGTTCCAGACGGAACTTGGTGAGCAGTCGTTCCGCGAAGGAGCGGGCATCAAACAACGAAGTCCGGGGTAGGACAACCGCGAACTCGTCGCCGCCGTATCTGACCGCGACGTCAGCCTCGCGGGCGGTCTGTTGGATCACCTGGGCGACGAGTTGCAGCAGCCGGTCGCCGGTCTGGTGGCCAAGTGAATCGTTCACCCGCTTGAGGTTGTCCAGGTCTATCATCATGCAGGTCAGGTCGGCCTGATAGCGCGTGGCCTCAGCAAAGAGCTGGGTGAGAAGGTTGTTGAAATGCCGGCGGTTGTAAAGACCGGTAAGGGAATCCCGGACGGCCATTTCGGTCAACTGTCGATTGGCCTCTTCGAGCTCTCTGGTGCGCTGGAGGACGCGGTTTTCCAATTCGGCATTTAGGCTTACGAGCTGAACGTGCGAACGAGCCAGTTCGTCGGCCATGGCGTTGAAGGACCGGGTCAGATCGCCGATCTCGTCGCGGCGGTTGGTTTCCACGCGGGCCTCCAGCTTGCCTCCGGCGAAGGCCTTGGCCGCCTCGGTGAGTCGGTTGATCGGTCCTACCAGGTAGCGGACGATCTCGTAGCCGACCGGCACCATCAGAAGGGCGACGCCCACGGCCAGTCCAAGGACGTTTCGCACCACCTTCGCCAGACGGTGTTCCGCGGAGGCGAGACTAACGCCCAGGCGCAGGTAGCCGATCGTCGGGGCCAATGCGTCCGACGAGTTGTTCAGCGTCCAGGCGGTGACCGGGTAGACGATGTCGATACGCGGCTCTGAGTCGCGGGAGACAGTGAGCCGCGGCTGGTTGATCGGTTCCACGGATACCCGGTTGGTGCCGTCAATGATGAACGGCGCGATGTGGCCGGTTCCTCGCTGATATCCCGCGAGGACGTTGCCGATCACGTCGGTGAAGATTACGTAGGCGAGATCTCCCTTCGGGGCGGTGACTTGAGCGATGTTCAGCAAAGCGGTTTGATCGTTGCGCTCGACCGCTTCCGCGGTGGCGGCGGCCAGGGAGATGGCAAGATCTTGGGCGTGGCGCTTGGCTTCCGACAGGGCGAGCTGGGAGGAAATCCGCAGGTAGGTCGCCCCGGTTAGGCCCGTCCCGGCCAGGACGACGCAGGTCAATAGCGCCGTGGTCCGGAATTGGAGTCCGAACAGTGCGTGTCGGATTTGTCGGAGTACCGACTTCACCCGTATCCCCCCAATATGTGTGAGCCGATCCCTCGCGCGCCATTCCACAGACGCACCTGACGGGAGCCGGTACATACAATATGCAATATCGAGCCGCCAAGAGGCCAACTTGACGCCGCAAGATGGTTGAAAACCGTTCTGGCAGCGAAGTGATCGGACGTTTGCGTCCGCAGGACAACTGCACGGACATCGAACACCTCGCGAGGTGGTTCTCGGAACCGCCCACAATCGCGGAGCCGCCGGCGAGGAAAGCCGGCAAGGGATTGAAGAGAGCCCTTCGACCGTCGTTGCGATTGCCCTGACCGCTGCGAGCGGGAATGGCCCCAGGCTGTTGCTCACCTTCTCGCCCACGGTGGGTGGAGACCGCACCTCCTGTCCGGGCCACCGCGCACCGCGGTCGGCCGTCCGCAAAGCAGAGGCTTGCCAGGTGGGGGCAATGCTGCTAGCTTGGCCGGTCGGGTTTCGGCGGTGGCCGGGGCCGATATTGCGGTGAGTGTAGCTCAAGTGGTTAGAGCACGAGGTTGTGGTCCTCGGGGTTGCGGGTTCGAGTCCCGTCACTCACCCTTTCCCCACGCGACACATTGCAAAAGGGGGCCACATTGCAAAAGGGGGCAAGGGGGACATTCTACTTTATCGTAAAACCAGAATGCCCCCCTTTCTTCCGTTTCGCCTGCCACCCGCTCAGTTCCGTGCTCTGCGCCTCTCCCGCCCTCTCCTGCAACATCCCGGCAGCAGAGCATTGGCCACATGGGGCTGGGCGCGTGGCCCAAGTCCTGCGGACCTCGAGCGGAGCGAAGCCCAACGGGCAGTGGGTCTCTTGCACCGGAGCAACTCCAGAGGCGGGTTGCGGCGGTCCGACCACTCGGACCGAGTGACTCTTACACGACACTCCATCAGGTCCGGCGTTGGACGCGCCGCTAGCCGCTCGACTCGTAGATTCCCCATGAGTGATAGTGCAACCGCCCCCGTTGGCGCATTCGTGCATCAATCCACGGATAGCCGTTCTTCTCGATCCGAGCCACGCGAGACGGCCAGGACCTCTTGATCATCCGCTTCATGAATGCCTGGGTTTCCGCATGGACGAAGCAGTTGGGATTCGTCCATTCGTCGGGCAGCTTCACGAACCGTATCAAGTCGCCGACTTTCAGGGTCTTGGGGTCTGGCATGGTCACACGCTGGATAAGGGCGTCTGAAAGACGAATCCGTGTTCTTTGCGCTCCCAGCTCACTCTCCCGACGATCAGAACGGCGTGCCACACTCCGGGCAGCGGCGTTCGCGCAGACCACGGAGGTCCTGACTAATTCCGGGGACACCATACT
>CAYYBO010000200.1:0-489 GCA_964470125.1 uncultured Planctomycetaceae bacterium | reverse complement strand
ATTTCTCCTGATGGTTGCTTCAGTATCGTAAAGGCTCATCAGTAAGTCGTATACTACAGCTTGATTGCCATCCCTAAGAGCATCGCGCAACCCGGGCAAGAGAGACGGATCGGCAGCAATCCGCTGTGTGAACAACTTGGAAAACCGGGGATTGAGCTTGCCCACTGTTCATGGACACCCAGATAAGAGAGTATAACGCTCCCGGGAGGTGCCCATGAAACGGGGAAACGAACGGCGGAAGTTCACCAAGGAGTTCAAGGTTGAAGCGGTGCGGCTGTTGGACCAGCCGAGGATGGGCGTGCCGAAATCGGCTGCTGAATTGAAGGCGTAGTCCACCGGACGCTCACGATGGAACATTCGGTTGGACAGATCAAGGGGCATAGATCAAGTTCACGTGCCGCACTCCGTGACAGGTGAGAGTGCAGCTTCCGCTGAAGCGGCCGGTGTCGTTATAGAATCGCTCGGCCGAGACGATAGCCAAGTCGAAAT
>CAYYBO010000199.1:0-7918 GCA_964470125.1 uncultured Planctomycetaceae bacterium | reverse complement strand
AAAGTGAGAGTGCTTGAATACCTGAATGATATCAGGATACTCCTGCCGTATTTCGTCGATCTCCTTGTATTTGTGGGTGATCACGTCTTCAAGGTGATTGCTGTAGACGAAGTCGTACAAACCGTCTGAACTGATGTACCAGGTCTTGGGCACCCGCACCCCCGTGACGCCCGCCTCCTTGCCGTGCCGGCTGATGATCTTCTCAGCTAGAAACAGCCCGGCGCCTTTGCCGCCGATCTTGCCATGCCCGTTTGCGGGGTAGATGACCCTTTGCATCAGCTCGTAGAAATCCTTGATGTCGACGTAGTTCTTGGACACATTCACGAATTCGAGCTGGCCGGTCAGGAACCGGTGTACGAGGGAGACCCGCAGGCCCTTGAGCGCCGACGGCGACAACTCAACCTCTCCGTGTGTCGAATGTTGATAGCGGTGCAGAACATCGGCCACCTCGGCGAGCGGCGCGTGGCTGTTCTCCAGGACGTTCACGAGGAAGCTGGCCCGGTCCTGTTTGATCCACTTGTGGATGCAGGAGACGATTTCCTCGTCGCTCAAGTGCGCGGCGGCGATTCGGAATGCTTCGCTCACCAGGGTATCGCCCGCGGGCAAGGCGCTCCGTCGGCCCGGCTGGTTGGCTTCAACCTCCATGTCCGCCGGTCCGACCCGAAACTGCTCCAGCAGCGCGCGCGCCTCCTGAACCCCGCTCCAGCACAAGTGGTTGATCATCTTCCGGGCGGCGCGAAGCGCCAGATTCCGGTCGGTGCGGTGGAGGAGGTCTAGGATTACGGACCATTCCCGAGTAGTGGGCCGCCTCTCCAATTCCCTCTTGGCCGAACGCCACTCTTTCATGGTTTCGAGCAATCGGCGGTGTGTGATGCAACTGCCCAGCCGGTCGGCGATCGTGTCTATGAGCTTCTGCTCCTCATTCAGAAAGGGGCCGACATCGGCCGTGGGCATCTGTTCGGTGTAGAAGACCTCCACCGTGCCCGCCTCTTCGCCCTGTACTCGAATTGTGGCCCGCTGGCCCCAGGGCGAAGCCACGAAGTCCGGGGAGAGGTGCTCGGCGCCGTCGTAAGTGATGCGCACGCGGCATGCCCCCGGGAACTGCCAGCCGATCGGCATCGCTCCGATCACCCCCCGAAATATCTCCTCGATCGGCGCGTCGGCGTCGCTGGTGAGCTGCTCGACGGCATAGAGGCAGTTGAGTTCCTTGGCCCGTTCCGCCAGGTCCTGGATAATACTCTGAATTGTTGCTTCGCCGCTTGACATAATCACCCGTGCAGAATCAGGCCGCGCCCGGCGCGGCCGTCTACCTTGACGCACAACGGGCGCGGCGCCCGTACGTGCCTTACAAATTCAGTCTCCGTGATCGGCGGCAGGTCGTCCAGCCATTTCCAGTCTATCCGGTAAGTACCCGTGTGGCGGACGGTCAGGTATGGCACGCGGAAGCTGGTCAGGTTGTGGAAGAAGTGTGAACCCTGGCTGGGGTCCACGTTCATCTCGGGCAATGTCGCCTCGACGATGACTCTTGCACGCGATATTTGCGGCCAGGTCACCGGAATCCCCAACCACGGGTCACTGCTGCCCCAGCGGCCGAAACCGATGAGTACATACGTGCGGTCCTCCGAGGCAAGTCGCTGGTTGATGGCCGCCAGTTCACCCATGATTGCACGGGTGTGCTTGGCTTCGAACACCGCGGGCTTGACATAGACTACATCGTGCAGGTCGTCGAGCTGTCGGTGGCCGAGCACGGTTTCCGTTGCGAGCAGCACGCACGGGCCCGCCATCTCCTGCTCCCCGACCTCCACATCCTCGTCGGCTACGCGCGTGGGCCGGAGCTGAAGGAATCCGAAGCGATGCTGCGCCGGTGACTCATGCCCTGCGGCGGCGGCGGACGGCCGCGCTGGCCTTCCGCTGGAATTGCCCAGCGTCATCGCAAACTCGATCTCCACGTCCGAACCGACCGCCGCCTTGCAGGCGTCGGATACCAGCTTGATGATCCGGTTGAGCGGTACGTCTTCGAGATCCAACAACGGCGCGAAACTCAGCAGGCGAGGGCCTGGCACCCCCGTGCCGATCACAAGCCGGTCGGATTCGGCGCTGTAGGTGGAAGCGGTGAACCGCAAGGTCCCGTCGTATTCCGCGTCCGCCAATTCCGCCTGGACCAGGTATTCCGCCT
Source organism: uncultured Planctomycetaceae bacterium (assembly GCA_964470125.1). Taxonomy (GTDB): domain Bacteria; phylum Planctomycetota; class Phycisphaerae; order UBA1845; family UTPLA1; genus DATKKX01. The sequence goes on along the minus strand of CAYYBO010000199.1, from coordinate 5,742 downwards.
CGCTGATCGGGTCGTGCGGCGGCGCGGGTCCCATGTGGATGGCCCAGAAGGTCGTCTGGCTGTTCTTGAGCAGATCCTGGATCGACCCGAACGGAGGGCTGTGGCGGGGAAAGGCCGGCGAGTACGCCCACGTCACCCCGCCGTCCACGATCGTCTTGCCCAGACCGAGCGCCAGATTGACGACGCCGTCCGCGGGACGAGCCCGCCCCGTCGGGTAGAAGTTGTACGACCGGATGACTCCTGAAACAGTCGGGTAGAACCGGTTGCCGAATCGCTCTCCCACGACTTCCTGGATGATGACCGCCATGCGCTCGTCTGCGTCTGCATGTCCGATGGCTCGCCGATAGCTCATCGCGTCCTGGAAGAAGGTGGACGCGTAAACAAACTTGATCGCCTCGACCAGCCGCTGGAACCGCACTTTCACATCCGGCTGGTTATTCGGTATCATCTTGGTCGCGTAAGTGCCGGCAAAGGGATGGCTCAGGGCGTCCTCCAAGAGACTCGACGAACGGATGGCCAGCGGAGTGTGCATCTGGGCGATTAACGCCCTCAGGTCGCCGACAATCACCGGCGAAAGCTCGGCTTTCTGAAATGCATGTGCGATGCGATCATCGGGCGCGCCGGACAAAGCAATCTCGTAAAGCCCGTTGCGCTCCACGAAGTCCGCGAAGACGTCGGTCGCGATGACGGTCAGCCGCGGAATGCTGACCTCTACGTCCGGAAATGCGCCGGGGGGGCACGACTCAGCGAGAATGCGCTTGATGAAGCCCAGTCCCTTCGCCTTGCCTCCCAGCGCACCTCCGCCGATCACCGTGAAGTCCTCGTCGGATTCGAGAAACTTTCGGTCAAACAGCGGGTAGCCGCCCTGAACTTCGGATGCCGACACCTTTGCGTTACCTCCCCGTCCGCCAGGGGCCGGGATTCTGCATGTATTCCCGCCCAGGCCGCCGTCCGGCAGGATTCTAACTCGTCTGCGGTGGGAGTCGCCAGCGGGGACAAGACTCGATCAGCCCGCTGCCCTAATTGACGCTCGCTCAGGGTGCGAATATCCTAGCGGTTCGCCCTCCGCGCGGCACTGCGCTTGCCGCTCGGATCACGGGGGAGTGGGGTCCGCAGCCAGGCGCGGCAGGGCACAGCACCGCGAGAAAGGACATTGTCTATGAGTTCCAAGCCCTTCAATCCCTGTGCGATGGCGCAAGCCCAGTTTGACAAGGCCGCCGAGTTGCTCGGCCTTGACCAGGCGTCTCGCGAGTTGCTGCGCCAGCCGATGCGCGAGTACCACTTCAGCCTGCCGATTCGGATGGATGACGGCGCCACAAGAGTGTTCCGCGCCTTTCGCGTGCAGCACAACGACGCCCGCGGCCCCGGAAAGGGCGGCATTCGCTTCCACCCGCAGGAAACCATCGACACCGTCAGGGCGCTGGCGATGTGGATGACCTGGAAGTGTGCCGTCGTGGATATTCCCCTGGGCGGCAGCAAGGGCGGCGTCATCTGTTCGCCGCACGGCCTGAGTCTTCGCGAGCAGGAGGCGCTCTGCCGGGCCTGGGTCCGCGCGGTCGCTCACGATGTGGGTCCGGTTCGCGATGTCCCGGCCCCCGACGTCATGACCAACGCCCAACACATGCTGTGGATGCTTGACGAGTTTGAAGCGATTCACGCCGGCAAGTACCCGGGCTTCATCACCGGCAAGCCGGTCGGCATGGGGGGCTCTCGCGGCCGCACCGAGGCGACCGGCTACGGCGTCGTTTTCGCGTTGCGCGAGGCCATGAAAGAGCTCGGTATCCGTGCGCAGGACACCATCGCCAGCGTGCAGGGCTTTGGCAACGTCGCCCAGTATGCTATCGAGCTGTATCAGCAGATCGGCGGCAAGGTCGTGAGCGTCGCGTGCTGGGACGAAGGCGACAAACAGGCCTACACCTATAGAAGGAAAGAGGGCATCGACCTCGCCGGCCTTCGCAAGATCACCGACCGCTTCGGAACGCTGGACAAGAAAAAGGCCGCCGACCTCGGCTACGAGAGGCTGCCGGGCGAGGCGTGGATCGAGCAGGACGTGGACGTACTCATTCCCGCCGCGCTGGAACACTCAATTACGGATGAGAATGTGGCCAAGATCTCGAAGCGGGTGAAAATCCTCGCCGAGGGGGCCAATGGGCCGACCACCCCGGATGCGGACCATGTGCTTCAGGAGCGAGGCATCTTTGTGATCCCGGATTTCCTCGCCAACGCCGGTGGCGTCACCTGCAGCTACTTCGAGCAGGTTCAGAGCAACATGAACTACTTCTGGGAGAAAGACGAAGTGCTCGGCAAGCTCGACGTAATGATGACCGCTGCATTCATCGCCGTGAGCGACATGGCCAAGAAGAGAAAGCTCTACATGCGCGACGCGGCCTACGTGATCGCAATCGCGCGGGTTGCTCAGGCCTGTAAGGATCGAGGGTGGGTGTAAACGCCGCCGCGCCGGGCTGTCCGAAGCGGTATCGCTTCGCCCGCCGTTCAACCCCCTCGGGTGCCGTCGCTGCCTTAACTCTAGGGCACTAGGCATGCATCCGACTTGCCGCCGAGCTGGATGGTTCCCCCGGTGCCGTTGCCGCCCGAGAAGGTTTGCGTGGGCTTGTTGGTGCCGGGGTCTACTGCATCGGTGACGGTTAACCAGTAGGTATAACAGTTGTCGCGGCCCCGAGAGCTCATCACGCCCGTGATCTTCCCTGACAGTCCAACGTCCGGCCCGCGCTCAAACTCGACGTGCCCGTCTTGAAGCAGCACGTTCTGCCCCTCGCGGTTGTGGTTGGTGCTGTTGCCACGACCTGGACCGGTCCGATCACTGGTGATGCTTGCGGCGACCCCGCCCTTGATGTAGGGATTCCCGTCGGCCAGTACGGGGAACGTTGCCTCCGAAGACATGCCGATAATCGACCGGTTGGGGCTGTGCTGGAATTGGTAAGCATAGCTCAGGTTGGTGATCGAATAGAAGTCGTAATACACCAGCGTATCCGCCGCAGGATCGGGCAAATCGGCCGTGCTGGGGCAGACGAACTGCTTGGGCACGCTGTACACCTGCCGGACCACGGCCCACAGGTCCACGGTTGGAGACGGCGTCCCGGTCGTGGACGGTTGCGTCGTTCGATCCGCAATGTGGAACAAGCGATAGTTGTTGCTTGCCGCAGTGGTTGTTTGCGCGATCGCCGGGAAGTGGCCGGGGTCCGGCATGTCCAGCGCATACAAGTAGAATGCATGGCCGATCCCGCGCTCGTTGGCCATGCAGACAGTGCGTTTGGCCTCCTCGCGGGCACGGGAGAGGTTGGGCAGGGACACGGCGACCAGGGCGGCGATGATGGCCATCACCGTCATCAGTTCAAGCAACGTGAATGCTCTTGCTCTCTTCATCAGGCGACCTCCCTTCATCACGGGCAACCGGACGGCCAATTAGTGGCCCGTTCCGGCCAGGTGTCCCACCCGGGTCCGCTGGTGTAGCGGGTATCGACGAAAAGGTGCTCGGCATGGCCGTCGTAGAAACCCGTCACGTAGCGGGAACGCTTGCCGTGCCAGCCCATGCCCAGCATCTGCAGGGAGCTCTGGCCGCTGGATCCGTCCGGCGGTCGGGCGTCCAACATGTATGCGTTCATCATGCCCTCCATGAAAAGGATGAACTCGGAGGCGGCCCCCCCGACCTTTGCCTGCAGCATGGCAGTGCCGAACGAAGACATGCACGGCAGATCCCAATACCCCGAGCCTCCATTCATTGGAGGTGCATTGGGCCAGTACCAGTTGATCGCGTAGCTATTGCCGGTAAGTTGCCAGCACGAGTAATGTGTGTTGACCACCGGCATCTGGCCGCCGCCTCCTAGCATCGGCACTGCATACGAGTTGTCCTCCGGGCAGATCCAATCCTTAATCGGAAACCGCCCCCCGAGGCCGGGAGCGATGTATTTGTTGTACGGACGCAGCTCGGTGGGGATCATGTATGTGTCGGAGTTCGGAAAGTCGGGGTGCTCCACGGTGTGGCGGTAGCCGCCATAGACGAACTCGGTCGTATAGTTGTAGCTCACGCCTCCGTAGAGATAACCCAGATGCCACGGCTGCGTCGGCCGGCTTCCACGGCCCGTGGGGTCGTTGTCCTTGTTGTAGAACTCCGCTGCCGTGGCGATGTTTCGCAGGTTGAAGACGCACTGCTGCACGCCGGCGCTCTTGCGAACCGCGCTCATCACTGGGTAAACGAGAGCTATCAGCGAGAGCAAGATGGCGATCGAGACGATCATCTCAGTGAAGGTCATCCCTCGGCGGCGGTTTCTCGTGGTCATGCCGTTCCTCCCAGAGTCCGTGTCCATTGCCGCTCCCTCCAACAACCGTGATTCTCACGGCACCAGGCAGGCATCCGATTTGCCGCCCAGTGCGATAGTGCCGATACCGGCTCCCGGTGTCCACGTCGGTTTGTCAGTGCCGGGGTCCACGGGGTCTGCAATGCTCGTGAAGTATGAGTAACAGTTATCGCGACCGCGGGCCCTCGGCACGCCGCTGATTTTTCCTGACAATCCGACGTCCGGCCCCGCTTCAAAGTCGACGTGCCCGTCCTGAGACAACACGTTCTGTCCTTCGCGGTCATGGTTGGTGCTGCTGCCGCGGCCAGGGCCGTTGCGGTCCGCTGCCAGTGTGTTGGTGATGCCGCCCTTAACGTACGGATTCCCATCGGCCAGGACCGGGAAAAGCGGCTCGGAAGCCATTCCGATGATTCGGCGGTTCGGGCTGTGCTGAAACTGGTAGCCGTAGCTCAGGTGGGTCATCGAGAGGAAGTCGTAGTAAACGGTTGTGTCCGCCACCGGGTCCGGCAGGTCCGTCGTGCTGGGACAGACGAACTGCTTGGGCGCGCATTGCATCTTCCGGACCACTGCCCACAAATCCACCGTCGGCGAAGGCGTCCCGGTGGTTGATGGCTCCGTGGTTCGGTCCTGGGGGCGGAACAAAGCGTAGTTGTCGCTCGGCGCCGTCGTCGTCTGACAGATAGCCGGGAAGTAGCCGGGGTCCGGCGTCTCCATCGCGTAGAGGTAAAACGCCTGGCCGATCCCGCGCTCGTTGGCCATGCACACCGTTCGCTTGGCCTCCTCGCGGCTGCGAGACACATGCGGCAGGGAGATGGCCACGACGGCGGCAATGATCGCCATGACGGTCAGTAACTCGATCATCGTGAACGCTTTGGCTCTTCTCATCGCCCGGCCTCCTTTCAGTACGGGCACTCAACCGGCCATTGGGTGGTGGTTTCGGGCCAAATGTCATAGCCGGTACCGGCGGTGTAGCGCGTATCGAAGAAGCGATACTCAGCGTGACCGTCATAGAAACCGACGGAATACGTGGAGTATTTGCGGTGCCAGCCCTCGCCGAGTGTCTGGAGCGGGCTCTCGCCCTGCGAGCCGTCAGGCGGCCTGGCGTCCATTACGTAGGCGTTCATCATGCCTTCCATGAAGAGCACGAATTCGGCGGCATTGCCGCCGATTTTCGCCTGCAGCATCGCCGTGCCGTAGAGCGACATGCACGAAAGCTGCCAGTATTTGGATTGCCCGTACATCGGGGGAGCGTACGGCCAGTACCAATTGAGTGCATAGCTGTTACCGTTGACCTCCCACGACGCATAGCGAGTGTCGATGGCCGGCGGCTCGCCTACCTGCCCGACCAGCGGAGTTGCTGACGATCTGTCCGACGGACAGATGTAGGGCTTGAGCGGGAAGCGCCCGCCGAGCCCGGGTGCGAGGT
>CAYYBO010000198.1:0-7939 GCA_964470125.1 uncultured Planctomycetaceae bacterium | reverse complement strand
TCCGCGAGCACATGGACGTTGAAGAACTGAAGGCGGGGCGACATTGGATGATTCGACTGCGGCGCGGAATTTTAGAGGCCGAGGCGTCGCTGAGCGCAAACCGCGCCATTCTGGCCCAGGAGCGGGCGGATCTGGCCAACGCCCGCAAGGAGGCCAAAGTCCTGGAGCGGCTGAAGGAGCGGCAGCAAGAGGCGTTTGTGGCGGAGATCGAGCGGCAGGAGCGGATCGAGACGGACGACCTGAACGTGACGCGCTTCGCGTACGCCGTCATGGTCGAGGAAAGTGACGTGGTATGAGGCGTTTGTTGACGGCGATCGGGTTCGTGGCCGCGACCAACATGCTGGGTTTGGTCGGGCTCGCCGTCTATGCCCGGAGTCAAGGGTGGATGACCCCGGAGCGCGTGCACCGTGCTCTGGCCGCCCTGAAGGGAGAGGACGAAGAGGCATCCGCGAGCACGCAGCCGGTTGTTGACGCGCACGAACCGGCGCGGCCGAGCAGTGAGCGAATTCGTCGGCAACAAGAGGTGGAAGAAAGGCAATTGATAGAGCTGGCCCGTCGCGAGCGGGAGGTTCAGGATGCCTGGAGGCTTCTGGAGACGCAGCAGCTCGCTTTGGTGCGGGAGAAAGAGGCTCTGGAGGGAGCGAGGAAGCGTTTCGCGGCGGAGATCGAGGCCAAGGGCAGGCAGGCCGACCACAGCGGCCTGCAGAAGGAACTGGAGATCATCTCCGGCGTGAAGGCAAAGGAGGCCAAGGAACTGCTTCGGCAGAAGGACGATGCCGACGTGGTTCGCATCTTGATGGCCATGGAGGCGCGGAAGGCGCGGCAGATCGTAGCTTCCTGCAAGGGGAGCGAAGAGCGTCAGTGGATCGGACGCATCTTGGACAAACTGCATGAACGCGATGCAACACAGGCGGAGGCCCTGGGTGCAGGCACATGAGAAAATCAGAAAGCCTAATCCATGCGGCCTCAGCTTGTTCCGGCTGAAGCGATCGCGCGGCTGAACATCAAGCCGCCGACGCGGCCCGGCACTCGAAACGAAGCCTCCGATCCTCTTGCGGGAGGCTTTAATTCGGTACTGAAGCGAATCCGATCCGCGCGGGGCCACCCTCTCGGAGAGACTCCGCGCAGCCAGGCCGCCCGCAAGCCCGAGTCGGCCGGTGATCGTCTGCCGGACGAGAAGAGTCAGATGCAAGCCGACAATCCGGCCGCCGCAGGGGCCGCGGTGCAGTCCAGCGGGGGCAGCGGTTCCACGTCGGATCAGACCAATGCCGAATTGACGACATCACCGGTCGAGTTGATCCAGCCCGTCTCCGCACAGCAGGAGGGCGGCGAAGGGGATGCGCCGCGGGTGCAGCCGGCGTTTGGGTCGCTGCCGGAGGGCGCTGAGGAACAGCCGCAGGATGTAGGACGCGTACCCGGACCGAGCAAGCCGCCGCCGGTCTATGTCGAGGGGGTGGAGTGGAATCCAAGACCGACCTCTTCAGTACCGGTGCCGGTTGAGCCGGTGGTGGTTCAGGCCGGGGCGAATCAGCAGGCCGGCTCTCAGCAGCCGCCGGGACCGCCGGCGAGCGTGGATCCGTCGGACACTGACGATGGCGACTCGCACAACGCGACGACGGGCCGAGGTCGACAGAGCCACCTGCCGCGAGGTGAGCAAGCGTCCGTCGTTCGCTTGGAGGAGAGGCCCGACAGTGGATCCAAGAACGCGCCGGATGCTGGAGCCCAGGCCAGCGGGGGCGGACGCCGCCCGCACGAGTTTTCAGGCGATCTGACCAGGGGGCCTTCGATCGCGGATCGGAAGATCGCAATTGTTGAGAGCCAGTCGGAAGTGGAGATTCAGCGGACCGATTCGGCGACGCCCAACTCCGGCGGCGGTCGTCACGCCTCGGGGAGGCTCGAGGTCCAGGGGGGCCTTGTGGAGAAGGGCGGCCAGCCCGCGTTGGTTGCGATCGGCACAGCCGTCGGAGACAACGTGGCGGCCTCGGTGGCGAAGTTCATGCTTTCGCCCGCGTCACAGGACGGCGGAACCGCGTTACATGCGGGTGTGCCTTCGGGCGTTGCGGTGGTTCAGCCCGGCCCCAGCGGCGATGCCGTCTCATCGGCGGGGATTTCTTCCCCGGTTGTCGAGGCAGTCAGCAGCGGGGGCATTTCCTCGACGTTCGGAGTTGATGATACGGCGGATTTGAGCGGGGTGGCGCGCGTTCTCTCGGCGACGAGCGGCGCGGGCCGCCATCAGGTGACTCTGCGGCTGGAGCCGCCGGAGTTGGGTCAGTTGCGGCTCCAAATCCGCATGCAGCATCAGGCGATGACTTTGCAGGTGAACGCGGAATCGCAGGCGGTGGCGAGGTTGATTGAATCGCGGCTGTCGGATCTGCGGGAGGCTCTGGCGGCGCACGGCATTCGCATGGGGCGTGCGGACGTAGTGGTTCGTACGCCGGCATCGGCGGAGGCCAGCGGGCAGCACCAAAACTCGCAGCAGGGTGGCTGGGCGGAGCACGGCCGGGGGATGGACGAGGAACACGGAGGATGGGCGGCCAATGACCGCTGGAGAGCGGACTCAGAGGAGCGGCAGTCTTCGCGGCAGACGGCTCATGACGGGGAAGCGGAGGCGGAGGTCAATGCGGGGGCGGTCCTCGCGGAGGAGGCCCGCGCAGGCGTGCAGCAGACACCGACAACGGAGTTGTCGCTGGACTTGATCGCGTAGAACGGCTTGCGGAGCAGGCCGGCCGCGACAGGAATGCAAAGGGGACGATGATGGAGACGTCCGTAATCGGTGCCGGCACGACGGTGTCGAGCGCACAAGCGACGACTCGCGGCTTCAGCGACCTGAGCAGCGAGAACTTCTTTCAACTATTGATTGCCGAGCTGCAGTCGCAGGATCCGCTGAAACCCACCGACAATCAGCAGTTGCTGCAACAGCTTTCGACGATCCGCTCGATGGAGCAAACCGTGACGCTGAACAAGACGCTGCAGACGCTGGCCGCCGAGCAGCGGTTCGGCTCGACCGCCAGTCTGATTGGACACTATGTATCCGGGACGGTCACGAACAGCGGCGGCCAGGCCTACGAGCTCCGCGGGCTGGTGATCGGCGTGCGCTTCGAAGGCAATGGGGAGGCGATACTGGAACTGCACAACGGGCGGTCGCTGCCGGCCGCCAAGGTCGAGCAAGTGACGCTGGTTGAGAACCTGCCGTCGGACATTCTGGCTGAATTGGAGGCGGAGCTGGGTCGCAGTCTGTCGGCGAGCGGCGAGGGCGGAGAAGAGGAGGATGATGAAGAATCGAGCGGCTCGTCGGCGGCGAAGGCCGTGGCGGGGCAGAAGAGCAAGCTCGGGTCGTCCGAGCCGGCAGCCACCGGCAGCGCGGGCGATCATGTGCGGGCCTTCACTCAGAGGGCGGACACGACGGCCGGTTATCTGGACGCCTTGCTGGCGCCGTGGATTGTCTTGGGATTCTAGCGGGCCGGCGGACGGCGCTGCTTGTGTGAGTCGGAAGGAAATGATTGAACCTCTCGCCAATGGAGAAGGGTTGCCATGGGTCTGACATCTGCTCTGTACACGGGTTTGACGGGGTTGAACGCCAGCCAGTTCCGGCTGGATGTGATTGGTGACAACATCGCCAACCTCAACACGACCGGGTTCAAGGGATCACGGACTTTGTTCCAGACGCAGTTCTCGCGGACCATCTCGGCGGGGACGAAGCCGGACGGCACGCAGGGCGGCACCAATCCGATGCAGATCGGCCTGGGCGCTGCGGTGGGTGCGGTTCAACGGAGCTTCACGCCGGGGTCGGTGGAGACGACGGGGGTGCCCAGCGACCTGGCCATCGAGGGCGACGGTTTCTTCGTCTTGCGGACGCCGGAAAATGAACGGGTGTTCACCCGCGACGGGTCGTTCAGCCTGAGCGCCGACAGCCGCTTGATCAGCGCGGACGGGTTTTTCGTCCAGGGCTTCTCGGTGAACAGGAATTTCGAGTTGATCCCGGGAGCCTTGGGCGACCTGAGCATTCCGCTGGGAACGTTGACCACGGCGCGGGCGACGGCCGCGGTGCAGTTGGAGGGCACGCTGAACTCCAGCGGGATCGTGGCGACACAGGGTTCGATTCTGCGATCGCAAGTTCTGCACGACGCGGCCAACAATCCCATCACCGGGGCGACGGCCTTGACGGTGGTGAAGAATCCGGGCGGGGCGGCCCTGTTGGCCAACGGCGACGTGATCACCGTCAACGGTGTGAAGCGAGGCGGGCGCAACGTGCCCGGCGAGTCGTTCATCGTCGGAACCACGGGAGTAACGGTGAATGATCTACTGAGCTGGCTGGACGAGGTGATCGGCATCGACACTACGGCGGGCGTGGCCGGTTCTCCGGGTGTGGCGGTGACGGCGGACGGCCGGTTGGAGGTGCGGGGCAACGCGGGCACGGAGAACAAGCTGGAGATCGCCTCCGGCACGCTGATCAGCAACGGAGCCACGCAGCTCCCCTTTACCTTCAACGAGGTCCAGACGGCCAACGGCGAGAGCGCTCACACCACCTTCGTAGTTTACGATTCGATCGGCACGCCGATCACTGTTGACTTGACGATGGTGCTTGAGAACCGCACCACCGGCAGCAGTACGTGGCGGTTCTATGCGACCAGCGCTGACGACTCGGATGTCAAATTCGACGTGGGAACGGGTTCGGTGACTTTCGACGCCAACGGGCAGTTCGTCAAGTCTCCGGAGAACAGTATCGTGATCGACCGCGCCGACACGGGCGCGAGCGATCCGCTGCCGCTGCAATTGAACTTGCAGCGGCTGAGCGGCTTGAACGTGGCCAAATCGTCGCTGGTCATGGGTTTCCAGGACGGCTTCGCGACGGGGACCTTGTTGGACTACAGCATCGGCCAGGACGGGGTCATCACCGGCACTTTCACCAACGGCCTGAACCAGACGATCGGCCAGATTGCCCTGGCGACCTTCTCGAATCCCGAGGGTTTGCTGGCGAGGTCGAACAGCGTGTTCTTCATCGGGCCGAACAGCGGCGAGGCCAGGATCACCACGCCGCTGTCGATGGGCGCCGGCAAGGTCAGTTCCGGATCGCTGGAGCTGAGCAACGTCGACCTATCAAGAGAGTTCATCAACCTCATCACGTCGTCGACGGCCTTCTCGGCCGCCAGCCGGGTGATCTCGACCTCAGACCAGTTGCTGCAGGAATTGCTGCTGGTGGCGCGGCGGTAGTCGCCGCCATGACGGGGCGGGGAGTGGCGCCCTTATCGGACGGATAGGGGATCGGCACGAATTGCGCGAGCGGCGCAGAACGTGACGGAAGCCGCGTTTCTCGCATGGTGATGCGATGCAGTCGGCGCAAGAATCGACCGATAAAGAAGTGGGCCTCGCGCGCGCCGGAACGCGGTCGGGGTCGTAAGGAAGCGTTGCATGGCGGAGGAGCAGACAAAACCTGACGCCGCAGCCGAGGCTTTGCCTCCACCGAAGGCCAAACGATCCCTGGGCACGCTGGGGCTTTTCGGCGGCGTCATGTTGGTCGAGGGGCTGGCTATCTTTCTGTTGATGCGGTTCTTCGGAACGAGTCCTGATCCGACCCATGCCCTTGAAGGCATCCACCAGGTGACCACGCAGCCGTGGAAGGAAAGCGCCGAACTGGAGGTTGCCAGGCTGCGCGTGCCCAACAACAACGGCTCACGCGGGTTGGTCTGCAACGTCACGGTCGTGGTTCGCGTTCACCAGTCGGACCTCACCAAAGTCAAGGAGTTTCTGGAGAATCGCAAGAGCACGATCAACGATGCCTTGAGCCGCATCTTGCGCAGCGTGGACGAGAAGCACTTGAACGAGCCGGGCCTTGAAACGCTGAAGCGCCAGTTTCGTTTCGAGTTGAGCTCATTGATAAACGACGACGCGGTCATTGAACAGGTGTTGATTCCCGAGTGCATGTCGCTGCCGACGGGCTTCTGAGGCCCGGTTTTGGGGAGTCGCCTGCTTGCACGCGTCAGTCGTCGGGCATGGATGCCATGTAGGGCCATGGAAGGCAGGGACGTATGGCTGGCGTGACCCCCAACGAACCAGACGACCTTTCCCAGGAAGATATTGACGCCGCTTTCTCGGCGGCGGGCGGAGACGACCCTGCCGAGGGCGCGCCCCTCGAGAGCGATGCCGCTCAGGCTGCGGAAGCGCCCGCGGAGCCCTCCGGCGACGTGGTCGAACCGGCCGACGCGGAGCCGCTGGTGGAGGAATCGGCCGCCGAGGCGGTTGTGGAGGAGGTTTTAGCGGGGGAGGCTGCCAAGGCGATGGAGTCCCCTGAAGGCTTCAGCGGACTATCCCAGGAGGACATTGACGCGGCTTTGGCGGGCGCCGCTCAGGCTGCGCCGGCGAAACCGGCGGTGACGTCGCCGGCCAAGCTGGATTCGGCGGGCCGCCCCTTCGACGAGATGGCGGCGATGATGGAGGCGGCGATCGCCGAGGAGCGGGCCAACGCGGCAGCAGCGGCGGCTTTCTCATCGTCCGGGGCGACGGCCCCGGCGAGCGAAGCTGCTGGGGCTTCCCCGCCTCCTCCGCCTCCTGCGGGCGCCGCTCCTCTGGAGCTTCCCAGTTTTGGCACGCGTTCGCTTGCAGGTTCGGAACAAGGGATCGAGCTCCTCAACGACGTTGAGTTGAACGTGAAGATAGAGTTGGGGCGGGCTGAGATGCTGATCGAGGACGTTCTCCGGCTGGGGGAGGGTTCGGTGGTGGAGTTGGACAAGCTTGCCGGGGATCCGGTGGACGTGCTGGTAAATGAGCGTTTGGTGGCCCGCGGCGAGGTGATCGTGCTGAACGAGAATCTCTGCGTGCGGGTGAGCGAGATCGTGGCGGGCATCAGTGACGAGGGACGGAACTAGGGTTCGGGTCTCAGCATGCGGACGTGGGCCAAGGCGAGCAGGCTGGTTTGGGTGCTGTCGGCGGCGTCGGCTGCGGGAATCGGCAATGCGCGGGCAGAGGACGTCTTGGCCCGACCCTCGGCCAACACGGCAGCCTCGGTCAAGCAGGACACCGCCGATCCGGCCGCAGACGGAGACGCCGTATCCGCGTGGCTACAGGGAACGCTGACTCGGCCGGAGCACGCAGGCAGGGCGGAGCAGCGGTTGCCAGGCGACGGTTCGGCGACGATACGGAGGGGGTCACTGGCCGGCCGGGACTCACGGCTCGGGACAGTTCAGATGTTGTGGCCGCTGCTGGTGGTGCTGGCGATCATCGCCGGGGGGGCCATGGCGATTCGGAGGTTGTTTCCGCGAAGCAACCGCCTGGGCGGAGGGGGAGTCATCGATCTGCTGGCGAGCCATTACTTATCCAGCCGGCAGAGTCTTTGCCTTGTGCGACTGGGGCGGCGGGCGGTATTGCTCGGGGTTACGCCCGAGCGGATTGTCGCGGTAATGGAGATCACCGATCCCGAGGAGTTGTCGGACTTGGTCGCGGCGGTCGAGCGCAAACGCCCCAATTCCTTCACTTCCACCTTCGCGCGGTTCTCGGTGCGGGATCATGGCGGGAGGCCGGACGAAGGGAACGCCGAAGGGCGGGGCGTGATTCCCACGGAGAGACTGACCAAGGCGGGCGGCAACATCCGTGATCTGGTCGGGAGGATTCGTTCGCTGTCCGAGGCGGGGGAGTCGGCGGAGCCGACTTAGGGACCGGCCTAAAGGGCCTCTGGAAGTTCATCGGTCGAAAGCCGATGTCGCCAGGGCTCCGGGGCAGGCTTCCCGGCGCAAAGGAGTTGCGCGATGTCATGGGCGCGGCATTATTTCAAGCGGTTTCGCTCGCCGTGCATCATGGTCGCCGCTTTGATCGGTTGCGGCGTTCTGTGCCCCGTCTTGGTCGGCGCCCAAACGGAGGCGGGGGGCACGATCCAACCTTTCGACAATCCCATCGGCATTCCCGACCTCAGCCCCTTCGCTCCGCCGGCCCAGGATGCCAAGGGCGT
>CAYYBO010000197.1:394-8029 GCA_964470125.1 uncultured Planctomycetaceae bacterium | reverse complement strand
CGCCTGCGGCGGACTCCACCCGTGGCTACGGTCCTTTGCCCCGTTGGGGCAAGAATGAACATAGCGTTGTAGTATTAGCCGGTTCCACACTCATTGAACGACTCCTCGGCTCTACCTGGAGTGCGTTTGAAGAGGGGATCGAGAATTCAATGAAAGTCCTCGTCACCGGCGGCGGCGGTTTCCTCGGACGGGCCATCGTTCAACGACTCTTGGCTCGCGGCGATTCCGTGCGCATCTTCGCCCGCGGCGAGTATCACGATATGGCAGCCCAAGGCGTGGAGGTCCTCCGCGGCGACGTCCAGGACGCCACCGCCGTCGCGGCCGCCTGCAAGGGCTGCGACACCGTGTTCCACGTCGCGGGCCGTCCGGGCATCGCCCGGCCGTACACCCTCTATCACGGCCCCAACGTCGTCGGCACGGAGAACGTGATCGCCGCGTGCCGCGCCCACGGCATCGGCCGTCTGATCTTCACCAGCTCAGCCAGCGTCGTCTTCGACGGGACCGACATGGAAGGCGTCGACGAGTCCGTACCCTACCCCCCGCGGTACGAAGCCTACTATCCGCAGAGCAAGGCGATCGCCGAGCGGAACGTCCTTGCCGCCAACTCCATGAGCTTCGCGACCGTTTCGATCCGGCCACACTTGATCTGGGGACCCGGCGACACGCAGCTCCTGCCCCGGATTATCGCCAGGGCGAAGACGCTCCGCCGCATCGGCCCGGTCGACAAGAAGGTGGACAGCACATACGTGGATGACGCCGCCGACGCCCACCTACTCGCCTGCGACCGGTTGCGTCCCGGCTCGCCCATCGCCGGTCGAGCCTATTTCATCAGTCAAGGTGAACCTCGCGGCGTCTGGGAACTCGTCAACGGCATTCTTGCCGCCGCCGGCCTCCCGCCGGTGACGCGGCGAGTCCCGCGCTGGGCTGCCCTTGCCGTCGGTGCGAGCCTGGAGGCCGTCCACTGGCTGGCCCGGCTGGACACGGAGCCCCGTTTCACGCGATTCCTCGTCCGCGAGCTTTCGACCGCGCATTGGTTCAATATCGCCGCCGCCCGCCGCGACCTGGGCTACGCTCCGCAAGTGTCCATCGACGAGGGGTTTCGGCGGCTGGCCGAATGGATAAAGACCTCAGCCCCTGCGCGCCGCCAACCACTCGGGTCCTGACCGCCCGCTTTGAATCCCGCCCGCCGGACAAGACCCTGCCCCGGCTCAGCTACTACCGGTCCCAGTAGCGGAGTTTCGAGGCGCCCCCGTCGGCTTTCCGCAGGGACTGGCGTGAGACGCTTGGAGTGGAAAGGTCACTGGGCCACTTCACGGTTGGGTGCGGTGTTGTTCAGCGCACCAGCCGAACTCCCGCTCGGTCGAGTCGGCGAGGCCCACCGACCAGGAGGCAGGCCATCGCCGCCGCGATCCATCGTGAAGCGCCGTATGCGGGCAGGGCTTGTCCTCGCTGCCTACGTGGGCGTTGCGAGTTGCCCGGTGACAAGCTTGATCACGAAGTTAATGACGAAAAAGATGATATACAGGAAGAAGAAGTTCCCACCGCCCATCATCGCGATTCTCCTGATTTCATAGGTCTGATTATCGCTGCCGACAGAACCCCTGCCTAGCCCAATCCGAAACCACCTTCGGCGACGGCGGGGCTCGGTTGCCGACAGTTCCAGCCTCGATCCTCTGGCCGGATCACGCCGCTGGCGTGAGGAACATCATCAACATCCTGATGCCCATTGTGACCAGCATGAAGATGAGCGACAGCCACCACGGACCTCCACCGCCGAACATACTCGCACTCCTCTTTTCGCTGTACTCCCGTTGCCTCAGCCGGCTTCTGTTCCCAATTCCGCGAATTGGGCCGCCGACCGCATAGTGGAGGGGCATTATGCGGGCCGGGCTCAAACAACGCAAATCCGCTGTCTTCTCGCGCCGTTGATCGCGCAAGCAGCGACATGTACAATTCGCCACAACTCCCGCCGAGATCACGGGCGTCCGAAGCATGACCCACCTCAACGCCTGGCGTCAAGTCCGCGCCGCGATGATCGCCGCCGACGCGATCACGATCATCGCGACCTATATCATCGCCGACATCCTTCGGTGCCACCTGTGGATGCACACCGACTGGCCGGAGCTGCTCCACCTGGGACCCCCGCCACTGGACAAGATCAGCAGTGTGCGACTCCACCTCAAGATTCTCATCCCTTCGGTGGTAGCCTGGCCGGTGATCCTCGCCTCACTTGGCTGGTACCAGCCGCGGTGGCAGTCATGGTCTCGGATCGCCCGCCGCATCGTCGCCGCCGCGGCCATCAGCGCCCTGGTCATGGCCGCTTTGGCCCTGCTCCTTGAACGCGAGTTGTACCCCCGCGCCCAAATCGGCTTTGTCACGCTCCTGCTCCCCGCGACCACGCTGGCCGCCAGAGGTATAAGCCTCTTGCTGGGGCGATGGAGTCGGCGGCGGCAGGGGACAAACGTCCTCATCGTCGGGACAAGCCGTGATGCCGTCCTGTTTCGCCGCCTCCTGCGGTCCAGCGGTTTCGTTCGGCCAGTGGTGGTCGGGCATCTCCGGGCACCATGGGAAACAGACCGCACCCGAATTCAGACCGGTGCGATCCTGGGCGAGCTGTCGCAGCTTGGTCCGATATTAGACAGGCAGGTCGTCGATGAGGTGATCTTCTCATCGCCTCTGGAACACCTGCCAGAGATTCTCCCGTATGTGCGGTTGTGCGAGGAGGTGGGCGTTCCAGCCCACATCCAGGCGGAGTCAATGGCGTGTCATTCCGTGCCCGAGATCGTCGAATTCCACGGCGTGCCGCTGCTCTCGTACTCGCCGACTCGCCATTCCCCCGAATTGCTGTGGGTCAAACGCGCTCTCGACATCCTTCTCGCGATTATCGGAATCATTGTGACCGCGCCGATAATGCTGATATGCGCGATTCTGATCAGGCTCTCGTCGCCCGGCTCGATTCTCTTCCGCCAGCGGCGAAGCGGTCTGCACGGCCGCGAATTCGAGATGTTGAAGTTCCGGACCATGGAAGCGGATGCGGAGGCAAAACTTGCGCAGGTCGCTCACTTGAACCAGTCCGATGGCCCGGTCTTCAAGATCCCGGACGATCCTCGCACCACCGGGGTGGGGCGATGGCTTCGGCGGTGGAGCCTCGACGAGCTGCCGCAGCTCTTCAACGTGCTGCTGGGCGACATGTCGATTGTCGGCCCGAGACCGCCCATCCCCTCGGAGGTGGCGCAGTACGACCGCTGGCAGCGCCGGCGGCTGAGCATGCGTCCCGGCCTGACCTGCCTCTGGCAAATCAAGGGCAGGCACAACATCGGCTTCGAAGAATGGATGCGGCTCGACTTATTCTACATAGACAATTGGTCGCTCAGACTGGACTTCCGCATCCTCTGTCGGACGATATCTACTGTATTGGGAGGCACTGGGGCCTGAGGCCGTGTTCTGAAGAGACCGGCTTGCCTCTCGCGGGTGCGTGCGGAACAACGACGCCCTCGAAGGCAGTGCCGGCGGGGGAACGCTTTGACTCCCTTGGCGTTGGTGAGAGGCGGTGGTGATGGCCGGACTCGTGAATCTGATGATGGCTGGGGCCTGTCTTCTGCTGGGCCAGACTTCCCAGCCGGCGATGGGAGAAGCCGCCGTTGAGGCAACCGCGGACCGCCCCCTGTCTCAGTTGGTCCGCGCCGAAATACGAGCTGCCAGCACCGTAATTCCCGTCGGCAGCGAACTTATCGTTGAGTTCGTGCTCCAGAACCGGACCGACGAGAACGTCAGGCTCACTGTTCCGGGGGCCTTGCCGGCGAGGGAACGGCCGGAGTACGGGATGGGCCTTCCCTTGGAGCACATCTTCTCCGGCGTGTCCTTCCGCGGGTTGGAGGTGGCCTCGGAGGCAAATCCGCAGTTGGGAAACCGCGTGACGCGCAAGCCCGATTACCCCGTGCCGGCGATTACGCTCGCCCCCTTCGGTTGCGTGGGCTTGCGGTTCGACGTCGCCCGTTTCTACCCCGGACTGCACCAAAGCGGTAAGTACCGCCTGCAATGGCGGCCATACGGCGGGGCGATCGAGAGCGAGCCGTTGATCATCGACGTCGTGCAGTACAAACAGGTCGCGTTGGAGACGGAGCACGGCACTTTGGTCATCGAGTTGCTGTACGACAAGGCCCCGCGGCACGTGGCGAACTTCCTGGAGCTCGTCGAACAACGTTTCTACAGCGGCAAGACCTTCCACACCCTCTATGCCGGCCAGTTCATTCTCGGCGGCTGCCCCAAGGGCGACGGCACGGGGCGCCGGCCTGACGGACTCTGCCTGCTGCCCGAGTTCAACGATACGCCGTTCGACGAGGGTACGGTGGGCATGGCCCTGATCGAGGGCGATCCTCGCTCGGCGAGTTCCCAGTTTTTCATCTGCCTGACGCGCCAGACTGCCTGGGACGGCCGCTACACCGCCTTCGGCCAAGTCCGCGGGCCGCAGTCGCTGGCCACGCTCCGCAAGCTGAGCCAGGTCGCGGTGGACGGACAGCATAGCCCGATCAAGCCGCTGACCATCAAGAGCATGACCGTGTCTGATATGCCCTATCCGCCGCGGCAAGCCAGGTAGACATTTCTGCTGTTCGCAAGAATCCTGACTTGATATGCAAATGAAGCGACGGGAAGCGCGACCTCACCCGCCAAGGGCGTTTCGTCGGGTCGAGCGGAAGTTGCGGTATCTACACCAGTCCCGGCAAATGCTCTCGAGACCGGCACTCCCCGCCCGGGCGGACGAATCCCTGGTCCGTCCTCCGGACGAAAAAGACTCGGAGGCCGCCGACCAGGGGTTCACTGCGTTCACCCCCGGCAACCGTAGTCGGCCCTGCCAGGCCGGACTTGTGTAGATACCATTGGCGCACGCCGTGGGCTAGGTTTTAACGCCTCTCTAAGGCTGTCGAGACGCGGAGGGCGAGCGCTCGACTCATCCTGCTCTACACCAGATAATGCAGTTTCCGCGAGGGTGCATTCGCGTCGAGGCGCCTTATGAACCTCACCGACAACGAAAAACGCATGCTCGACGGCTCGCGCGGCCCGGCGGTCGCCAGGGCTATGGACTATCTGGTGCAGTTCGGCGAGGCGTTTGGGGCGGAGCGGTTCGTTGATGTCATCTATGCGCACTATCCGGCGGAGATGTCCATCTATCGCGGCAACTGCGAGGACGTCATCGACTACGCCGAGACCGGAGCAAGGGTCTGCATCCCCACGACCAGTTCCACCCTGGCCTGCGACCTCGACCTGTGGAACACGCTCGGCTGCCCGAAGGCCGTGCACGACTTGCAGGCCCGAGCGGTCGAGGCCCACCGCAAGATGGGCATCATCGGCACGTACACCTGCACGCCGCAGCACCTCGGCTTCATCCCGCCGAAGGGGTCGTTCATCGCCAGCGTCGAGTCTTCCGCGATCATCTATTACAACAGCGTGCTGGGGGCCCGAACCAATCGCGGGGGCATCTTCACGCGCTACTCGGCGGTCACCGGCAAGTATCCGCTGATGGGCTACCTGCTGGACGAGAACCGCCGCGGGACGCACCTGTTCAAGATTCGCCTGACCGCCGAGGACCTGCGGGACGACGCGGACTACTCGGCCCTCGGCTTTCACATCGGGGCCATCGTCGGCAGCGAGGTGCCGGTGTTGGAGGGGTTGCCGGCCCCGACGCAGAGCAACCTGCTGGCCCTCGGAGCGGCCCTGGCGACGAGCGGATCGGTCACGCTCTATCACGCCCCGCCGTGGACGGCCGAGGCGGGCAGCGTCGAGGCGGCGTTCGGCGGAACGGTCACAGACGGTGCGAGTCCCGGAAGTGTGGCACCGGCTAATAGCCGGTGCAAATCGGCAGCGTCGGCGGGGCGTCAATCGCCGAAGGGCGTGTACACGGTAACTCGGGACGACCTTCACGCTGTCTATGACAAGCTGACGACGATCCGACCTGGCGATGCCATCGACTTCGTAACGCTCGGCTGCCCGCACTATACGCTGGATCAACTGCGATTCGTGGCGGACTGGCTGGATGCGCAAGAACCGCACCGGCTATTAGCCGGTGCCACACCTTCGCCCAGCGAGGCTGCGGCACCGTCTGGTTCTGTGGCACCGGCGTCCCGCCGGTGCGAACACGGGCGAGACGCCCGTGCCACAGGATGTTCGGCCACCAGGATCGTGCATCCCGGCGTGCGGCTGTGGGTATGTACGAATCGGATGACCCGGCAGGCGGCGACGTGGGAGGGTGTGGTGCAGCGGATCGAGGCGGCCGGCGGCGTGGTGGTGTGCGATTCGTGCCCGGTGGAGAGCCACATGCGGGTTTCGACGTGCAAGGAGCACGGCTTGAAGACGCCGCAGATCGAGGCGATGGTGACGGATTCGTGCAAGATGGCCCGCTACGTCGGCGATTTGATCGGCTGCGGCACGGCGCTGCGGAGCCGGGAGGAGTGTCTGAAAGCGGCGGTGACGGGGAAGGTGCCGTAGCGTCGGCCCCCTGGCCGACGCCGAACGGGAGCAGGCGTTCGTTCATGTTCCACGTCGTCCACGGGGGACGACGCTACGGGCCGGAGCTCGCGGCACCCCGAGGGCAGGCCTCACGGAAGGCAATCATGGCTGAGAAGATCATCAAGGCTCGCGGATTGGTCAAAGGGCGCGTCACCGGCCCGGCACTCGTCTGTCGCAAGGCGTTTTCGTTTCTCGGCGACGTGGACATGGACACCGGCGAGATCATCGCCAAGGGGCACGAGCACCAGGGTGAGAGCATCGCCGGGAAGGTGATGATCTACCCGGAGACCAAGGGCTCGTCCGGCGGGTGCATCGTGCTGATCGCCCTGGCCAGGGCCGGCAAGCAGCCGGCGGCCATCGTGCTGGAGAAGCCGGCGGACACGAACATCGTCGAGGGGGCGATCGTGGCGGGCGTGCCGCTGCTTTGCGAGCCGGAACGGAGCCTGATCGAGGCCATTCCGCACGGGGCGAGCGTCACGGTCGATGGCGCGGCAGGGACGATTGAACGAGCCTGATGGAAGTCACGGGCATCTGGATGCGGGCTGATCGCCCTCACGCGCAGCGGCCTCTTCGTGGGCGACGAACCACCATGAACACGCCCAGACCGAGCAGGGCCAGCGAGGCCGGCTCTGCTATGCCGCTAAACTGGATGCCAACCACCGGCAACGTCTGGCTGGCCTCGGCCCAGGTGTCCACCGCCGTGGTGCCATACACCCACGCGTTCGGGCCGAAGAAGACCTTGCGTCCTGCGTAGGGCAGATAGCCGTAGAGGCCGGTGCCGACCGTTTGGTAGACGTAGATCCACTGGCAGGCATCCATGCTGTAGCAGTCTACCTTCAACGTCATGCTCAACATCTTGAGGTTATTGTTGGTCGTGCCGCCGATGACCGGCTCGCCAGCGCCGCGACTCCGACCCCAGTCTCCGATCAGCTTCTCGCCGCTGTTCTGACTCCCGTAACCGCGAGTACCGTTCCAGTTGAGGGGGTTGAGCAAACCAACCAGAGGATCGTTCTCCATGGTGAGCGTCGTGTCGGGACCGCGCCAGAGAGTATTGCGGTGGGCAGTGCAGCCGTTGGTGGTGCCGCCGGTACCGTCGGTGGAGAACCACATCGAGAGTTCAAACTCGAATTA
>CAYYBO010000197.1:0-384 GCA_964470125.1 uncultured Planctomycetaceae bacterium | reverse complement strand
ATGGTCATCGAACTATCCGATCCGCGCCAGATGTTGCTTCGATAAGCGCGACAACCATTCGTGGTTGCTTCAGTACCGTCGGTACTGATCCACATCGAGAGGCCGTACTCGTAGTACGATCCGTTCGGCGCGGCCGACGGTGAACCGATGACGAGGGTCTTGCCCTCCCCTTGGTCCATCGCGACGCCGTCGCCGCTGTCCAGTTGCCACCAGACGTTGATGTCCGCGCCGGCGGCCGTGGCCACGGCCGCGAGCATTGCCAGCGATAGTAGAATGGTTCTCATGGACGTCGCCTCCATCTTGGCAGGTTTTGAGTCGCTCCCCCCTCTTTAGCCCAAGTTACGGAGTTAAGGAACAAGAACGGCCTCGGCGGGATTGCCAGGG
>CAYYBO010000196.1:0-8033 GCA_964470125.1 uncultured Planctomycetaceae bacterium | reverse complement strand
CTATTGACGTTTGAGCAGATAACTCACCCTACGGCGAAGGCATAAGGCCCGAAAACAGGCCACAACCAGTAGGCCGGGCGTTTAATTGGTCGCTCAAAGATCAATAAGTGGAGCCGCGCAAGCAATCATTGACTGTGGCACCGGCGTCTTGCCGATGTCCACGGGCGAGACGCCCGAGCCACAGATAGTGGAGGATTCCGCTGCTCTGCTTAGCGTGTAGCGTCGCCCCCCTGCGGGTGGCGTCGAGCGCGAGTCAACGTTAAGCCCCGTTCTCGTCGGCCACTCTTGACATCCGCCGAGGCGGACGTAAAGGGCAGGCGGGGGGCCGAGGCTACGAGGGAGGCGTTGCCTGGTGTTCCAAGGCCGCCCGGACTCCGCCACGGCGGGCAAGTTGCGTCCAGGGGCTCATTGCTCGGCGGGCCGTGCCTACTGATTGATGGCCTTCTCAATCAAGCCGGAAAGCACTTCCTCCAACGCAGGATGGAACCCGGCGGTAGCGTAAATGATCTTTCCATCCGGTCCGACGACGTAGAGGCAGGGAATCCCGTTGACGCGGTAGGCGTTGGCGACCACGTCGCCTTGCAGCAGTTGGCCGTAGGTGTAGCCTTTCTCCCTGATGTAAGCCATTGGATTGCTGTTGGTGAATCGCTCGCGGCAATTGACTCCGAAGACCGCCACCGGCTTGCCCTTGAACTTCTCGTGCAGTTTCTGAAGCCCGGGCATGGCCATTTTGCAGGGGCCGCACCAAGTGGCCCAGAAGTCGAGCACCACGACTCTTCCTCGCAAGCCCTTGAGCGACACGAGTTTGCCCTCGGCGTCGCGCAATTCCCAATCGGGCGCTTCGCTGCCTATGGGCAGTAGTTCCGAGCCCTGGGCTTGAGAAGGAGACTGGGGCGGAGCGATGGGCTGTTTGAGAAAGCCTTCGGGGCAGTCCAGGTGGAAGGCGTCGTCGCCGATCGCCGGGTTGGCGGTCAAGCCGCTGACGGTGAAGACGACGCGGGTGGGCGGCGGCGGCGTGGCGCCCGGCGGGGAGGGCGGCTGGATAAGGATTTCGTTTCGGCGGAGCAGGGAGTCTTCGACCGCGATGTAGAGCTTAATGCTTTGCGAGGTTGAATCCTTGCTGCGAGCGCCGATGACGTGGCACTTCACGCCGTCCACCTCGGAGGTTCCCTGATAGTCCAGGATGCCGTTGTTGATTTCCTGTTCGAAGGGGGCGCCATTCAGGTATCTTGGAGGAAAGAGAGGGTTCCCGATGCTCAGACCGGCTTCGATCGGCCCATGAGCGAATGTTCTGGCGTGCAAATCCACGCTGCTGATGTTCTGGCCGTCGAAGGCGAGTTGAAACTGAGCGGGTTCAATGGTGCCTCGCTTGGTCAACGAGCCGTCGACGCGGAAGGGGGTTTGACCGCCGAACTGGGCTCGCCTGGCCAGGACCTTGCCTTTCATCGGCATGATCTGGGCGGCAAGGGGGCCCTCGGCGGTGAGTTCCGCCTGGTAGGAGACGGCGTTGAGCTTGGCGGCGGCGGCCTCAGCTTGTTTAAGGATTTCCAGCGGCGCTGGGGGGGCCGAGTTGCACGCGGTGGGCGCAATCAGGGTGATCGCCAAGCAGGTCAGCGAGGGCAGAACGCACAATCTGGTCATTCAGTGCTCCTGGGATTCACCGGGCGCCTCGGCGAAGCACGGTGGAGGTTGCGGGTGCGGCCTTCGCCCACGCGGCCTAGCGGAATCTCACATTGTAGCAGATGTCCTGGCCCAGATGGGTGACAAGGCAGCGGGCGATTCTGGGCAAGTCGGTCATGCGGCCGGGGCCAAGGGAGCGGAGCGGGCCAGGGGCTTCCTCGCCGCCGATGAGTTTGGGGGCGACGAAGATCGTCGCCTCATCGGCAAGCCCTTGCTCCAGGAACGATCCCAGCACGCGGCCCCCCCCTTCCACGAGCAGGTTGGTCATTTGGCGGTCGCGCAGAGCGGCAAGCAAGGTGTCGAGGTCAATACCGGACGTTGAGCGGCGCTGGGATGCCACGGCGAAGGGAGCGAGGTCGCCGAGCCTGCTCGTTGTGGCGGGCGACCGACGAGCGATTGCGGATCGCGGATTGCGGATTGCGGTTTGAGTCGATCCGGGGAGGACCAGGCTTCGCGGAATGGAGGAAGGTCCGGCGAGGTAGTGTTGGAGCAGCGGATTCAGGATTTCGCAGCCGGCACGCTCAAGGCGGGCGAGCTTGCGCCTTGCGGCGAGACTTGGGCGGTTGCGCACCAAGAGACCTGCGGCAATGATCGTGGGGACCATCTTGGCGGTGCGGACGATTTGTGAGTCGAGCGGGATTCTCAGGCTGGGGTCGAGGATGATTCTCGCGGCGGTGCGTTTGGGGCGGACAAGCCGAGCGGTAAGATCCGGGTCGTCGGCGAGAACGGTGTCGATGCCGACGATGATGCCATCCACGCGGGCCCGCAGGGCGTGGGCGGCCTTGCGGCTTTCGATTGAGCTGATCCACTTGGAGTCGCCTGTTCGGGTGGCGATCTTGCCGTCGATGGATTGAGCCCACTTGAGGATGACGTAAGGGCGATGCTCCAGAAAGTACTTGATGAAGGGGGCGTTGAGTGCCATTGCCGCGTCACGCATAAGGCCCACCTGGACCTGGATGCCGGCGGCGCGGAGGCGGCGGAAGCCCTTGCCGGCGACGAGGGGGTTCGGGTCTTTCATGGCGGCAATGACGCGTTTGACGCCGGCGCGGATCAAGGCCTCCGTGCAGGGGGGCGTTTTTCCCGTGTGGTTGCAGGGTTCGAGAGTGACATAGACGGTGGCGCCTTCGGCGAGGTCAGCGGCGGCTCGCAAGGCGATCGGCTCGGCGTGGGGACCGCCGAACTTGCGGTGGAATCCCGAGCCGACGATTCGACTGCCGCTGGCGATCACGCAGCCGACCATGGGGTTTGGCTCGACAAGGCCCTGGCCGCGGCCGGCGAGGTCGAGGGCAAGGGCCATGAACCGACGTTCTGTCTGCGTCCAGGTGGGCATGAGCGCTGCTGCCAAGGACCTGTCCCAACGCGCGGAAGCCGCACCGGCCAATATCCGGTGCCACACCGGCTTGGGATCGGGCTCTCGGGTCGACTACTACAATCCGTACTCCTTGATCTTCCTGTACAACGTTCTAGCGCCGATGCCGAGCTGTTTGGCGGCCTTTTCGCGGTTGCCGCCGTGCTGGGCGAGGGCGTGCTGGATGGCCATCTTGGTCAACTCGTCAAGCGTTAGGTTCACTGCTCGGGGGGCCAGCGGCACGATATCGGTTGTCGCCCGAATCGGCGGGGCGGAGGGCAGGTCATCCACGGTGAGCGTGTCCCCTTCGCCGAAGACGACCATTTGGTTGATCACATTTTGCAGCTCACGGACGTTGCCGGGCCAGCGGTAGTTGTGCAGCAGTCGGAGGGCGTCTGGGGCGATGCCTTTGATTCGCTTGCGGTGGAGGGTGTTCGCTTGTTGGACAAAGTGGAGGACGAGCGGAGGGATGTCCTCGCGGCGATCACGGAGCGGCAGGAGGTTGATGTCCGCCTGGTTGATGCGGAAGAACAGGTCCTCGCGGAACTTCTTCTCGACGACGGCTTGCTTGAGGTCTCGGTTGGTGGCGGCGACGACGCGGACATCCACGCGGACCGGCTTGTTGGAGCCGACGCGAACGATCTCACCGTTCTCCAGGACGCGCAACAGCTTGGCCTGCATGGCGAAGGGCATGTCGCCGATCTCATCGAGAAAGACGGTGCCTCCGTCGGCCGCCTCGAAGAGGCCGTGCCGGTCAGTATGGGCGTTGGTGAAGGCGCCTTTGACGTGGCCAAAGAGCTCGGATTCCAAGATGCCCTCGGAGATGCCGGCGCAATTGACCGGCATCCAGGGTTTGTTGCGGCGGTCGCTGTTGCGGTGGATGGCCTGGGCGATGAGTTCCTTGCCGGTTCCGGATTCGCCGTAGATCAGCACGGTGAGCTTGGTTTTGGCCAGCCGGCGGACGCGGTCCAAGACGCTGCGCATGGGGCTGCTGACCGCGATGATTCCCTCGAAGGAGGCGGCTTCCTTGAGTTGCTCGCGCATAAGGTGGTTTTCGCGTTCGGTGGCGGCCTTGCGAGCGGCGCGGTTGACGGTGTCGCGGAGATTCTCCAGGTCGAGCGGTTTGGTGAGATAGTCGAAGGCGCCTCCCTCGATGATGGCGTCGCGGGCAAGTTTTTCGTCGCCGTGGGCGGTGATGAGGATGCCCTGGGTCCAAGGAGCGGCGAGTCTGGCGGCTCGCAGAACGTCCATGCCGTTCAGGTTGCCACCGAGGCGGTAGTCGGTGACGACGACATGGGGCGGACGCTGACTCATGGATGCCGCGGCCTCATCGCCGGACTCGACGAGGTGGCAAGCATGCCCCGTCCGCTCGAGACCCTCTTTCACGGCTTCACCGTGCGAGCGTTCATCTTCCACGACAAGGATGAAGGCTGTTTCGGACATGGGTAACTAGGATGATATCGCAGGATGGCCGTTTTTTCCAGCGGGATGGCGGTACGGCACGCTTTCGTGGATGTACAGAATTGGGAATGCAGAATTGAGAATGTAGAATGGCTGACGCCGCCGGCGGGGTTCCAGTTCGGACGGCATCTTCTCTACATCCTCAATTCTGCATTCCCAATTCCCCCGCCACTGGCGGGAGGTCCTTGATCTTCCTGGCCGGTAGACCGCCCCAGATCTCGTAGTTACCGATCGTGGTGTCGGGGGAGACGACGGCACCGCTGAGGACGACGGCTCCGCGGCCGATGCGGCAGCCGCTGAAGATAACGGCATTGGCCCCGATGAGTACGTCGTCGCCGACTACGACTTTCTTGATGGCGATGGCATCGCGCTGTTGGGTGTGGCAGGTGACGGAGGAGTTGAAGCCAAAGACGACGTTGCGACCGATCTCGGTGAGATGCGGGTCGCCGATGATGGGGTCGAGGACGTAACAAGATCGGCTCTTGGGTCCGAAAATGCTGTTCATGAACCAACGGAGTGGGGGAAGGTTCGCGATGTGGAAGACCAGGAAGCCGGGGAAAGGCGCCTGGTAACGAGCTTTGGTGAGCATGGCGATGAAGGCTGAGTTGAGGAGGTTGCGGTCGAGGGGGGCGCCGGGGGCCGTTGAGTAGGCTCCTTCTCTGGGGGTCGGGATGGTCAGCCGCAGGAGGACCAGAGCAGCGATGTAGTAGATGTTGAAGAGCAGGATCAGATGGGTGAGCTTCTGCCCCCAGAGCCAGGCCAGTCCCAGATTCGCCCTTACGATGCCCTGCTCGGGCCAGGCGTCCAGCGCCGTCATTGTCGCGACGGCGGCGGTCAGCGAGCTGGACCAGATGAGCAAGCGGACAAATACATCGAGCACGAGAAGCCCTTGGAGGGCGACTTTCGAATCACGGGTTTGAGCGGTCGCCTCTGACATTGGTGAACCTTTCGGGGGGCGGTTGATCGACTTTCTCATCTGCGGACGTTGAATCCGCCCTGGTCAGTCCGCGGAACCGGGGTCTTTGCGCAGCGGTCAGGTGATCGCCTCAATTGCGCTCGTCAGATGAACGCCGCGGGCGGCAAGCTCGCGGGTAAGGTGGTCCAGCACGCCGGGTTCGCGGCCCAGGGATTCCGGCGGGAATACGCCCGGCTTGTTGAGCCGACCGTCCAGGATCATGCGGCCGACGATCACGCAGGGGAAGCCGGTGGTCCGGGCCATGGAGGTGTCGCCGGTGTGCCGGTCCGTTTCGTCATAGAGGTCGTACACATAGCGCAATGCCCTGTTGTCCTTGCGGCCCTCGACGATCACCCGCAAGACGGTGAACTCCTCCTTGCCGGGCTCGAGTTCCCACATGGGGAAGAGAAGCTTGGAGGTGAGGTCGAGCGGGCGGACCTTCACGCCGCGAAGCTCAATCTCTTCCTTGCTGAAGAAACCGGTTTCTCGCAGGACTCTCATTAGGGCGATGTGGCCTGGGAACCGAAGCGTCTTCTCGCGCATGTTGGGCGTTTTTATGGTTTTCAGGAGGCTGCGGAGGCCGTCGGTGTTGAAGGCTTCGAGCGTTCCGACGTGTGGGAAGTCGATCAGCTCGGGTTCGGACAACGCCGGCTTCGTCACCACGCGGCCGTTCTCGATCATCCTCGCCGGCCGCGTGTATTCCTCCAACACGTCGAACGGGGCGAAGCAGGCCTTGTATTCGTAGGGCCAGCGGCGTTCCTTGGGGAGGCCGCCGACGTAGAAGACCAGGTTGTCGGCAGCGTCGAGTTGAGCAACGCAGTGGCCGATGACGGCGTTGGCCAGGCCGGGGGCAACGCCGCAGTCGACTACTGCGGTGACGTTGTGTTCTTTGGCCAGCGCGTCGAGCCGTGTTGCATCCTCGACCATGAAGGAGATGTCGACATAGGGCTTG
The DNA here is from genome assembly GCA_964470125.1 of uncultured Planctomycetaceae bacterium. Classification (GTDB taxonomy): domain Bacteria; phylum Planctomycetota; class Phycisphaerae; order UBA1845; family UTPLA1; genus DATKKX01. Next base: position 1,637 of record CAYYBO010000196.1, on the reverse strand, counting down.
CCGCTTTCGATCACGGCCTGCAGCGTGGCGTAGCCCAGCGTGCTGGGCATGGCCCCGACGACCAGATCAAAATCGGCGAGGACGGCCTTGACTCGCTCGGGCGTGGCCAGGTCCGCGACCATCGCCCTGACGTTGGGTGAGCCGGCCAGCCTCCGCAGGTTCTTCTCGTTGACGTCGACTGTGGTCACCTCGAATGTCGGATCAGCGGCGAGGTCGCGGGCCATGGTGGCGCCGACCAGGCCGCATCCGAGAACGACTGCCTTGCGTTTCATGTTGTGGAGTTCTCCGATGCCGGACGGTCACCAGCGAGAATCTTCGGTCAGCTTAATCGGTTGCGATTGTACGGCCAGACTATGGTTATTTGCAGCGGGATGCCAGCCGCAGCCCCCGGTTTGAGGGTGCTTCGCATACTGGTTAACATGCGGCCCGCAAGGGCTCGGCCAAGGGATGGGCTTCGCCGCGGGCCCAATCAAGCGACGAAGACCGCAAGGTGATTGCAGGAGCGAGACGGGCGACACGAATGTCTGGGAGCGGTTACCTTGAGATTCCAAGGGCCTGCTGGGCTTGGGCGTGACTGCCCCCCGACCCTTGACATCGCTTCGCGACGTGAGGGGCAGGCGGTCGCGGTTGTGGTGAAAGATACCGGCGGCGAGTTCCCCGGGGGCGTTACAGGCAGCAGATGACCCTGGAAGTTTTCGGGTATTTGGTCGCGTTCGTCCTCTGGCTGCTGGCGTCAGTCCACGGCGGATTGGCACTATGGGGCGGTTTAAGGTTCCGCCGGTACGTTGTTTCGGCGGTCAAGCAGGGCGCGGACCTGCTGGACGAAGGGGGGCGGTTTCGCTATCGACCCAAGGCCACGGTCATCGTTCCATGTCGCGGCATCGACGACAGGCTCGAGGCGACGGTCCGCGCCGTCGGTCGGCAGGACTACGAGGATTACGAAGTGATCTTTGTCTTCGAGTCCGAGGCGGACCCTGCGTATGCGGCCGTGGGGGGGTGGGTAGAGAAGTCGGCAAGCCCCGCTGCTCGGCGCGTGGTCGCCGGCTTTGCTCAGGGGCGATCACAGAAGGTGCATAACCTGCTGTTTGCCGTTGAGCGGGCGGGCGCGAAGCGAGAAGTGTTTGCGTTTCTCGACTCCGACGCCGTGCCTGGAGAGGCGTGGCTCGCCCACATGGTGGCGCCATTGCAGGACGCGGCGGTTGCCGCGACCACGGGCTATCGCTGGTACACGGCGACGGGCGGGTTGGCTTCGGGTGTGCGCAGCGGGTGGAACGCGGCGACCGTCACCCTCCTGGACGACGAGCGAGTGAATTTCTGTTGGGGCGGGGCGACGGCAATTTTGCGTCGGACCTTCGAGCGTCTGGACATCCGCGGCCGGTGGGCTGGTTCGCTAACTGATGATTACCCGATCACGCTGGCCGCTCGGCGGGCCGGACTGAAGATTCGGTTCGTCCCGCAGGCTCTTGTTCCCAGCGCGGACCGCACGACGTTGCGAGAGTTTTGGGCCTTTGCTCGGCGGCAGCTCATCATCACCCGGGTGTATGTTCCGGAAATCTGGCGTGCCGGCTTCATGTACTGTTTGAACTCGGTGGTCGGGGGAACGGCGGCGGCGGCAGCCTTCGTTGTCTCAGCGATGG
>CAYYBO010000195.1:0-8059 GCA_964470125.1 uncultured Planctomycetaceae bacterium | reverse complement strand
TAATCACGGGCTTCCCCTCGTCGGAACTCCGCGACTCGGCCGAAGAAGCCGGCGTCCAAGAATTCATCGAAAAGCCTTTTGATCTACAACGGATGCGGGCGGCCGTGCGAAACGTCCGGTCGCGGGCGCCCGCCAGGCACTCCCGGCCCTCGCTGGCCCTCGTCGAGTTGGCGGGCGATGGTACGATTCTTCATGCCAACCGAGCCGCGAAGGAGATGCTTGCTGAGTCGCCGGCCGGACGTGAGGCCCGGCATCTCAATGAGGTATTCTCCGAAAAGAACATGCCGGATTTGGACGCCGCCGTGGATCGCTGGATTGTGGCCGCGCCGCGGGCCGGGCGATCGATAGTCTGGCATGTGCGCGCGCAACCATTCAATCAGTGGAGCCGGTTGGTCATTCTGCGGCGGCAGAACGAGCCGCAATACGCGGGACTCGCTTTGGTCGAGATGGTGCTCGGAGTGGTTGAGCGGAAGTGCGTCCGTTGGCCCTTTTCGGAACGGGTGTTGGTGGTGGACGGCGACGCCGTCGGACGGCGGACTTCGATCGGCATGCTGGAAAGCACGGCGGCAACCTGCTACGGCGTTGCCAGGCTGGCCGACGCCCTGCCGCTGCTGGAAAGCGACGATGGCCTCGGTTTTGTCCTCCTCGACTTCGAAACAACGGACGACATTGCCGGGGCCGTTGCGGCCCTTCGGCGAATCCGCCCCACAGCCGTCCTCCTGGGGATGAGCATGGAGAACCGCCGTGGGGAGTTTGCCGCCGCGGGCGTCCAACATTTCCTGCGGAAGCCCTGGCGGCCGGACCATCTGATCAATGTGCTCACCGGCCGGCTGGCCGACTGCGCCGAGTGCGGCCTGCGACTGCCGCTGCGTCAAGCCGGCCCGGACGAGTCCCCGGCGAGTTGGGCCTGTGGTTTCTGCGGGGCCGGCTATCAGGGCCTTCTCGACGAGAGCACGCCGCCGGATGTACTGGGCAATGTCCGGGCCATTGACTGATACTGCGTTTGTGAGGCCACTTGCGCAATGATCCTGAGCCGGCCAAGACTCAACGGCACACTGACGGGACTGGCCGTCACCCTGCTCTGCACCGTCTTCTTCTCCTGGACCCACGTCGGCCTCAAGCTGGAACTCCTCACCTTTGACTGGCGAATGCGGCGGGCCGGGACCATCCCGGCGGCATGCCCCATCGTCCACGTGGACATCGACGATGGCTCACTGGAACGCGTCGGGCGCTGGCCGTGGCGGCGGGAGCAACTCGCGGAAATCGTCCGAACCATCAACCACCTGGGGGCCGAGCGGATCGCCGTGGATCTGCTGCTCAGCGAGTTCGAGCAACCCCTGGTCAACGATCCGCGATACGGCCCCTACAGCGACGTGGAGCCGCCCCCGGAGATACTCGGCGAATTGTCCGAAGAGAACGTGGTCGTCGGCGACCTGGAGCTCGCCGCGGCCATTCGCGACGCAGGCAACGTCTATCTGTCCGTCCAGATGGAAGCCGTCGCTCCCGATCAGTCGGGGCAGCTTCAAGAGCGCCTCCGCGAGTGGCGGCTGAAAGAGCAGACCATCGACCCTGCCCCGGCGATCACCGCCCTCGGATTGAACGATTCACCCGCCGAACGGACCAGGGTTCAGCGAGAGTTGATCCGCCTGGCCGTGCGCCAGGAACTGCTTCAACAATTCACGCTTACGGAAGCGGACATCGCCGAAAGACTGAATTGCGATGTCTCCGACGTGTCGGCGGTGTTGGCCGGCGCGAAGTCGCAGGCGGCCGGCGAACGTGTTGAGCGGTTGTTCACCGGCGGGGCGACCCCCTCGCCCGAGGAGGTCTTGGAGGATATTCTCGGCGCCGACATAAAGCGGGACGATGCCGACCGCTTCGATGTCCTGCGGGCCTACCGGCGAAGCCTGGGCCTTTCGGCGGCGAGCAGATCGCTCATCTTGCCGCAGGCCCGCCCCGCCGGCCGGCTGCACCGAGGACTGGACCTGGTGCCGCCCTATTTCCTGCATGCGGAAGCAGCCCGAGGAGTGGGGGCGGTCAACTTCAGCCCGGACATCGACGGCGGCGTGCGGCGCGTGCCGGTTGTCATCGAATACCAGGACAGATTGGCTCCGCACTTGGGCTTCGCGCTGGCGTGCGATGTGTTGGGGCTAGACGCGTCGCGGATGGAGTTGACCCCGCGGCGAGTTCTTGTCGTGCCGAGGCGAGACGGCGGTCCGGCGTGCGAGGCGCCGCTGGACGCCCACGGCAGCCTCATCATCCCGTGGACGGCCACGGCGAAGGATTGGCGCCAGGGTCTCGACTACCCCCACATATCCGCGGCCAAGGTCTGGTCGCTCGCCGAAAAACAGGAGGAGATCAACCGCAACCTGACCGCGATCGACTACAAGTTCGCCGATGTGGTCGCCGTCGCCAAGGGAGAGTTCAAGGTGGCGGACGGCGCGGCGGGCGAAGCAACCGCCGAGGCGGTGCCGGCGGACGTGCGGTTCCGTCGCACGGTGAACGAACAATTGCGCCTGAGCCGCCAGACGCGGATGGCCCGCCTCCGCCGTGATCGCCCCGAGGCCGAGATCGCCGAAATTGAGCGGCAGGCAGAGGCCCTGCTCTCTCGCATCCGCGACGAGCAGCGCGCGGCTGCCGCGGCGGTCGAGGCCGCCTGCCGTGAGTTCGACGCCCTCCCGCCGGACGAGCTGGCCGCCGATGCCGCCCTCGCGGCGGATGCGGCCAGGTATCGGAAGGCTCGGGACATCATCCGAAACGACATTGCCGCGCTGCAGGCGGGCAACGAGCGGCTGAAAGCCGACGCCAACCGGTTGCACGCGGAGTTGTCCGCCCGCATCAAGGGCCAATACGCCTTCCTCGGCTACGCGGCGACGGCGACGGGTGACATCGTTACGACACCCATCGACCCCCGGACCAACGGCGTGATGTGCCACGCCCAGGTGTTCAGCGGCTTTCTCCAGGGGCGGTTCATCCGACCGCCGGCCGAGTGGCTGGGTCCCATCCTCTGTCTGACGCTGGGCGTGGCGGCCTGCCTGGCGACCGCCTTTCGCGGGCCGAAGCTGGCCTTGTCCGTCGTCGTGATGATGATGCTCGCCTACGCCCTGTTCAACGCCTATGTGGTGTTCGCCCGCTGGGATACCTGGGTGCCGCTGGCCGGCCCGCTCGGCGCCGCCGCGGTCGCCTGGGCGGCGGTGACCCTGTTCCGTCAGCTCACCGCCGAGCGGGAGAGGCGCTTCTTCGCCAAACAGCTCAGCCAATACACCTCGCCCGCCGTCGCCGCGAGGATCGCCGAAAGCCCGGAGGCGGCCCAGGCCTTCAAGACCGTGCAGGCTCGTGAGGCGACCTTCTTCTTCAGCGACCTCAAGGGCTTTACCTCCATCACCGAGCAGGAGGACGCAGCCGTCACTCAGTTGGTGCTCAACACCTACCTGGAGCGGATGAGCCGGGCGATCTGGTCCCATCGCGGGCTGATCAACAAGTTCATGGGCGACGGCATCATGGCCTTCTTCAACGCCTCGGTCGATCCGGTCGCGGATCATCAGCGGGCGGCCTGCGAGGCGAGCCTGGCAGCCATGCACGAGTTGGAGCGGCTGCGGACCGAGCGGCGAGACCACCCGGCCGGGCGAGTCTTCGAGCGGCTGGAGATGCGGATCGGCCTGGCCAGCGGGCCGTGCCTGAACGGCGACATGGGCTCAGAGCTGAAGGCGGATTACACGGTCATCGGCGACGTGGTCAACCTGGCGGCTCGGCTGGAACCGGCCAACAAAGTGTTCGGCACGCGGCTGATGGTCTCCGGGCCGACGCGCGACGCAGTCGCCGATCTGTACGAGTTTCGCTATCTGGCGGAGCTGCAGGTCAAGGGTAAGGCCCGGACGGTGCCGGTCTACGAGATCATCTGCCGCAAGGGCGAGTTGAGCGAGGAACAGGCCGAGTACGTTCACCGCTTCGAGGCCGGCGTGGAGTTCTACAAGCAGCGCAAGTGGGACGAGTGCATCGTCCACTTCACGCGAATGCTGTCCCGCAAGTTCGACGACCCCGGCGCCAGCCGCTACATCGATGCCTGCCAGGAGCTCAAGGTCTTCCCGCCGGGGGATGATTGGGCCGGGGCGCTGGAACTGAAGGAGAAGTAGAAAGCCGAAACACCGAACCGCCGAGAGTCGAAGCACCTGATCCCCCGGCGGATGGCGTGTTCCCTGTGGGTGGCCCCTCCGCGGCTTTAAGCGGATATGTTTGTGCCACAGCCGTCGAAGAGGCGGTCCCCATACCCCCCCCGCGCCACGCGCGTGGTTTCGCGACCTCGGTGCGGATGGCCCAAATCTGAACACTTGGGCCACCCGCACCCGAACCATCCAGCCGCGAGGAAAAGCCGGCCGGGATCAGCAACGTTAATCAGAAGTTCGACAGCAGCCGGACCGCATCGGCGTTGCAGAACCCGCTGTCGGTGTCCGTGTTGAATTCAATGTATCCCGTGGTGCCCGCGTTGAACGTGTGATCTCCCAGCCGGAACCACTGGTTGCCGTTCTGCTGCAGGTTGACGGAATATGTCGTGTCGCCGTCGGCGCTGCGAACGATGACCGGCTGTGCGGTCGTGCGGTTCGGATCGGCCGACCAGTAGATGTAAACCGCATAGGACCCGCCCTGGGTGATCGTCGGCGTGAAGCGAGCGACCCCCACGGTAGCGCGATCAGCCTCGTGGTAGCGGAAGTTGGGGCCGTACGAACCATTGCCGTCGGTGGTGTCCGCCAGGCCCCAAACGCCGGCGAGGACGGCGAAGCCGGCATCGAGGTTGTCGATGATGATCTCCTGGCTGGGCGTTCGCAGGCAGCACGACAAGCCTGAAACGAAAACGACGGCGGCGAAACTTACCAAAACGACCTTCATTGTTTTTCGAGTCATAACCGGGCCCTTTGTCTGCGGAGCACCGCGGCTGTGCGACCGTACTCACCCGGCACGGCCGTGCCTCGACATGGGCGCTAGCCCCGCTGCGGTCGCTCCCGCCGTGAATACTAACGCCGCTTCCTGGTGTTGCCTAAGTTTTTTTGAATGGCCCGCCCGCCCGATGCTTCGCGTTCATGCAGCGATGCAACCCGGCCGAACGCCGGGGTAGCCCCCTCGGGCGCAACCAGGGTCTGCTGACCCGGCTCGGCGACCGCTCACCGCCCGGCCAGCGGCAGTCGAACAACAAATTCGCCGCCGCCCTCGGGACGGTTGACCGCGCTGATCGAGCCATGATGAAGCTGGGCGACGCCTTTGGCGATGGCCAGGCCGAGGCCTGTTCCCTGGTGTTCGGGATTGTCGACGGGGACGCGGTAGAACCGGTCGAAGAGATGGGCGAGGTGCTCCGGCGATATTCCCGGGCCGTGATCGAGAACCGCGATCGTGGCGTGTTGATCGTCCGCCGAGACTTTGATCTCCACCGCCTCGTTCGGCGGCGAATAGCGCACCGCGTTACGGATCAAGTTTTCGATCATCGCGCACAGCAGCGCCTCGTCGCCCTTCACCTCGGCCTCCGGTTCCTCCGCCCCGAGCATGGCCAGCATCGGCACCAGCCGAACGCCCTCCTGCAGGGCGAATGACTGGCAGCGCTCCACGGCGTCCATGACGAACTCGTTGATCGAGACCGGACGGGCGGCGCTGAGCGAGAAACCGGCATCCGCGCGGGCGAGCGTCAACAGGCTGTCGACCAACTTGCCCATCTGGCGCATTTCCTCCTGCACGCTGCCGACAAAGCGGGCGTATTCCTCGACGCTGCGCCCTTGCTGAATGAGAACCTGGGCCTCGCCCAGCAGAACGGTGATCGGCGTCTTCAGTTCGTGCGAGGCGTCGGCGATGAATCGCTCCTGGGCCCTGAAGGCCCCCTCCAGCCGGTCCAGCATCTCGTTGATGGTCACCACCATTTCCGCGACTTCGTCGCGGCCGGCCGGCACGGCGATCCGCTGGTCAAGATGGGCCGCCGTCAAAGCCCGGGCCTGCCGCGCGATCCGACCGATCGGGGTAAGCGATCGGCGGGCCATCAACCAGGAAGCGGCGCCGACGGCAACGAAGCCTATGGGGATCAACACCAGGAACAGTCGCCGCAATTCCGCGATGGAAGCCCTGACTGGAGCAAGGTTCAGGCCTACTTGCAGGTAGAAGGGGGCCAGGTCCCTGGCCTCGCGATAGATGGTGAGTAGACGAATCTCGCCGTCGGAGCCCAGCAGCGACCGGGCCACTTCCCCCGTGTACGTCTCGACAGTCGGCGATCCCCTCTCCCGCGAGGCTGCGGCCTCGTCGCTGAACGGCAGAGTGTAGGGTCCGAGGTTAACCGAGCGATCGAGGATCATCCCGTTGGAGGCCCGCACCTGAAAGAAATAGCCGGGAAAACGGAAAGGAACCAGTCGGTGTCGGTCGGCGCTGGGCATCTCGGTTTCGTCGGGCATCACGCGCTTGATGCGGATGGCTTCGACCATTCGTTCTGCGCGGTCGATCAGCCGCCCGTCGAACTCCTCCATCGCGCTGCGCTCCCGCAGGGTGAGGATCACGAAACACAACGCCCCGAGAATGACGCCGAAGATCAGCAGGTTCAGGGCCGCCAGCTTGAAGCGAAGCGTCCGGAACGGCAGGCAGAGCAGAACGGCCCATGGTTCCGCCCTCTTCATGAATCCGGCCTTTCCGCGCTGAGCAGGTACCCCGCGCCGATCACGGTGTGGATGAGTTTCTGCTTGAATCCCCGGTCGATCTTGCGGCGCAGCATGCTGATGTACACGTCGATGACGTTGCTCTCGCTCTCGAAGTTCATGTCCCACACGTGTTCGCTGATCGCCGTGCGCGTCAGCACGCGGTTGGGATTGCGCATGAAATACTCGAGCAGGGCGAATTCCTTGGCCGTCAGATTCAATCGTCGACCGGCGCGGCTCACCTTCCTGCCCACCAGGTCCATCTCCACGTCCTCGAAACGCAGGATGGCGGCCTCCCGAGCCTGCCCGCGGCGCAGCATCGCGCGGACTCTCGCCACCAGTTCGTCGAATTCGAAAGGCTTGGTGAGATAGTCGTCCGCTCCGGCATCGAGGCCGGCCACCTTATCGGCCGTCGTCGACAGGGCTGTGAGAATGAGCACCGAGGTCTTGATTCCGCGCCGACGCAGATTGCGGCAGAGCTGGACGCCGTCGTGGTCCGGCAGCATGAGATCGAGGATAATCAGGTCGTACGGCTCCGCCGTGGCCAGCCGCTCGCCCTCTAGTCCGTTATGGGCGAGGTCGATGGCGTAGCCCTGCTGGGACAGCCCCTCGGCGATCAGGGCCGCCATTTTCACGTTGTCCTCTATTACCAGCAGCCGCATGCATTCCGCCTGATGACCAGGTGTTGGCGAAAAGGACTATTCTAATCGTTCTGCGGGCATGAAAAAGTTTTAATTCTGATTTCATGCCCCTTTCAGATGGCTTGCCTATCGTTTGAATAAGGCGGCGCGTGTTGAGTCGTCGCCGCTGCTTGTGGTACGGGGAATACCGAACCAGCCCACCATATCGCCCACGGGGGCGAGGCTGCACGCAAGACGCACACCAACCACGATCGGACCGAGCGGCGCCGTAAGAGCGCGCCGTCGCCAACCCGAGAGACCTTACTCCTAGAGACAGCGATATGTCCATCTTCTCGGCACATGTCACGCTATGGCGGCCTTTCACAGAGGCAATGTCCCTTCACCGGCGGCGGATGACCGCTGGCCAGCCGCGCAATTTTGCGGTGAAGGCCGGCTTTGTGCTTGCCGGAGGATTGATCCTCGCCCTGGCTTACTCGCTGGCGCCCTGGCAACAGGCCAGGGACATCCTGCTGTACTCGCCGGCCGGCCGAGCCATGGCCGTCATCGGCGGCGCTTACGGCTTGTTCAGCGTCGTCTGGACATTCTGGCGGCTGTACCTGGCGATCCGCTACCGGCCCGTCCCCACGGTCGACGAGTCGCGACTGCCGACCATCACCATCATCGTCCCGGCCTACAACGAAGGCCCGCTCGTCGGCCAGACGCTGCGCCACCTCGCCAAAGCCGACTACCTCGCCAAGCGGGACCAGATCGACTCCAAGGTCA
>CAYYBO010000194.1:0-8064 GCA_964470125.1 uncultured Planctomycetaceae bacterium | reverse complement strand
ACCCTAGGGTTGTAAATTGGGGTAGTGGTGCCGTGCAGCCCTTGCCCCAATAAGTCGAAGAGGTAGTCGGTCTCTGTGGCCGGCCGTAGAGTGCGTTGACGCTCATGCGCCGGCGGCAACGAACATCGCTTCAGGCGGAGCGATTGACCGACAGGACGGTCAGGCCTCTATTCTCGTTTCCAGCGGTGATCGACTGGTGGACCAATCGCAAACAGTGAGCCCATCGTGCAGACTGCCACCCAAAGAGGGCAAGCTTCACGTCCCTTGCTCGGCATCCTCCTTGGGGGCGCGGGCGCTGTGTTCGCTTTTGCTCTCTTCGGGTGGCTCCGTTACTACTGGGCGCAGCATCAGATCGCGTGGCGGTCAGACGGCAGGTATTGGCAGTATGTCTCGCCGTTGATTGGGCTGGTGGTGCTCTGCCTATTGAGCGGCGGCATCGCCGGGCGGCGGACGTCCACAAGGCTCCTGCAATCGTCGCGTCGGATCTGGCTCGCGGGCGTCGTGGGGGCGGCGCCGGCCGCTGTCCAATCGGCCCTATCGCCGCGCGGGCCGTGGTTGCTTCACGCCTGGATGGTCGTGCTTACCTGGGCTGGTCGGCATGTCAGGCGACGACCACGAGTCAGACCGTTGGAAGACCGCCTCGATGGTCTGTTCCACTACCGTATGACGTTGATTTGGCGAGGCCCAGCGCCAATCGACGGCGACTACCGCTTCGGCCTGACACTGGGGAATGATGAAGTTCGATGGGGGCCGTTCTATTTTGCCAGCGGCGCCATTCCGACCGCCGCCTGGGTGCCGGGTCGCCTGTATCGGGATGACATGACCTTGGTTGTCGGGGCTGATTGGCACGGACGCCTGTTTGAGCTTCGTCCCATTCTGCTCAGGTGATCCGCCGCGCCGGCTTTTCAGCTCCTCCCGCTCAGTTCTTCTTGCTGCTTCGGGCAGCGGATTGGTTTCCGGCGGGGCGCTGTCGCCGGTACAGCACCTGCGCGGTAATCCAGGTCAGCGCCGCCAGGGCGACGGCGGCCCCGACCAACCAACGAGGAACCGCCGCCGGGGCGATCAGCCAGCCCGCAAGGGCAATGTGCCCGCAGATGCCGAAGACCAAAGCCAGCGAAGCCCCCAGCCATTCCCGGCGAAGGAGAATGAGGCCCGATCCGGGTATCAACAGATTGATGAGTGTACCCATTCTGGAGAGGACCGTGTTAGCCGGCGGCCGCGCGACCCCCACGGATCGCCCCCCGCGACGACGCCGAGGCGATCAAAGAGGCGACGCGGTTCCGCATCACCTCAGGCTATGAATGATAGGCTCGCTCAACTTCTGCCAGGCAAAAAACAGCACCGGCGCGACCGCCACCACCAGCGCGCCCAGCGTCATGCCCAGCCAGGAATGGCCTTGCTTCTCGTTTCGCTTCTGCCCCAGGCTGTTGAAACCCAGCAGGCCCGCCACGCCGCCGACGACGAAGGCAATGGCCGTTGTTCCATAGACCAGCGAGGGGCGGTAGGCCCCGAATCTGCCTTGGGGATCGTAACGGATCACCGTTTCCTGATTGTTGAAGCCGTGGAATACGAAGTAGGTCAAAGCCGCCAAGCACAGAAGCCCCAACACCGCGATCAACAAGGACGCGGTCGCCTGCACGCCGTACAGTCGGAAGTTTGGCAGTTTCATCGTGGCTCAACCCTCGCGAAAAGCACCAGATAGTTCCGTGCCGGCTCACCCGCCGCCAGGCTGGTACGGATGAGCAGAATGTGATCGCCCGCGCACCATCAAAATCTCAGCCCTTGGAGTCGCGTTTCCTCCGAGTGCTTGATTGCCGAAGGGCCCGCTCAGCGTCTCCCCCTTCTCCTCATTCTTCCGAGCGGTCTCGGGCCTGCACCACTTCGGCGTGTCCGGCCGGGGAAGCACCCGAGCTAGAATATCGGGGCCGGTTCCGGCGGCGGTGCCGGCGGAATCACCGGCTGCACGCCCTCGTCGGTCCTGCCGACCCGCTCGGAGATCAGCACAACGAAGCCGCATCGCTTCTCAATGCTCCCCGGTTTGAACCACTCCATCGTCAACAGGCTGGCCCGCTCGTCAGTCACCGCGTCGTAGGCCGCCTGCTTGAGTTGCGTTTCGTAGGTCGCTTCGTCCACCATCTGCACCCCGACCAACTCGATCACCAGGCGTTTGTGGAGCCTGGGCAAATCCAGCCGCCGGACGATCGGCGCCGGCGACGTGGCCGGCCTGGTCGTCGCCGCTTGGGCGCGTTCCGTGGTCAGGAGTTGGACCTCGGGAGGTTGCCAGTCGGGCCGAGCCATCTCGAAACAGCCCTCGACGAATTCCTCGGATGCGCCCAGGCCAGTAATAGTCGGTCGGACCAGCGTGGGCTCGCCAGCCCTCAAGGCATCGGTGTACTTCTTTCGATCACCGGTCTTGGAAAGGCTGACTCGCCGAGCAAAGGCCGGCGGAGACATCGGCTTCACGATGCCGCGCTCGGTCCGCAGATCGTCAAACAACTCAAGGGCCTTTTCCAGCCCCAGCCGCTGCGAAACGACGAACAGCTCCTCCGCCAGCGGCTTGATCCGCTCATAGGCTCGGGCCAGGCGGACGTCTCGTTCAACGTCCGAGCGGACTTCGTCCAAGGCGGCCGGCACCGCCGCTTCTTGAGCCTCCACAACGCGGAAAATAATCAGACGATCGGTGGGTCCCGGTGATGGAACGAGCCGACCGTCCATCACTCGGAAGCTGCCGGCGGATTCCGCCGGCAAGGCGGCATCCGGCGTCTGATAGAGCTGCAGCGTGGCCCCGGCCTCCACCATCTCCGCCGTGTCGAGGAAGGGGGGAATGTGAAAGGCGTACTCGCTGAGTGCCAGACGCTCAGCACCTTTCCCGGGCAGTTTGGCCCCGCGGAAGTCCGCCCAGTCCGCCAGTCTCTCCTGTGAGAGCAAGGGCGTTTCGCTGAACACCAGCGAGATACCAACCTCCTTGGACACCACCTCGCAGATATTCCTCATGAAATCCGGCGACTGCACCTCCGGCGGAATCGGCTTGAAGCCGGTCTCGCGGTCGGGTTTGACCTTGTCCCACGGCTCCAGCAAGAGGCTGGCCGCCTTGCGCATGGCTTGGTCGGCGAGTTTGGCGGCCTTCTGAATTCGCAGGTCGCGTTCCGCGTCCTGCCGAGCCTCGCTGAAGGCCTTCTCCCTCTCCACCGGCTTCTTGACGATCTGTGTCGTCGGCTGGGAAGCAGGCTGGCTTTCCGCCGGGTTCTCCTCCGTCGGCGAAGAAGCGGCCGGTTCCGTGGACGCAGGCGCCGCAACCGGTTCAACCTCGTCCACATAATCGACTATCTTGTACTTCGACCTGTTCTTCTGCCAGTAATCCTTCAACTCGTCGAAGGATACCGGCACTTCGGACTCGAGGCGGTTGAACACTGCAATGATGTACTCCAGCTTCACGCGCCGCGGTTGACGATAGCCCCACCCGTCCTCGCTTTCGCCGGCATTGACCTCCTTGTAGCGGTCGAAAAAAGCCTGGGCTTCCGCCGTCTCAACCGGCTGGTCCTTGTCCACGAAGCCGCCGGCATCCAGGGCGACGTAGCGGACGCGTATCTTCTCCTCCGTGTCCCAGGCGTAGTGTCGCAGCTCTGATTCCGAGGGGGCGGCGGCCATGGCCACCCGGTTGGCGTTCTTGCTGACCAGCAGATAGTGCCTCAATGACTGGCGGATATCCGGCATGGCGATGCCGAAGCGGTTCCGTAACATCTGGAAGAACGGTGCGGTGATACCGCTTTGGGCCATGCCCTCCAGCAGCCTGTCGACTTCGGCGTCGGGCACCATTATGCCGGCCTCCTGCGCCTCTTGGATCAGGAGATACCAGTGGTACGACTCCATCTTCGTTCCGCCGAACTGCCACGGAATTCCGAGGTTTTCGAACACCGTGATGTCGCGCTGGGCTAGGTTGTTCTCCTTGTAGGTGAGTTCCTTGCCGAACGCCTTGGCAAACGCCAGGTTGCCCTTCGGTTGAAGGAAGCTGACCAGCGCCGAGCCGCCGACGAAAGAGAACATCGCGAACAGCACCACCGCGACCATGATCTGCTTGCTGTACTTGCGGAGCCATTTCACCATCGCACGCAACTCCTTGGCGAGACGGTGCTTGCCTGCGAAACACCGAATTGCGCAAGGATACCACGAATTCGGCGCCTTTCAATAGCCGACCTCCGGCCCGACCTCAGCCGAATCCGAGGGGCTTCCGTCGCCCCCGCCGGCATGCCCTCGTGTAGGGCCGGAATCCAACGTCGAACGCTGTAGGTCGCCGCCAACGCCTAGCCATGCACCGCCCGAGGATGGGGCTTCCATCCCTCTGGTTGCCGTTTTAAGAAAGGACCTCACCGCGTCCGGTAACTCTCGCCTGAGCGCGCGCCCCGCTTCATTCTTGCCCTTGCAACCTCCTGCGAGATGACAAATTACATCGTCCGATCTCTCACGTTTTGGGTACTTCGACGTGCAATCGCTTTCCATGTATCATGTGACCGGCGCCGCGCTGGCGACGCTGGAGGCTAACGCGGTGGGCGTATCAGGCACCTTCACACCACTGATCGTCGCGGGCATCTGGCAAGCCATCTCCCACAACTGGGCCCTGATTTCCATCTTCTCGACCCTTGTGCTCCTCGTTCTGATCCCCACGATGATCATCGTCAAGTACGTTCGCATCTGCCTGAACATCATCAGCGACACCGAGCCCCCGCTGGCCATGCCCCACCACGACTTCGACCCCATCGCGGGCGAAGAGCGCGACTTCTACTCCGCCGACGGCGTCCGTCTTCGTGGCACCTTCATGCACCCCACGGCCAGCGAGCGGCGAGGCCTGGTCATCTTCGCCCCGGAATTCAAGAACGACCGCCGGAGCTGCGCGAGATACTGCCGGCCGCTGATCACCGCCGGCTATGACGTCTTCTCGTTTGACTTCCGCGGGCACGGCGGCAGCGCGGTCGAAGAAGGGTACTCTCCTCGCCAGTGGGCCAGCGAACGGGAAGTCGCCGATATGATGAGCGCTATCGCCTACGCCGAGCAGTGGCTGGAGGACCAGGGCCGGCCGATCGAGATCGGCCTGTTCGGCATCTCCCGCGGAGCCTGCGCCGCCATTTTGGCCAGCGCGGAGAGCGCCTCCGTCAAGGCGGTCGTGACCGACGGTGCCTTCTCCTCGGACTGCACCCTCGAACACCTGATGAAGCGATGGGCCAAGATCTTCGCGAAGGTCCGCGTCGTTTATGAGAACCATCCGCCGGAGTTCTGGCGCTTCCTGCGCTGGTGCCTCTTCATCACCTGCCGCAGGAAGTTCAAGTGTACGTTCCCGTCGGTCCGCAAGGTGCTGACCCGGATGATCCCACGACCGATGCTCTTCATCCACGGCGACAGAGACAGCTACATTCCCGTCGAGCAGTCCCGCCTGCTGTATGCCCTCAGCGCCCAGCCGAAGTACCTCTGGGTTGTGCCGGGAGCGAAGCACAATCAGTCCGTCGCCGTCCGGCCCACCGAATACGCCAAGCGGACACTGCATTTCTTCGACCGCTACCTTGCCAAGATCGAAGACCCGAACAACATGTACAACGAGGGCCGGCTGCAGGAGATCGCTCGCGGCGAGATCGCCTCCCGGATCGCTCCGCTCGCCGCCGTAGGCCGAGTGCTGCCGCCGGACCGTGCCAGTGCCATCGCCGATCCTGTCAGCCGCTTCCAGCCCGATTCGCCGGCCGAAGCGAATTGAGTATGGCAAGCGCCAACGGACGCGGCCCCCGGAAGATTGCCCTGGTGTGTCGCGCCGATCAATCCCTGGGGAAGGCAAAGCTCCAGCTTTGCCTCATGGCGGGAACAAGACATGACAACAAGGCAGAGCCTTGTTCTACCCGAGGCGACTCGGAGCCGCCGACCCTCAGGTAAGTCCACACAAGACATGACAACAAGACAGAGCCTTGTTCTACCCCCCGCCCCAAGAACTCAAGGGAGACGGACCACTAGCTTGAACTCACCGCTTCTCCACCCCCGCCCTTCAAGTCGTCTCGCCCTTGTCCTTCTCCGCCGTCATGCCCATACTTGAGGCGACATGGCTTGGCATTCTCCGCTTCATTCGTTACTCGCCGCGGCGGGAAGATGGCACGCCGCCTCGATCACCCGCCGCTTCTTCGCCGCCGTTCAGAACGCAACCGCGACGCAGGAACATCTGCTCGCAGAGCTGATCGCCAGAAACGCGGCAAGCGACTTCGGCCGTCGCCACGGCTTCGACCGCATCCGCACCTACGCCGATTACGCCGCCGCCGTGCCGCCGCACTCCTACGCCGACATCGCCCCCTACATCGACCGCGTCCGCAATGGCGAGACCGACGCCCTGTTCGGCCCTGGTCAGACCATCCTGATGTTCGCCCTCACCAGCGGCACGACCGCCCAGCCGAAATACATCCCGGTCTCGCAGCGTGTCCTCGACGACTGGCGAGCCGGCTGGAACATCTGGGGCCTCAAAGCCCTGCTCGATCATCCCGGATGCATGCTGCGGCACATCGTGCAGGTGACCAGCCCCATGCGCGATCACGACGCCCCGTCAGGCACGCCCTGCGGGGCGATCACCGGCCTGCTCGCCGCGACGCAGAAACGACTCGTCCGCAAGTACTACACCTCGCCGCTCGCTATCGCCGGCATCGTCGACCCGGTCGCCAAGTACTACACGATCATGCGGCTGGCCATCCCTAGGGACGTCTCCTGGCTCGTCACCGCCAACCCGGCGACGCTGCTGCTGCTCGCTCGCACGGCAGACGAGCACCGCGAACAACTTATCCGCGACATCCGCGATGGCACGTTGACCGACGCCCTGCCGGTGGACGGAGCCATTCGAGAGGCTCTACGCAAACGCCTTCGACCGGACCCGGCCTGCGCTAAACGCCTGGAGACCGCCGCCCACAAGCATGGGCACATCTACCCCCGCCACTACTGGAACGTGGGCTTTGTCGCCCATTGGACCGGCGGCTCGATGGGCCTGTACGCCTCGCAGTTCCCCAAGTACTTCGGCAAGGTGCCCGCCCGAGACATCGGCCTGATCGCCAGCGAGGGGCGGATGTCCGTCCCGCTGGAAGACGGCACGCCCTCGGGCGTCCTCGCCGTGACCAGCCAGTTCTTCGAGTTCATCCCAGCGGGGGAATACGGCTCGGGGTCGCCCAAGTTCCTCCGCAGCCACGAACTGCACGAGGGCCAGGAGTACTTCCTCGTTCTGACCAACGCCAGCGGCCTCTACCGCTACGACATCGGCGACCGCGTGCGGATGACGGGCTGGATGGACGAGGCCCCGCTGATCGAGTTCCTCTGCCGCGACGCCCATACGTCGAGCATGGCCGGCGAGAAATTGACCGAGGACCAGGTAGTCGAGGCGATGGCGACGATCCGCGACCCCTCCGGGGCGACCATCGACCAGTTCGTGCTGGCCCCCCGCTGGGAGGAGCCGCCGCGATATCGCCTCTACGTCGAGGTGTCAACAACGCGGCACTTCGACCGCCTCGCCGAGCGGCTGGACGAAGCCCTGTGCAAAGTCAGCGTCGAGTACGACTCCAAGCGCAAGACGCTCCGCCTCGGCCCCGTGGAGCCGGCCGAGCTGCCCGCCGGCCTCCTCGCCGCCCGCGACCGCAAGCTCCGCGAGGCGCGATCCCGGACATCGGAACAGTTCAAGCACCAATACCTGCTGCCGAAGCCGGGCCTGGATGAAGACCTCAACGCCGCCGCGACGGTACGGCGCTGATATGGCTGGCAATGCCGTCACAGGCCCGGAGCGTCCAGCAAGAAGAGCCCCGGACCTCAGTCCGGGCGGTCTTTCGAGTTCTATAGCATTTCACGATTGGGTGTGGCATGAGGCGTCCCCTTGTCGGGGGGCAATCTTGCAAGGGGGCGCACATGGTGTTCCCGTCGGCCACGGGGGGCCGACGCTACGAGCAATCGTGAAATGCCCTAAGGAATGAACTGCACTGAAGTCGTGTTGCCGAGTGGCCCAAGTCCTGCGGAGTCTGTCGATTTAGTTGGCACGACTCATGCTTTAGTGTACCAGTGATGATC
>CAYYBO010000193.1:0-8085 GCA_964470125.1 uncultured Planctomycetaceae bacterium | reverse complement strand
GTTTGGCCACCATTGGCCCGCCGCCGCACCGTGATCCTCTGGCCTCCATGAGATGATGCTCCGTACTCTAGACGAGCCACGGGCTTGAAGCCCGTGCGGCCGTCCGCTTACCAGAATCGTATCGCGCTGTTGAGCGCCGCGCGGGCTGAAGCCCGCGGCTCTTCGACTTCGCGTCATGCTCCCGCCCAGTTCGGCGGGCGCTTCTCCAGGAAGGCCTTTAGCCCCTCGGTGGATTCGGGGTGCCGGAACGCCTCGCCGAAGGCGTCCGCCTCCGCCGCGAGGCCCTTTTCCAACGAGAGCCGATCCAACGCCAATAGCGACCGCTTGGCCATTCGCACGGCGGTCGGTCCGTTGGCGATGATCTGAGCGGCGAGGGCGTCCACCGTGGCGGCCAGTTCGGCCGCGGGGACCGCCTTGTTGACCAGGCCGATACGCTCGGCGGTCTGGCCGTCCAGCGGTTCGCCGGTGAATACTAGTCGCCTGGCGATGCCGGGGCCGACGAGGAGACGCAGTCGCTGGGTGCCGCCCCAGCCGGGGATCAGGCCGAGTTTCACTTCCGGCACGCCGATCTTGGCCTCGTTGGCCATGACTCGCAGGTCGCAGGCGCAGGCCAGTTCGCAGCCGCCGCCGAAGGCCGGACCGTTGATGGCGGCGATGACGACGGCCTGTTCGAAGTTGGCCAGCTTGTCCATGCCGGCGTGGCCGCGTCGGCTGAAGGCGAAGCCGGTGTCGCGAGGGGCGGAGGCCATCTCGGAGATGTCCGCTCCGGCGACGAAGGTCTTGCCGCTTCCGGTGATGATGACGACGCGAATCTCGGGGTGTTCGGCGATCTCGTCAAACCGGGCTTCAAGGGCGGCGAGCACCTGCGTGGAGAAGATGTTCACGCCCTTGGGGTGGCTGAAGGTGATCCGCCCGATGGGGCCTTGCTGTTCGAACAAGACTTCAGTGGTCATGTCTGGTCCTCATGGGGTCAAAGGCGGGGCGGGCTGGGGCCGACATCGTCGCGCCTCGGCGGCAGGTATAGCCCGCCCTACTTGTCTGCGAGGTTCATGCCCGCTCGCGAGCACCCGCCGGCCAAGGCCAGCGGCTCTTTTGGCTGCGTTACTTCTTCTCGCTGTAATCATGGAAGCCGCGGCCGGTCTTGCGGCCCAGCCAGCCGGCGTCGACTAGTTTGCGGAGCAATGGGCAGGGGCGGAACTTCGGGTCGCCCAGGTCGCGGTGCAGCACTTCCATGATGTTCAGGCAGACGTCCAGGCCGATGAAATCCGCCAGGACCAGCGGGCCCATCGGGAAGTTGCAGCCCTGCTTCATGATCTCGTCGATGTTGTTCGGCTCGGCGACGCCTTCCATCAAAGCGAAGGCGGCCTCGTTGATCATGGGCATGAGCACGCGGTTGCTGACGAAGCCGGGGCTGTCCTTGCAGCGGAGGGGGTTCTTGCCCATCTTCTTCGCCAGGGCCTCGACCGTCTCCACGGTGGCGCTGTCGGTCTGCACGCCGCAGATCACCTCGACCAGGGTCATCAGCGGCACGGGATTGAAGAAGTGCATGCCGATGAACTTGGCCGGCCGGTCGGTCATGGCGGCCAGCTTGGTGATGCTGATGCTGCTGGTGTTGCTAGCCAGGATGGCGTCGGGCCTCAACTTGGCCTGCATCTCCTCGTAGAGCGAGACCTTGGCGTCGAGGTTCTCGAAGATGGCCTCGATGGCGATGCCCACACGGGACCAGTCCACGTCCTTGAGCGAGGAGCAACTGCTCAGGTTGGCCTTGGCGGCGTCGGCGGTCGCGGCCGGCAGCTTGTTCTTCTCGACCAGCTTGCTCAGGCTTTTCTCGATGGCCTGACAGGCGCCTGACACCTGGGCTGCGTCCACGTCGTACATCCAGGTCTTCAACCCGGCCGTCGCCGCGACTTGGGCGATGCCCCGGCCCATTGTTCCCGTTCCGATCACTACTGCCGCTTCAATCGCCATGTGGAACTCCTCTGATGCAATGTCAATGAAGAGCCCCGGACTTCCAGTCCGGGCGGTCGTGCGCCGGGAGTTGGCGCTGAGTCCCGTCGAGAAGCCGCCCGGACTGGAAGTCCGGGGCTCCTCGGAATGCTATCGCTCGATCACCATCGCCACGGCGTTGCCGCCGCCGAGGCAGAGGGAGGCCACGCCGCGTTTGGCGTTCCGCTGCTCCAACACGTGGAGCAACGTCACCAGGACGCGAGCGCCGCTGACGCCGATGGGGTGACCCAAGGCGATCCCGCCGCCGTTGACGTTCACCTTCTCCGGCGGGATTTCGAGGCCGCGGATACAAGCCACCGATTGGGCCGCGAAGGCCTCGTTCAGCTCGAACAAGTCGATGTCGCTCAGCTTCAGCCCCGCCCGCTGCACGGCCAGCTTGACCGCGCCCACCGGGGCGATGAACAGCTCCTTTGGGGCCACGCCGAACGTCGCGTGGGCCAGCACCTTCGCCCGCACTTTCCAATTCCGCTTGGCCGCCTCCTCCTCGGTAGTCATCAGCACCGCCGCCGCCCCGTCGGAGAGCTGTGAGGCGTTGCCCGCCGTGACCGTCCCGTCCTTGCCGAACGCCGGCTTCAACCCGGCCAGCCCTTCGATGGTGGTCTCGGCGCGGATGGTCTCGTCGGCGTCGAAGGTGATCGTCTTACCCTTGCCCGCCGGCACTTCGACGGGAGCGATCTCCGCCTTGAACAGCCCCGCCGCCGCGGCCTTGGCTGCCCGCTTGTGGCTGTCCAGGGCGAAGGCGTCCTGGTCCTGCCGCGAGACGTTGTGCTTCTGGGCGGTGTAGTCGGCGATGGCCCCCATCGGCAGGCCCTCGTAGGCGTCGGTCAGGCCGTCGAACTGCATCTCGTCCACGACGGTGGAATTGCCGAACTTGGTGCCCTTGGAGCGTAGCTCTCGCAGGATGTACGGGGCGTTGGACATGCACTCGATGCCGCCGGCGAGGGCGATCTTCGATTGCCCCAGCCGGATGTTGTTATCCGCGTCCATCGCCGCACGCAGGCCGGAGCCGCAGACCTGGTTCACGGTGACGGCGGTGATCGCGCCGTCGCAGCCGGCCCCCAGGGCCACCTGCCTCGCCGGGTTCTGGCCGATGCCGGCCTGGAGAACCTGTCCCATGATGCACAGGTCCACGTCGGCCGGCTTGCAGTTCACGCCGGCCAGCAGATTCTTCACCACGGCCGCGCCGATCTGTGGCGCGGTCAGCGGCGTCAGGCTGCCCAGGAACTTCCCAATCGCGCTTCGCTTGGCTCCGACGATGACGGTATGCGACATGACAATGGTCTCCCATCAAGAGCTTGCGGCGGATCTGCCGCGGTCCTTGGCCTCGATTCTCACTCCGCCCCCAGTCTCTCCGGCTCCTTGACCAGCGTCTCGGCGATGGTCATTCGCTGCATCTCGCTGGTGCCCTCGTAAATCTCCGTGATCTTCGCGTCGCGAAGATATCGCTCGACCTCGCTCTCGCGGCAGTAACCCATCCCGCCGAAGATCTGGATGGCCTGGGTCGCGCACCACACCGCCGTCTCCGCCGCGAAGACCTTGGCCATGGCCGGCACGTGCAGCGAGTGGCCGTGCGTCTGCTTCACCCAGCAGCCCTTGTAGAGGAGCGCTCGCGAGGCCGCGATCCGCGTGGCCATGTCGGCGATCTTCCACTGCATGGCCTGGAACTCGGCCAGAGTCTTGCCGAACTGCCTGCGGGTCATGGCGTAATCGACCGATTTGTCCAGTGCCGCCTGAGCGATGCCGACCGCCTGGGCGGCGATGCCCAGCCGCCCGCCGTCGATGGCCGTCAGGGCGATCTTCAACCCCTGCCCACGCTGGCCCAGCAGGTTCTCCGCCGGCACCTTGCAGTTCTCGAAGATCAGCTCCGTCGTGCTCGTGCCGCGGATGCCCAGCTTGTCCTCGTGCTTGCCAACCGTCAGGCCCGGCGTGTCCTTCGGGACGATCAGGCAGCTTGCGTTGCGCTTATCGGTGTCCTCCGTTCGGACGAACAGCAGCACCACGTCCGCCTCCGAGCCGTTAGTTACCCAGAGCTTGGTCCCGTTGATGACCCACTCGTCGCCCTTGAGCACGGCCCGGCACTTCATCGCCCCCGCGTCCGAGCCGCTGTCCGCCTCGCTCAGGCTGAAACAGTTGAGCAGTTCACCGCCGGCCATCCGCGGCAGCCACTTGCGCTTCTGCTCCTCGTTGCCGAACTTGATGACCGGGTCAATGACCAGCGAGTTCTGCACGCTGTTGATCACGCCCACGGAGGCGTCCGCCCAGGACAGCTCCTCGACCACGATGGCCGAGGCCAGCGAGTCCATTCCCGCCCCGCCGTATTCCTCCGGCACGCAGATGCCCTGGTAGCCCATCTCGCCGAGCTGCTTGATGATCTCGCGTGGGTATTCGGCCTTGATGTCCCGCTCCATCGCACCCTTGGCGACCACCTCTCGGGCGAACTCCCGGATGCTGTCGCGGAGCAGCTTATGGTCCTCGCCCAACTCGTATCCGAACGGAACGACGCCGCCGTAGATCTCTGCCAGTTCCGACATGGTTGTTCGCTCTCTCTTGTCCTATGCACTCCGCCGCTGGACCTCTGCCCGCGCGATCAGAATCCGCTGAACCTCGCTCGTCCCCTCGCCGATCTCGCACAATTTCGCGTCGCGGGTCAGCCGTTCCACCGGCATGTCCTTGGTGTAGCCCGCCCCGCCGAGTATCTGAATAGCTTCCCAGCCCACTCGCCCGGCCATCTCCGTGGCGAAGAGCTTGGCCATCGAGCAGAGGGCCTTGTCCGGCCTCCCCGCATCTTTCGCGCAGGCCGCCTGCCGCACCAGCAGCCGGGCCGCCTCCACCTGTGTTTCCATGTCCGCGAGCTCGAAGGCGATCGCCTGGTGGCCGTGCAGCGGCCTGCCGAAGGCCTGTCGTTCGCCGGCATACTTCACTGCTTCCTCCAGGCAGCCCCGCGCCAGACCGATCGCCACGGCCCCGATGAGGAAACGACCTTCGTCGAGCACCTTCATGGCATCCACGTAGCCGCAGTGCAACTCGCCGACCAGGTTGTCCGCGGGAATCTCGCAGTTCTCAAAGCTCACCGGCACCGTGTCGCTGCCGCGCATCCCCATCTTGTCTTCCGGCTCCCCGATCTCCATGCCTTTGGCGCCGCGCTCCACGAGAAACGCCGAGATGGTCCGCGAACCCCGCTCCTGCTTGGTCCGGGCCATGACCACATAAACGCTTGCCCGCTTGCCGTTGGTCACCCACAGCTTCTGCCCGTTCAACACCCAGCCCGCCGAGGTCTTCTCGGCCCGGCACGTCAGCGCCGCCGCGTCCGTTCCACAGCCCGGCTCGCTCAGGCACCACGAGCCGAGCTTCGCTCCGCTCGCCAGATCCGGCAGGTACTTCTTCTTCTGCTTCTCGTTGGCCGCAAGGTTCAGATGCGCCAGGCATAGACCATTGTGGGCCTCGACAATCAGGGCGAACGCTCCGTCCTGCCGGGCCAACTCCTCCAGCACGACGGTCATCGCCAGCGTGCTCTGGCCGGCTCCTCCGTATTCCTCCGGCGTCATCACCCCCAGCAGGCCGATCCGACTCGCCTCGGCGACCACCTCCTCGGGAATCCACTTCTTCGCGTCCCACTCGCGAGCGCGAGGCGCGATCTTCTCCGCGGCGAATTCCCGCGTCACATCTCGAAACGCTATCAGTTCTTCAGGCAGTATGAATTGCATCTCACCGTCTCTCTTACAGCCGCGGTGCGGGGAAAGAAACCAACAAAACAGGGCTATGGCCTGGCAAGCCGCCATGCCCCAGCCCTGTGAACCGCGATTATAAGGGCTTACGCAAGTTGGTCAAAGCCCGCCTCCCGCGATCCCCACCGATCCCGGGGCAATCGCAGATTCCGAACTGAGCCGCGACCGCAAGGGAGCGGTCCCGCCGAGACTCGGCAGGCCAGGGTAGTCGCAGAAGGACCGCTCATTTACGACTGCGGCTCTGACAGGGCGTCTCGTTCAACCAAATCGCGACTTGTTATGGCGTCAACGAGACGCCCCCGCGCCCGTCCGATTGGGCTCGCCAGATCAAGCTCACCGGGTCCTGCCCGAGCAGCAACCGCCAACCGCCCCGCACGGCCTCCTCCAGCAGCCGCCCCTTGTTCCGCATGTTCTCGTACGGCAGCAAGTCATAGGCCATGTTGTATCGGATGCCCGCGTGCGCCGCCGTCGGCAGCATGTCCCCCGGCTGAACGGCCTTTGCCTCGCCGCCCTCAATAATGACGCCTTGCTGATGTCGCGTATGCCCGGCCAACGGCAGCACCCGGACGCCGGGCACGATCTCCGCTTCTCCATCAACCAGCGACAGAACCCCTGCCTCTTCCAGCGGCGCCAGGTTCTCTTTCCGATACGTGGCCGACATGACCGCGTAGCCCTCGACCGCGTCTTCCCACTCGCCGCGTTGCGCGACGTACTTGGCCCTGGGGAAGGTGGGCACATATCCGCCGCGCCCGTCCGGCATCGTCCCGCCACCGGCGTGATCGAAGTGCAGATGCGTCGCAATCACGTAGTCGACGGACTCTCGTTCGACGCCCGCCGCCTGCAGCGAGTCGAGCAGCCAGTGCCCCGCCAACCGGAAGAAGCCCTGCTCCTTCTCACCGTACTTCGATGCCGCTCCCGCCCCGGTCTCGACGATGATCCGTTTGCCGCCGGTCTCTACCAGCAGGCATGTCATAGCCAGCGGGATACGGTTCTGTTCGTCCACCTCCGTCAGCTTGGCCCACATCGGCTTGGGGATGATCCCGAACATCGCCCCGCCGTCCAGCCAGAGGTGGCCCCCGTCCAGCAGTATTACCGTCGCCTCGCCCACTCGGAGCCTGGGTGGTTCGTTCACTGGTCCCTGTCTTGCGGTGCTCATTTCGTTGATCCTAACCGTCCCCGCCGGTTTGTAGCGTCCGCTCACGCCACCGGCAACCCGTTTGAGACCGTACCGCTTCGCGCGGCCCTCTTATCTCGACTTCGCGGTTTGCCGGTCCGTGCGAGAACCTTGTGCGCACGGTGTGAGAGTCACCGGGAGTCCCGTCCAGGTGCGAGAAGGGACGCTCGCACGAGCATGATGAACGCCACGGCCGGGGACAAGGCGGCCTGAATGGCCCTATAATCCGCTCCGATCACGTAGTCGAATCGGCAGACCGGAGAGACATCGCATGTTGCTGGCAGAGAAACTCGCTCACTGGACGCACAAGCTGAAGTACGGCGATCTGACCAAGGAGGCCGTTCATGAGGTCAGGCGGCGGTTCATCGACTCGCTGGGGACGGCCCTCGGGGCGTATCGGTCGAAGCCTGCACAGATCGCCCGGCAGACGGTCCTGGCGGTGCCGATGAAAACCGGCGGGGCGGCGGTGCTTGGCACGAAGCACCGGACCACGCCGGACCTCGCCGCTTTCGCCAACGGCACGATGGTGCGGTACCTGGACTACAACGATACGTATCTATCCAAGGAGCCGGCGCATCCGTCGGACAATATCCCTGCGGCGCTGGCGGCCGCCCAGGCGGCGGGACGGTCGGGCAGGGACCTCATCCTTGCCACGGTCATCGCCTATGAGATTCAGTGTCGGCTGTGTGACGCGGCGTCACTTCGGGCTCACGGCTGGGATCATGTGGTATATGGGGCTTTCAGCGCTGCCCTGGCCGCGGGCAAGCTGTGGGGGCTTTCACGGGAGCAGCTCGTTCACGCCCAGGGGCTCGCCGGGGTCTGCAATATCGCCACTCGTCAGACCCGAACCGGCCAGATATCCATGTGGAAGGCCTGCGCCTTCAGCAACGCCGCCCGCAACGCGGTCTTCGCCGCCAATCTCGCCCGCCAGGGCTTCACCGGGCCGAACGAGATCTTCGAGGGCCCCAAGGGGGTCTTCAAGCAGTTGACCGGGGGGCCGTTTGACGTGGAACTCGGCTCGAAGTCCGCCGGCTACATGATCAACCGGACGTACATCAAGTTCTGGCCGGCCGAGTACCACGCCCAGAGTGCCATCGACGCCGCCCTGCAAATCCGAGGCGATCTCGCCGACGACGGGCTTTCGTGGCGGGACATCGAGCGGATCGAGCTCCCAGCCGG
>CAYYBO010000192.1:7353-8123 GCA_964470125.1 uncultured Planctomycetaceae bacterium | reverse complement strand
GTTCGACAGTGCGAAAAAAAGTTAAAAATCCGATAGCTTCGTAACTTGGGCTAGCGGTCGAGACCGTCGCGCACGATCTGGTGGTGGCTGCTCGGAGTGCTTTGTCTGACCTGCATGATCCTGTCTGGCGGGGCGCCAATCTTGGTGATCGCCCTGCCGGCGCTGATCTGGCTGGTCGGGGTGTTCCTGTAGCGGGCAGTGGTTTGCGGCACATACCGTCAGGCCGTCCACCTTGCCGACGCAGGGTCGCTTGGTGGCCGACGCGCGCGAGGCGATTAACATCATGTCCAATGCGGCCTTCGATCCGAGAACGACCGCCCTCGTCTGTGGCGCGC
This sequence comes from uncultured Planctomycetaceae bacterium, assembly GCA_964470125.1. Classification (GTDB taxonomy): domain Bacteria; phylum Planctomycetota; class Phycisphaerae; order UBA1845; family UTPLA1; genus DATKKX01. The sequence goes on along the minus strand of CAYYBO010000192.1, from coordinate 7,788 downwards.
CCGAGTCCATTGATCAGGTTCATCCCCTTCCGGGCGAAAATGAATCCTGCGTAATTACTCGGTGGGATCCAGGCGAGATCGAAATCGACGCCCACTGCGGTGATCACCGCCGGCTGTTCGTGGCGACCTCGTACGATTCAGGTTGGACGGCTCTGCTGGATGGTCAGCCTATCGATCTCTATCGAACGAGTGCATGCTTCATCTCGCTGGAGGTTCCCTCCGGGCGGCACTCGGTTCGACTCTCCTATCACACCCCGGGCTTCAAAACCGGCGCGGCTATTTCGGCTCTAAGCTTGTTTCTCGTGCTTGCCGTTCTATCTGCCCGCAGCGTAATCGCCCTTGCACGGCAGCCTGAAGCAGCTCACGGTTGGGTACGGCGTTGTTCTGCGTCGAGGCCGAGCCGAGGAGGATCAGCGCGCTCGTGTCCGGGATGCA
>CAYYBO010000192.1:1506-7343 GCA_964470125.1 uncultured Planctomycetaceae bacterium | reverse complement strand
GCGGCCGGCTGCTTATCCCCCTTGGACCGGCAGCCTTAACCGCATCTGGTTGGTGTCGGTGTTTTTTCGGGTTGGGGGCGCGCCCACGGCTGGGCCGGGGGGGGGAGGCCGCCCGCCGGGGAGGTCGGCCACTACCGCGGCGGGCAATCGTGAAGCGCCGCAGAACCCACGGAGCGATGACTGCTGGATCATCTCATTGGGATAAGGTCACGCGTTTAAGGGCGCTGCTGCTCCCGGGCACTGCCGCTGTCGCGACAGACCCACCTGCAGAAGACACCGACCAAACGCAGCAGCACACCAGCCATGCAGTGCAGCCGTGGCCCCGCTGAAGATTTGCCGCCGGGCGCCCCGTCCTTCGGCGCAGAGTCCCCGCCTTCCATACTGTTTACTCCTGCCCGAAACTCAATCCCCCATTTTCGGGCTGCGAGGCGTGTATTGCCCGAGCAGCTCGATCATGACGTGCAGGTCCTTTTCATCGGTGCAGAAGGACTGCATCTCTTCCACAGCCTGCGGCACAGTCCAGCCTTGGCGTTCGATGCGGTAGAGGCCGCAGAGGTAGCCGGTGCGATGGCGGCCCTGCGAGCAGTGTATCAGGATCGGGTGATTGGATGGATCATCCACGATATCGAGGAACCGGCGGGCGTGCTCGTCGCTGACGGGCATTCGGCTGACCAGCGGGATATGCTCGATGTGCAGGCCTAGTTTCTCGGCAGCCTCGATCTCCAGGGCTACGCGATCGCTGGAGGATTCGCGTGCGATAAGGACGGTCTTGATGCCGTAGTCAGCGACGGCGTTCTTCAACTGGTTCGGGCTAGGCTGGGCGGAGCGATAGAGCACGCCAGGCTCCACGGCGGCAAACTGCCTAGGCAGCCGTCGATGGCGCGCGGCCAGGCCGAGGCCGACGGCCGCGGTGAGCGCCAGCAGGCAGAGAAGGGCTGCGAGACGGCGGCTCGATCGCGGATTGCGAATTGCGGATTGTTGATTGAGCACGGGCGGCCTGTTCCGATTTCGTTATGCGCCGGGCAGCGGCGCCGCCTTGGTGCGAGAGGGTAGCTCGGATGAAGTTGAAAGACAATCTCGCTGTTCCGGTTTGGCAGACAGGGATTCCCGGAGAGAGTCGTACGGAGGTCTCAACCGCCATGCCGATTTCTTGACCGAGGCCAGTTGTCGGTGGGGGCGTGTGGCATCAAAGCGGAATCGCATGCGGTGTCTCCCGCATTCCCGGGGCGGGCAGTTCCAGCCAAGGCTGGCAGGGCGTCGGTACACGGCCGGCGGGCGAGGTCACCTTTGTGGACAGCCCGATCATGCGGCCGGCCTCCCGATTGGCCTTCCGGGCGAGTCGGGCAGATCGGGGGCTCGGCCGGCGATCCCGGCAGGTCATCACAAAGTGCTCTTGCGGGATAGGCTCCAAGAGTCCTGATGTAACAACCGATATCTACGTAGATAACAAGGGCTGTGGTCTGCGCCCGCCCGGGCTTTCGGTGGTCCGCGCGTCCGCGGGTCAACCCGCGTACCTGGGACATGGAAGGAAGAGTCGTTGGTTGCGAAACCCGCAATCGAGGTTCGGCAAGTCTTCAAGAAGTTCCGGCGTGGCGAGCAGTTCGACTCCCTTCGGGATTTGGTGGCCGCAGCGGTGCGCCGCCCCCGGCGTTCGCTTGCCAGGTCAGAGTTCTGTGCCCTCGATAACGTCAGCTTCGAAGTGCTGCCCGGCGAGGCCTTCGGCATCATCGGGCCCAACGGCGCCGGCAAGAGCACGATGCTCAAGCTGTTGGCCGGCATCATGCGGCCGACTCAAGGTTCGATCGGAATCGGGGGGCGTGTTTCGGCTTTGATTGAGTTGGGGGCCGGCTTCCACGGCGACTTGACCGGCCGCGAGAACATCTATCTTAACGCCAGCATCCTCGGCATGTCGCGCCGTGAGACCCGGCGGAAGTTTGCCGAGATCGTCACCTTCGCCGGCATCGAGGAGTTTCTCGACACCCCTGTCAAGCGATACAGCAGCGGCATGCACGCCCGGCTGGGCTTTGCCATCGCGGCCCACGTGGACCCCCAGGTCATGCTGGTGGACGAGGTGCTGTCGGTCGGAGACCGCGTGTTCAGAGCGAAGTGCCTGGACAAGATGCGGGCGTTTCTCAGGCAGGGCGTCGCCGTCGTTTTTGTCTCGCACGACCTGGGGACGGTCAACAGGTTTTGCGACCGAGCGATGGTGCTGCTTCGCGGCAAGGAGGAATTCAGTGGGCCGGCTACGCGGGCAGTGGGGCACTACTACCGAGCCTGCTCGGAGCCTTTGCTCATCCGGGGCCGCGACCAGAGACCAGCGGCCCGTGCCGAGAACGTACGGCTCTGTGATCCGCAGGGCAAGGCGAAGCTGACAAGTGTGGCTCCCGGCACGCCTGTGCGGTTTCAGTTTGAGGCCGTGTTCGACATGGACATGGCCTGTCCTTCATACGGGCTGTCGGTGATACGCGTAGAGGATCATCTGGTGCTGTTCGAAACGAGCAGTTCTCGCATGGGCGTGTCAGCGCCCCCAGCGCGGCCCGGCGATCGGCAGGCGGTCTGCTATGAGTTTCTGATGAATCTGCCACCGGGCGACTATGCGATCGGCCTGCACATTCGCGATCACGATGCGTTGACCTACGCGGCGGAAGATGCTTACGCGGCCAGGGTACTCGTGGACAGCCACCCTGACAGCACCGGCCTGGTCTACCTCGACCCACAGGTGACGGTGGAGTCCTTGGGGCATCGGCCGCTAGCGGCCGTTCCATAGGGATTCTTGATCCGGCGATTTGCCTGCTTGGGCTCGATGTTCGGTCGAGTTTGCCGCCGGGTCTCGCCGCCAATGGTCTGCAAGCCAATTCTCGGCGCGACCATACAAGAACCTGGTCTCCGAGCTTGCACGACGCTTCGTAAGCAGCGTTTTTTTCGGAAGTTCCGAAATGTGACCTTGACGGCGCTGCGTGTATACGCTTCCATACCCACAAGCTTGCTCGCTTGGCCGTGCTCGCGCCCGCGCCGGCGCGGGACGCCCCCACGAGAGCCGTGAGACGGCCGGGCAGGCGTGGGTGTGCTGTTCTCGTAACATCGATCTGAGAGCAACAAAGTCTGGGAGAGTCTCGCCGTGAAGAGCATATACGTAGGAAACTTGTCGTTTGACGCGACAGAGGAACAGTTGCGGTCCCTGTTCGCCGAGCACGGCGCCATCGGCCGGGTAGTCATTGTCAAGGATCGCTTCAGTGGTGAGTCCCGAGGCTTCGGTTTCGTGGACATGGAGAATGACAGCGAGGCCGCTTCGGCTATCGAGGCACTCAATGGACACGAGCTTGGCGGGCGGGCCTTGAAAGTGAACGAGGCGAAACCGCAGAGCCAGCAGCCGCGAGGCGGCGGCGGGCGCCCCCGGGGCGGGCGCGGTCCTCGGTCTGGTGATCGCGGCGGAGACTAGCCCGGCGTACCGTGCTCTTCAGCGGCGCCCGGCATCGGAGCGTCACCGCCAAAGAGCAGAAGCCCACCAAGATAAGCGGGCATGCCGGGGCGCCAACAGCAGGCTTCTTCTGGGCGGGCAGCCCCCGCCGGAGCCCTGCAAGAGTTGGCCCGGTCGCTGTTCCGCCTGTCCCGATGAGACGACAGCAGCGCTCGACCTCCCCGGGCCGGGCTTGCACGGCGGGTGAGCCCTGTTGTTCCGGGTGGTGCAGCGGCTTGGCAGAAAATCAATGCCAAGGCTGTGGAGACCCGCTATGATCCGCGATCCGGCACGCCATCCAGGGCCGGCGTAAGGCTGCTCCAGTCCACATTGGCGGACCGAGGGCAAACGACGGACCGAAGAAACAAGGCCCGAGTGGAGAGAACGTTGGAGCTACCACGCCGCAAACCCGATGACATTCATTTGCCCGACGGCACGTTTACCGCAGCCACCGAACGACTGCGTGCCCGGCGCGAGGCCCACGACCTCCGTATTTGCATCGTCAACGCCTTTGACTTTCGCACGCGGATGCTGCCCTACTGGTACGCCGACAAACGCATGGCTCCGTGCTCGGTCCGCACGCTCGCGGACGTCCTCAACGCCGCAGGATTCAAGCACATCCGCGTCGTCCTCCAGCAGTGGACTCCCCATTACAAACCCAGTCTGGCTATGCGGGATGGCCGGCCCATATACCACTTCCTGGTCTCGGCCATGCAGGTCCACGCCGAGCCCTCCTACGAGCTCATCCGCGACGCTTTTCGGCTGGGTGAGGCCCGTCCGCTGATCGTCGCCGGCGGCCCAAAGGCGATTTACGAACCAACCGACTACCTTGAGTTGGGGCCTGAGGCCGGCGTGGGGGCGGATTGCGTCTCCACCGGCGAGGCTTTCGTCCTGCTGGACATGCTCGAGGCAATCCTTCGTCTGCGAGGAAACGGCGAATCCATGCGCGTCGCCTTCGAGCGAGCCCGACGAACCGGCGCATTGGACGCGGTGCCCGGCCTGGTTTACCTTTCGCCCGATTCCACACCGGCCCGGCCGATAGCAGTCAGCACCGGCGTCCAGCGCCTGCTGCGAGACTTGGACGAGCTGCCCATCCCCGACGCAGGCTACCGCCTGCTGGAGCCCCCGCACCGAGGTGAACGGCTTTCGCCGCGGCCATACCCGGCGAACAAGGTTGGCAAGAAGTCGATCATCGCCTCGATCATCGCCTCGCAGGGCTGCAAGTTCGCCTGTCCCTACTGCCCGATCCCCGCGTTTAATCAACGGACCTGGCGGCACAAGAGCCCGGAGCGGTTCGTCGCAGAGATCAGGCACATTTACGAGAACTTCGGGATCAAGGAGTACTTCGGCACCGACGACAACTTCTTCAACAAGCGCGAGACGGTGGCGATCCTGATGGATGCTCTGGCCAACGCCAAGACGTCCGATGGAAACCTGCTCTCACGGTGTATCCGCTTCTATACCGAGGGAACCCAGTTCGACGTCTACAAGAACCGCGACTTGCTTTCGCTGTGCCATCGCGCCGGCATGAGAGCCATCTGGTTCGGCATCGAGGACATCACCGGCGAGTTGGTCAACAAGGGACAGAACGCCAAACAAGCCGCGGAGATGTTCACCCTGTTGCGAAACTGTCGGATCGAACCGATGGTGATGATGATCCACAGCGACGATCAGCCGCTCCGGTCACCCCGGGGCACGCTGACCGGGCTGCTCAACCAGACCAAGTACTTATTTGACATTGGCGCCATTTCCTACCAATGCACTTACCTGGGGCCGGCTGTCGGCACCAAGGATTTTGAGAAGGCCGCAAAAAATCGCATTCTATACAAGAGCGTCGGCGGTGAGCCTGTGCCCAATGCCTTCCAGGACGGCAACCACGTGGTCGCCAGCAAGCATCCGCGGCCGTGGGACCAGGAAATGAACCTTCTGCGGACGTACCTTTGCTTCTACAACCCGCTGAACCTCATGAGGGTCTTGGTCCGCCGCTGGCGCGATCCGTTCCTGGGCAAACAGATCGTGTTCCAACTGATCGGCCACATCGGTTTGGTCATGAGCATCCCGAAGATGCTCGATTGGGCTCGCAAGCTGCGGCGCGGGCCGATCGAGGTTTGGGACGGCTTGCAGCACGCCAGGATTCCGATGATCGACGCCGCCACCGGCCGAGAGGTCAACTGGGGGATCGAGTATCTGCCCTCGCTGCCGGTTCCGGATGCGGACGTGTCTGTGAAAGCTCGGCCCCCGGCCACCGAGCCGCTCCCCGCCGCCTGCCCGGCATGACGATCCGGCTCTTTCCGGCAGACTGCAGACCCCAGTCCGAGTGGCCACCCTTCGTAGCGTCTGCCCCCGCGTGGCCGACGCGAGAGGGAGTTGGTGCCGACTC
>CAYYBO010000192.1:0-1496 GCA_964470125.1 uncultured Planctomycetaceae bacterium | reverse complement strand
CTACGCCCGGCCCCCTACAGGACTCATGTCCGGGGCTCTTCGATCCGCGCCGATTCAGTGCTTGAAGTGCCGCGTGCCGGTGAAGATCATGGCCGCGCCGCTTTCGTCGCAGGCGGCGATGGTGTCCTCGTCTCGCTTGCTGCCGCCAGGCTGAATGAACGCCGTCACCCCGGCGCCCATCAGGATGTCCGGTCCGTCGCGGAAAGGGAAGAAGGCGTCGGAGGCGGCGACCGCTCCCGGCAGGTCCTCGGCGTGGCCGTTCTCCTTGGCCAGCCAGGTGGCGATTCGACAGCTCATCACCCGCGACATCTGGCCGGCGCCGTTGCCGATGAGCATTCCGTTCTTGCAGACGGTGATGGCGTTGCTTTTGGTGTGCTTGCAGACGAGCCAGGCAAGGCGGAGGTCGGCCATCTCGGCGTCGGTCGGCGGCCGTTTGGTCACTACCTTCCATTGGTCTTCGTTGAGGCCGACCACGTCCGGCGTCTGCACGAGCATCCCGCCGGCGATGCTGCGGTAGACCATCGTCTTTGAGTCGGGCGGTCCATCCATGTCGCCCACTTCGAGCAATCGCACCCGCTTGCCCCATTCCTTTTTGGAGCGGATGATCTCAACGGCCTTCGCCTCGAACGACGGCGCGATCCACACTTCGACGAAGAACCCGCCCGCTCCGGCGGACTTGCCCCATCGCTGGTAGGTCTCCATCACTGCCTCTGCGAAGGCCGGCGCGACCTCGAAATTGACCGCGAGGATGCCCCCCATCGCCGCGTTAGGATCGCCCAGATACGCCTTGCGATACGCTTCGATAGGATCGACCCCCATCGCCGCCCCGCAGGCGTTGGTGTGTTTGATGAACACACAGACTGAAGAGCCCTGGCCCGAGGAGCCCCGGACTTCAGTCCGGGCGGCCTCCCTCATCAGAGGAACGCTGCTTTCGCCAAGCCTCTCGAAGGACCGAACAACCAAGGGCCGGCTCTGCGAACACACGTAATCGATCGCGCCTGTCAGGTCCTCGCTCTTCTTGATGTATCGCTTCGATCCGCCCTCCGTCCACCACCTCGGCGAGGACCCCAATGGAAACTGCTGGCCGAGCCTTCGTGACGACACTCCCTTGAACAGCTTCTGCAGCTCGCTCCCGTCGCGATCGCTCTGGCAGAGCACGTGAACGTGATCTTCCATGATGCTATAGGCCAGCAGGGAAATCCCGTGCGATGCGGCAACTTGAATGAAGGCCGCGTCCACTATCCTCGCGTGGTCTGCCGCCAGTTTCACCGGCTCGCCCGCCATCCGCTGCTTCGCTGATTCCCTCAGGTCGCCGCCGCCGGCGTCATATGGAGTATCGGGCTCGCTTCTCTTGGCGTGGGTTCCGTCTTCTCTCGGCGCGCGGCTGACGAAACCTCGATCATCACCCGGCAGCCACGATCCGTAGGTCGTCCATGTCAATAGCCAAGCGGGCGCTCGTGAATCCGGTTGATCGAAGACGTCGGCGGGATCGATGG
>CAYYBO010000191.1:0-8140 GCA_964470125.1 uncultured Planctomycetaceae bacterium | reverse complement strand
GATCCAACCAGCCCACCTGTTCCTCTGCGCCGAGCTCGCCTCGCCCGTAGTCTACAGGGCTAAACTGCACGGCATCCTCATCGGCGTGCCGCTCCTGCTTGTGCTGAACCTCACGCGGATTGTCACGCTGTTCTATGTCGGCGCATATTTTCCCAGGCTGTTCGAGATCATGCACATTGACGTATGGCAGGCCTTGTTCATTGCCATTGCTCTGTCGTTCTGGCTATTGTGGGCGTCCTGGGTGAAGAAGAGGAGTACCGTGCGTGCCTCTGCTAAAACGTAGACCGGTCGCCAGGTTCTTTGTCCGCTTGGCGGTCGTGTACGGACTCCTCATCATGCCTTGGCCCGGCGTTGACCGCGCCTATGTTGCCTTCTTTCGGGCCTCGGGCAATCTGCTTTTTCACTCGACCGGCCCGGCGGGCATAGTGCGGTTCGAGCGGGAATCACCGCCGGGCAACCCCTGGGCCACCAAGATCACACTGAAGAACTTGCGCACCGGCGCCGAGGCCCACATCGACAGAGCCAACGCGCGCCACGCGTACCTGACCTGCGCGCTGGTAACGGCCTTGATCGTCGCTACGCCCGTGCCGTGGTCTCGGAAGTGGAGATCGCTGCTGCTCGGCCTGCTTCTCGCCAATGCAGTCGTATCGTTCGGCATGTGGCTGGGCATCATGGAGATCTTCTGCGGACCGCCTCCCCTGGCTCAATACGTTCCTTCACCCTTTTGGCGAAGCGTTCTAAACGCCGCCGTGAGCATCCTGACCGTCTCTCCGGAGGTCCCTTTTGCGCTGCCGGTCTTGATTTGGCCGCTCGTGACCATCCGCTCAAGTGATGTCAGCCGATGGCTCGGTCAGGGCGAATTGAGAGGCCCCCGCAGATGACCTCCTGACCGGCGGCTTTGCCCTGCCTTGGTGGTGCAGCCCGAAGAGCCTCGCCCGACGCCCTCGCCGCGGCCGACAAACCGTCTCCCCCTGCCCGGGCGGTTCTGCCGATAACAATCCTTGTAGGCTCTCCAACGGCCCCCGCGCATGGGTTCTGTCCAAAGGGCGATCCCAGAGGAGCGACTTCTCATGCCTCCCCGATTCCTCTCGCCAAGAAGCCTCCTGGCAGTACTGTTAATCGGTGTTGCCAACCTTGCTCCTTCCGGCTGCGGCCAACCAACCAGACCCAGGCTCAATCCCCCGTCTCAGGGCGAAGCCACCGCCCAGCCGGAGTGGGGCCGCTGCTTTGACTACCACGATGATCAGGGAATGCTCGCCGACATGTCCATTGCGGACATCCACTTCGTTCCCCATTCGGCGGAGCTGTCCGGCACCGGCGAGGCCCGTCTCGAACGATACGCCGAACTTCTCGCCCGCACTGGCGGACGCATCTGGTACGACTCCTCGCTCTGCGAGCCGTCGCTGGCGGAGGCCAGACTGGCCGCTGCCCGCGCCTTCCTCAAAGACGCCCTTCCGACCGCGAAGACAATTGAAGTGGCCTTCGGTCTGCCCGGCGGCCGTGGGATGAGCTCTAAGGCAGCCAGCGCCGCCAAAGTGATCGCCGAACAACCCGAGCCTCGCTCGACTGCCTACAAGTTGAACGACTCCCAGGATTCCGGAGGAGCCAAGCGGTGACTTTCCTTCGGATCATCGCGGCGATCCTCCTGGGAGCCACCGTGCTGTCGGGCTGTAATCTGGCCGAATCTCAATACAGCCCGGCCGGATCGGAAACATACGATTCCAAGGCAGCTCGGCGAGACGAACCCGCCAAGGCCGCAGCGCCGCGCATCGCTCCCATGACTTATCTGGCCGCCGGTCAGATGCTCGAACGGCAAGGGGACCCCCAGGGGGCCATCGAGCAGTATGAGAAAGCCATCGCCGCCAATCCCCGCTTCACGACCGCCTACAACCGCCTCGGAATCGTCTACCAGCGGCTGGGAAAGCTTGACGAGGCGGAAAACATCTTGCGGCAGGGTCTCCGGGCCGATCCTGATGCGGCCGTCCTGCACAACAACATCGCTTATTGTCTGCTGATTCAGAATCGGCTTGTCGAGGCCGAGGAGGCGTGCCGTCAGGCCCTCAGAGCGTCGCCACAGTTCAAGCGTGCCCGCATGAACCTCGCCATCACGCTTGCCCGCGCGAATCGCCTGGACGAAAGTATCATGGAATTCAGTCAAGTAGTCGCGGCCGACGTCGCTCGCTACAACGTCGGCGTCATCCGGCTCGACGAGCGCGACTATATGGCGGCGGAGAAGGCCTTCCGCGGGGCCCTCGCCCTCAATCCCGACTGCCCCGGCGCCCAGGCCTACCTCGACCGAACGCTCCGCCTGGCGGCCGAATCCGCGTATGGTCGGGAAACGCCCTCGCGCTCAACGGATACACCGCTGGCCGGCCAGATGGGCAGCGAAGCGCCCGTGCCTTCACCGTAGCCCAGGCGCCTCAACCGACGAGAGCCGTCTCCGTGCATGGCCGCCCTGCACCATCCGCAAGTCAGAACCAGCAATCGAGACTTCTTGGCAGTTGTTCCTTTGCCTGAAAGCCATAAACTGAGCATATGCCAGACCTGCGCGATATGGACGACCCGGCAACCTGGGAGGACCTCGATTCTGAGGAGGAGGCAACAGATGGTCAGCGGCCCCTGCCCTCCTTCGCACGCATCGTCGGCTTTCTGCTGTTCGTCGCCCTCGTGCTGATGACTGCCAGGCAACCCCCTCGGCAGGACGCCGGCACCCCGGATGCCCCATCGCATTTGGGCATGTCGGTCCAGGCGGAGGTTGACCGCCCCGCCCAGTACGCCTGGCTCAGCGCAAGAGAACGTAAGAGCTATCAACCGCTCATCGACCGAATCCCCCCGCCGGCCGGAGCCACCCGGGTATACGCCGCGGCGGGCGGGTTCGCCGACTGGCTCCGATTCCTTCCGGTGCTGCCGGAGGACGCCCCAGTCATGACGGCCAAACGAGAGACCATTCTGCCTGCCGATCATCCCAGCTTGGCGGCGGTCATCGCCTTGCAGCCCCAGACCACCAGGACCCTCACCGCATCCAACATCCTCATCCGCCTGCGCGCCGAGTATCTCTGGGCGACCGGAAGAGCCGAGCAGGCGGCCTTTCACTTCGCCAGCGGCTACCTAAGTTCCTGGCATGAATGGGCTGAGGGTCATCGCCCGATGGTGAGAGGTCGAAATGTAACGCTCTCAAGAAGCGCGCCTGCGGACTCAAGCCGCACGAACTACTGCGGCTACATGGAGAGTGTCTTCAGGTACGGCAACTTCGACAGCCTCTGGCACGACACGGACAAGGCGGCTGACTTCTCGGTCGAGGGTGGGGACGTCTTCCTCCGCCGCGGCCGAGGAGGCCACGCGGTGATGGTGCTCGACGTGGCCACTGACCCACAGGGCCGCGTCGCCGTATTGCTCGGTCAAGGCGGCTCGCCTCCGCAAACATTTCACGTCCTCCGCGGTACGGACGGGAGCCCTTGGTTCGCCCTCAGCAGGACGGCGCCCATCGATCTCGGCCCGAAAGGCCAATTCCAACTGACTGACCTTCGCCACTGGAAAGGTGGTTGAGGAGCATGCACCGGGCCAAGCCGGCCGGGACCGTCGGCTGTCCATCGCCAAGAAGGCGGCACGCGTGCCTTGGGGGCGGCTACCGGGGTTCGAGCATATGAGCTTGGGAGCACGCCGATGTGAAGCGCTTCAGCTCTCCACCTTTATCACCGAGTACACCGGCATGTCGGCGAGCTTCTTGCGGCCATGTAGGAAGCAGAGCTCGATCAGAAACGCGGCCGCCACTACCTCGCCTTGAAGTGATCGCACCAAGTCTCCACAGGCGGCCATCGTGCCGCCGGTGGCCAGCAAATCATCAACCAGCAGCACACGCATACCGGGCCGTATCGCGTCCTCGTGTATCTCCAGGGCATCAGTGCCGTATTCCAACTGGTATGCCGCCCGGCGGGCCTTGCAGGGGAGCTTGCCCGGCTTGCGGATGGGCACGAACCCGGCGGACAGGTTCCTGGCCACGGCTGTTCCAAAGATGAAGCCGCGACTCTCGGCCCCGACAACGATATCCACTGGATGCTCGCGGAACGGCTGAGTCATGAACTCCACGGCCAGCGACAGCGCTTCTGGATTCGCAAGGATCGGAGTGATGTCTTTGAAAACGATGCCTTGCTTGGGAAAGTCCGGCACATCCCTCACCAACCTGGCGAGGCTTTCCACGTCCGGCAGTCTCAAAGAGATCGACTGAGGCATAAGTTCATCCTATCAGGTTTCTCGGCCGTTCGCCAAGGCATCCCGTATTATCCAGGCAGTCTCGGTCTGCTGAAAAACAGAGCCGATTCGGTACCAAGGCCCGGCCCGGCGGCGCACAGGCGACAGTTTGGCTCACTGAAGGGAGCAGGGGCCGGATGGCATCACCGCCGCCGTCAGTTCGGTTTGACGAGAACCGAGCCGCCGTTGGCCAGGCCGAGGAGTACATCCTCACGACGCTCCGCCAGCCGCGCCGTCGCGTCGGAACGCAGTGCCTCCCCGTCCATGCGGACGATCACGTCGCCCGGAGTCAGGCCCGCGCGATGAGCCGGCGAACCGGCAGCGACCATCACTACGAGCATGGCGTTGTCGGGCACGTTGATGACGGTGCGCATGGTCGGGCCGACTTCTCCGAGGACGGCCCCACGGAAGGCGACCTTCTGGACGGGTCGGGCCTCCGGTCGCACGGGCTCGGGCCGAGTCTCCAACTCGACGACCGCAGTTCCTCTTGCTGAACCTCGCTGGAACTGTATCTCAACTTTCGCTCCTGGACCCATGCCGCCGACAAGTTGCACAAAATGATCCGGTGAACGCACGCTCCTCCCTTCAACAGCCAACAGCAGGTCGCCCTCCTTCAGGCCTGCCCGGGCTGCGGGTCCGTCGGGAACCAGCGAATCCACGCAGACGCCGTGATCCGGCGCCGCTCGGTTGGCCTGCGCCCCGAACGCCCTGACTTCGCCGACCTCGACACCCGCGTAACCATAGGCGATCCGCCGGCCCTCCATGAGCCTCTGCACAATCGCTTTGGTATGCGAGTTGACGGGTACGGCCAGGCCGAAACCCTGCTGGCATTTGTCAGCGGCGCCCGTCGCGGTCATCAAGCCGACAACGCGGCCGCGGACATCGACCAGCGGCCCGCCGGAGTCGCCGGGGCCCACCCGCATGGTCGTTTGGATCATATCGCCGTAATACCGGTCTTCCGCCCTGCCGAGCTGTTCCGGCAGGGGTCGGCCGACCGCAGCGACGACACCCTGATTCACCGCCGCGCTCCCGTCACTGGAGAGACCCAGCGGGTTGCCGAAGGCCAATACAAAATGTCCCCGGCGAAGACGGCCTGCGTCTCCCAGCTCGGCGGCAGGCAGGTTGTTCGCCTGGACCCGAAGCACCGCAAGGTCAGCGCGTGCGTCGGCGCCTAAGCAGACGGCTTTCAAACGACGGCCGTCGTGCAGCGTTACGTGTATCAACAAAGCTCCGTCGATCACGTGCTGGTTGGTGAGGATCGCACCGTCGGAGCGGATGATCACGCCGCTGCCGACGCTTACCCATCCGCTTGGTGAAGTCGTCGTTTCGGTCTTCGGCCCGGCGGGAGCACGCTCGGCTTGGATCATCACTGCCGTCGGCTCAACTGCTGCCGCTAGGCTGGCGAAGGCGTCCTGGACCTGTTCAAGAAGACAGGTCGGTTCCATGTCGGTCAAGTCCTGCGCGGCCACGGGCGAGGTGAAAAGCACGGCGGGCAACGAACAAATCAGAATGAAGTCGGCGGCGGCAAGGCGTGTTCTGGACCCGCGTAATGCCAAGAAGGGGGCCGCTGGTTCGTCCTGGCGCATGGGTATCGGCTCCATCCGATCACTAGGCGGCTCGGGCTCCGCCTGTGCCGTGCTCCGTCTCCAGAAAACCTCCCGGCGGCGGACTACTCGGGAACGCTGATCTTCAGCTTCTGCCCCGGGCCCTTGCCGCCGGTCGAGAACCTGACGATCTCCACGCCCGGGTCCACGAGGAAGATATAGCCGAGCTTCTGTAGTTCAGGTTTCACCTGCTTGAGGATGTTCGGTTTGAGAACCCTTGGCTCCTGCAGGCAGCGCTCGGGAATGTCCGCTTCCGGCCAGTATTGGATCTCGTAGATCCACCTGCCGTTGACAAAAGCCGCCGAGTAAACGCCGATGGCGAAGTATTGGCGGTCATCCGACGTTTTCAGGCTGATCTGGGCGGTTACCTTGGCGGCGTAATTGAGAGCGGCTCCGTAGATGCTCTGGGGCATGTTCTGGACCGCCCCGACCTGCACCATTCGTTTGTCCACCGGCACTTCAAACTCACTCACCAGGTAAGCCGGCGGAGGCTCTTTATCAGTGACTTCCAGGGCGAAATGGCCCGGGCCGAGTTTCTGCCGCCTGATGAAGTTGTTTACGCTGGGCGATCGGGCATTGAGCACCAAGGGCAGCTCGGAGGTCACGGCAGTGCGCTCCTTGATCGCGTCGGCGACGTGCACCTTATCCGGCGGCGGATCTCCCACCTCGATCTTCCTCTCGGCCGGCGGCTTCTCTTCCTCCTTGGGCTGGTCGCTGGGCTCGGCTGCCGGCATCTTCTCGGTGACAGACTCGGTCGCCCCCGGCGCCTCCGCTTTCATCATATCTGGAGTGATCTCGACCCTGGCTCCGCTCTTGAATTCGATGTACCAGGGCTCGAAGGACTCGGGAACCTCAAACACCACGTCAAACTGGTACTTGTCCTCGCCCTGCAAAACGGCCTTGGCAAGCGTCGGGCTCAGAACAAAGTCGGTCTGCGGCCCAAAGCGGACGAGCGTTCGCGCCTGGTCCGCCTGTATTTCCTTCACGTTGCCGAAGTCCTTGTGGGTGTAGAGATCGCTCATCCCGCATGCCGGAATAACCTCCAGCGAGCCGGACGCCCGGCCCCTCGCCTCCGGGCGCGGACCCACCAGGCGGAACTGCGAAACGCGGAATCGAATCTCCTGCCGATCCGGCGGGAAGACCGCGCCGGAACCCAATGTCACCCGGCAGGCAAGGAACTTGCGGAGACTTGCCGGCTCCTCGGCCGTGAACGTCCGCTTCATTTCGGTTCCCCCGATGCCGACTTGCTCCACTCGTTGGATCTGCCGTATCTCCCAGCACGCCTGAACGGCCAGACAACCCGCGGGAACAACCAGCCCGGTCTCTCGCTGCGGCCCGCTGCGGACCCAGTAGAGGTCGGCCAGCATGTCGGGCTTGGCCTGTCCGAACGGGTTGCCCGCGCCAAATCGGCCGTTCGAAAGCCCCTGCACCATGCCCAGCGTGAATCCGTCCGGCCTGATGAGCAGGGATTGCCGCACAGGTCTTCCGTCGCGATCGGTCTCAAAACGGCTGAAGCCGAGAACTGACGACTCGAACGGGAACATCTGGACGGCAACCAGCGCCGTGCCGGCGATGATCATCCCAGTCAGGAAGCCACAGACTCCGGCTCCCGCCCGGTCAATCTGCAAGGGAAAGTTGACCGCATCGGTGACCAGGCGATCGGAGATAATGCGCATGACGATGAGGCTGACCAGGAAGATGAGCATCATGGCCAGCGAGGGACCGATGTCCCGCATCGCGCCAGAGTCGCTCCAGATGGAGTTGACCGCTTCATAGAACCCAAACGCCAGCATGCAAGCGATGATTGTCTCGAACAGCATGATCAAGGCACTGAAGAGGCCCTGATAAACCCAGAACGCCGCCACCAGGATGACCATCAGCAGGGATATCACCGACAAGATCATGGCTCTGTCCTTGGCATCAAGATTCACCCAACCGCGGCCTGCTCATCGCTTCGCCGCGATCCTTGCGGGAGCTTTGTCGTTCCTCAGCGGCTGTCGGCCGGTCGCACTCCCCCCCCCACCGCGACCCCTAAGCCTTGGTGCTCCTGGGAGCCGCCTCATCCTTGGTTACTCGGAGAACTTCGTTGATGCTGGTCACTCCGTCGTAGACCTTGCGCAGGGCCACCTCCTGCACATACTGCAAACCTTTCTTGCGGGCTTCAACCTTGACGGTCGCCAGCGGCGCCCCCTTGGCGATCAATGCCCGTAGGTCCTTGTCCAGCGGCAGGACTTCAAATACTCCGGTCCTTCCGATGTAATTTGTTCCCTGGCAGACGGGGCAAGGGA
>CAYYBO010000190.1:1076-8155 GCA_964470125.1 uncultured Planctomycetaceae bacterium | reverse complement strand
TCGCCGACGTGAAGCTGAGCGTGCCGGCGCCGTTGATGTCCTTGTCGCCGACGCACGCCGCCCGAGGCCCGGCTTGAGCGCCGCTCTCGGCGATGGCCACAACGCTCTGAGGGCCGGCTGGCTCCTCGAGCAGGATCTTCTCCTCTTCGGTCAGCTCCTTCGCCTGACCTTGGATCTTCGCCTCCTCCTCCGGGGACACGCGGTCCTCTTGGGGGAGGTCGGCGGAATGACTGATCACGTAGATTGGTTCCGCAGGAGCGGGTTGGACCCCGCCGGCGGCCTGCAAGACCGCGTCGGGATTCTCCGCACTCCGCGCCGCGCTGATCTGTTCCTCGTGCAAGCCCGTGGGAACGGGGGCCTGCCCCGGCGCCTTGCGGGCGGCCGGGTCGCCTGCTGCCGCAGCGGCAAGCAGAACGCCGGTACACAGCAGCGCGACTCCCAGTACATAAAACCTCTTCTTCCAATCCATAGGTTTACCTCCTGACATACGACTCCGTTACATCCCCAACGTTTCGGGTTCAGTCCGGCAGCGGCGTAGTCGCGAGCACCGCCGCCGGTACACTTTCACCCACAAGTTACTCTGACAACACAACAAACGAATAAAGCGATCAAGCAACAGCCCTCATCTGATGCCATGAGAGTGACACCCTCCGCTCTTGCCGAGACGGCGCGTCCCCTCCGCTGTTGATTGTGAACGATAACTATTCGCGGCTACGATCCTCTTCCCTCCCTGCCTGGTACCCGACGTGCTCCCCTCATCCGGGAACCGCCCGCCGCCACCCCGGGAACCCGAGTAAGCGGCCTCCAAACTGATCATCAGCATACCGGATCGAGGGCTCCGTTTCAAGCATTTCCGCAGGCAAAACCGTCTAGAAACGCCTCCGTAAGGCGGTTCAGATAAAGAGATGTTTGCGAGTCCGATATATGCCGAAAGTTCTTGATTGTGGGACAGTAAGGATCCGCGGGCCATCGAAACAGCCGCGCGGCTTCACCCCTGCCAAACCGTACACTTACCCAGGCTTGACAGCGGCCAGGGCCGAGAAGGCGTCGTATTGTGTCTGGAAGACCTTCAGCCCTTTATCATCTATTGTCTGGCCCCGCCGGTCCTGTGGGATGCCGCCTGAATCGCCTTCAGGAGCGACTGCGTGCCGCACCGCCCCAGACCCATCCCCAAAACCTCCAAATAGAGCTGGTGAACCAGCAACAGCCCCGGCAGATGCAGGCACCGCCGCTCGGACTCCCGCAAGGCGATTTCGAGATCCTTGATGAAATGCTCGACTTGAAACCCCGGACTCATGTCGTCTCGCAGCATCCTCGGGTAATAATGCTCCAGGCTCCACGACCCGGCCGCCCCGCCGCGCACGCTCTGCAACACCCGCTCGGGGTCCAGGCCGTTCGCCCTGGCGTAAATCAAGCCCTCGCATACACCTAGCATGCCGGACGCGACCAGAATCTGGTTCACCATCTTCGTGTGCTGCCCGCTGCCCGGCGGGCCTTGGTAAACGACCGTCTTACCCAGTTTCTCGAAAAGCGGTCTCGCTTGTTCGAAAACCGCCGGCTCGCCGCCGACCATGACGGACAGTGTCGCCCCTCGGGCCCCGACTTCCCCGCCGCTGACCGGCGCATCCAAAGCGCCGATACCCTTCTCCTTCGCGGCCCCGGCGATCTCCACCGCCAGAGACGGGCTGCTGGTCGTACAATCGATCAGCATTCCGCCCGTCGCCATCCCCTCCAGCAGGCCGCCCCTGCCCAACACCACCTCTCGCACGTCCGTGGGGACGCCCACCATGGTGAAGGCGGTGTCGCTCGCCGCCCCCACCGCCGCCGGTGAGTCCTCCCAGCTCGCCCCCCGATCGATGAGCGGCTGCGCCTTCGCCCGCGTGCGGTTGAAGACGTGCAGCTCGTGTCCCGCTACCAAGAGGCGCCCGGCCATCTCTCGACCCATGATGCCCGTGCCGATCCAGCCGATTCGCATCGCCCACCTCCGCCCCCTTTGCTTGAATGCGTCTGCTCAGGCGCACATGATAAGCCATCGCCGGTCCGTGCCCGCGAGCGAAACCGCAACCGGGACGGCGCTGTTCGATATCAAAAGCAGCCCTCAGGCGCCCGTTGGCATGATGAAAGCGAATTTCGCCGTTTTGATCACTGTGTCAAGCCTGGTCGACGTGTTGACCTTCCTGGGCGTCTTGTTCGTCTCCAGCGGTCGACGGCACGCTCAAGCACATGGGCGACTGGTGACGGCGCCATGCCTCGCCGCAGCGACACTTGCAACCGTCGCTGTGTTCCTGCTCAAGCTGCCCCTCTTGCGAGTCCTCGGCCTGAACGCCTTCGGTATGATCAACCTCGCCTATGTGGACCTCGTGGTCGCGTTGCCGCTGCTGTCGCTGATCGTCTTGGGTGTTTCGATCATCTCCCGCCAGCGCAATCCCGGCCCTCGCGTCAGTCGTACGGTTCAGGTTCTCTGTGCCTTCGGCTTGCTCGCCGCGCCCGTCGGCATCCACGCCTCATTCATCGAGCCCTATCGCTTGAAGGAAGAAGCCGCGACGATCCCCGTTCCGTCGCAGCGCTCCGGCGGCGAACCCATCCGCGTCGGTGTTCTCGCCGATATCCAAACCGCCCGCGTCACCGACTACGAGCGCAGCGCGGTCGCCCGCCTCATGGCCCTGCAACCGGACCTCGTCGTCGTGCCCGGCGATCTCTTCCACGGCCGGTACAGCGCGTTTCAACAAGAAGCACCTGCCCTCCGCGAATTGCTCTCGGGGCTGGATGCCCCCGGCGGCGCATACATGGTCCTCGGCGACGTCGACGCCGCCCCGGACCTCCGGCCCCTGCTGAACGGTACGCCTGTGCAGTTGCTGATCAACGAAACCGTGTCGATCTCCGTCGGCGACCGCCGCGTGACCATCGCCGGGGTCGAGCTGGAATGTCGAAAGGGTGACGCGCCGAGCTTCATCAAAGCGGTCGCGGCCATGCCCGGCGATGAGGACATCCGCATCCTCCTCGCCCACCGCCCGGATGCTGTTCTCGAACTGGCCGAGCACTCACGGATCGATCTGGTCATCGCCGGTCACACCCACGGCGGCCAGGTTGTGCTGCCGTTCTTCGGCCCGCCGCTCACGCTCAGCGACGTGCCCCGCCACGTCGCCGCCGGCGGCTTGCACGAACTCCACGGCAATCACATCTACGTCAGCCGTGGCGTCGGCTGCGAACGCGGCCAGGCGCCGCCGCTGCGGTTCCTCTGCCCGCCGGAGATATCGCTGCTGCTGGCCGGCGCCCCCCGGGATTAGTCAGCCGCTTCGTCCTCGACCCGGGCACCCTGCGTCTTTGGAATCCTGGCCGCCGCTTGCCGCACTTGTGGCAGTTCCTCATCCGGCAGCGTAATCTTGGCCCGCCGGAAGAGCTTCCTCGCCTCGTCACGGGCCCCCGCCCGAACCGCGTGCTCAATCAACACGGCGTACGTCTCGCCGCAGTTGTTGAAGCCGATGAGCTTCCGGGCCATCCGCCGCTTCTTGCTCTCCGCGTGCCACACCGGCATGCCACTCTGGCAGTCGCCCCGGCGCAGAGGCTCGTCGGCCGGAACACAAACCGCCATAACCATTTCTCGATGATTATGTTACAGCACACAATGCTTCGGGGGCACCCTGGCACCGGCGTTGCTTCCCACACTCGCGAGGCGGCGCGCGCAGACGAACCTCCGCCCCGCCGCCCGAGGACCGAACAACCACAGGAGCACCCAGCTATGTCCAAAATCATCGGCATCGATCTCGGTACCACGAACTCCGTCGTCGCCGTCATGGAAGGTGGTCAACCCAAGGTACTGACTAACGCCATGGGCGCCCGGACCACCCCCTCCGTCGTCGGCTTCACCGAAAAGGGCGAGCGGCTCGTCGGCCAGATCGCCAAGCACCAGCAGGTCACCAACCCCAGGAACACCGTCTTCAGCATCAAGCGCTTCATGGGGCGGCGACATGACGAAGTCAGCAGCGAGGAGAAGCTCGTCCCTTACGAGGTCGTGGGCGGCACCGATGAGTTGGTCAAGGTCCGCGTCCGCGGCAAGGACTACACCCCGCCGGAAATCTCCGCCATGATCCTCCAGGACCTCAAGAAGACCGCGGAAGACTACCTCGGAGAGAAGGTCACCGACGCCGTCATCACCGTCCCCGCCTACTTCAACGACTCCCAGCGCAAGGCCACCAAGGAGGCGGGCGAAATCGCCGGCTTCGACGTCAAGCGCGTCCTGCCCGAGCCGACCGCCGCGGCCCTGGCCTACGGCATGGACAAGAAGAAGGGCGGCAAGATCGCCGTCTTCGACCTCGGCGGCGGCACCTTCGACATCTCCATCCTCGACGTCGGCGAGGGCGTGTTCGAGACCCTCTCCATCAACGGCGACACGCACCTGGGCGGCGACGACTACGACCAGGTCCTCATCGATCACGTCGCCGAGGAGTTCCGCAAGCAGTTCGGCATCGACCTCCGCAAGGACGCCATGGCCCACCAGCGGCTCAAGGAAGCCTGCGAGAAGGCCAAGTGCGAGCTCTCCAGCAGCATGGAGGCGGGCATCAACCTGCCCTTCATCACCGCCGACGCCTCCGGCCCCAAGCACCTGAACATGACGCTCACCCGCAGCAAATTCGAGCAGCTCACCGAGCACCTCACCGAGCGCTGCCGCGGGCCCGTGCTCAAGGCCCTGCAGGACGCCAAGTGCTCGCCCGGCGACATCACCGAGTGCATCCTGGTCGGCGGCTCGACCCGCACCCTCGCCGTGCAGCACCTTTGCCGCGAGATCTTCAACAAGGAGCCGAACAAGAGCGTCAACCCCGACGAGGCCGTGGGCATCGGCGCCGCCATCCAGGCCGGCATCATCGCCGGCGACGTCAAGGACATCCTGGTCCTCGATGTCACCCCGCTGTCACTCGGCGTCGAGACGCTCGGCGGCGTCATGACCGTCATGATCCCGCGAAACACCACCATCCCCACCAGCAAGAAGGAGATTTACTCCACCGCCTCCGACGGCCAGCCGGAAGTGACCATCCACGTCCTCCAGGGCGAGCGGCAGATGGCCCTGGACAACCGCACGCTGGGCCGCTTCAACCTCACCGGCCTTCCCCCCGCCCCGCGCGGCATCCCGCAGATCGAGGTCACCTTCGACATCGACGCCAACGGCATCTTGAACGTCTCCGCCAAGGACCTCGGCACCGGCAAGGAGCAGAAGATTCGCATCGAGGGCTCCTCCGGCTTGAGCAAGGACGAGGTCGAGCGGATGCGCCGCGACGCCGAGCAATACGCCGAGACGGACAAGAAGAAGCGCGACCTGATCGACGCCAAGAACCAGGCCGACTCCGTCGCCTACCAGACCGAGCGGACGCTGAAGGAGCACGGCGACAAGGTCCCGGCGGACGAGCGTTCGAAGGTCGAATCCGCGATCAGCAACTTGAAGGAAGTAGCCAAAGGCGACGACGCCATGGCCATCAAGAAGGCCATGGAGAATGTCATGACCGCGTCACAGTCCCTGGGCAAGATCATCTACGAACAAGCCGCGAAAGCCCAAGGCGGCGGCCCCGGCGGCCCAACGCCGCCGCCGAATGAACCGCCCGGCGCCGGCCCGAAGGCCGGCGGCAAGAAGGATGACGACGTAATCGACGCTGAGTTTGAAGTGAAGCAGTAGCGTCGGCCCCCGTGGCCGACGTTCCGGCTGGACAGAGCCGCGACCGTAAGGGAGCGGTTCCCTCACGATTCCGACGGCCGCCCAATTTAAGCGTGACCGCTTCCTCACGGGCGCGGCTCTGTTCATCGCCCCGGCGGCAAGCCCGGCATTCGCAAGGCGGGCATGGCATGTGGTATAATCGGAATGTAGGGCAACGGCCGGATGCGAATAGAGGTCGATGACAAGTGGACGAGAAACCTCTGAACGTTCGCTACTACATCGATCCCGGGACCGGCAGACCGCACTGTCACGGTCACGCCTTCTTTGAGGAGGAGGTCGAGGAGGTCCTTGCCAGACCAGGGGAGGACCGGCCGGGCCGCGAAGGCTCGCGCGTCGCGATGGGGCAAACTCGCGCCGGCCGGTACCTGCGGGTGATCTACGTGGCCGATCCAGCGCCGAACAGCGTGTTTGTGATCACGGCCTATGAACTGCGAGGCAAACCGCTGGCAGCGTACAAGCGAAGAATGCGCCGGAGACGACCATGACCAAGAACGGATTTCCCGAAGGTTGGGACGAGGATCGTGTCCGCCGGGTCCTTGAGCACTACGAGTCGCAGGACGAAAACGAAGCCCTCGCCGAGGACGAGGCCGCCTACGAGGAGCGCACGCAGTCCTTCGTCGAAGTGCCCGTCCAACTGGTCCCGCTGGTCCGGGAGCTAATCGCGAAACACAAGGGCTGACACGCGACGACTTGTAGCGTCGCCCCCCCCCGTGGCCGACGTTCCCGGGAAGGCGAGACTCCCGCCGTGCCGCGACGGCGACAGGCAGCGCACCGAACAGAGCCGCGACCGTAAGGGAGCGGTTTCCTCACGATTCCGACGGCCGCCCAATTTGAGCGTGACCGCTTCCTCACGGGCGCGGCTCTGTTCATCGCCCCGGCGCCAAGCCCGGCAAGAAAGACGACGACGTGATCGACGCCGAGTTCGAGGTGAAGCAATAGCGGCCCGCACCCTCGCGCGGCCGGTCCCGCGCCGAATCAGAACCCCGGCTGCAAAGCTGGGGGTTTTGATTGACGACGCTCGCGTGTTGAAATACGCTGGGTTAGGTGTTTTGCCGGGCGACATAGCCACCAAACCAAGGAGGGCGGCATGAAGACAGAAATCATCCGCAGGCTCTATTCGGAATTCGAGCGCGTCGGCCACGCCGAACAGGGCGTGGAATATTGGCTCGCACGTGACCTCCAACCGTTGCTGGGATACTCCCGCTGGGAGAACTTCGCCAAGGTCGTGGAGAAGGCCAAAACGGCCTGTGCAAACGTAAAACAGCAGGTCGTCGACCATTTAGGGGATTTAAACAAAAATATAATAAGTTTTTTTGTGGCCCATGGGCCAAATAATAGTTTATACCCCCCCACAAAAACCCACAACACCCAACCC
>CAYYBO010000190.1:0-1066 GCA_964470125.1 uncultured Planctomycetaceae bacterium | reverse complement strand
AACGTAAAACAGCAGGTCGTCGACCATTTTCGTGATATCACGAAAATGGTCGACGTTGGTTCGGGCGCCCAGCGTCCGATTGACGATGTCGCCCTCACCAGATACGCCTGCTACCTGATCGCCCAAAATGGCGACCCGGCCAAGGACCAGATCGCTTTTGCCCAAACCTACTTCGCGGTCCAGACCCGCAAGCAGGAGCTTATCGAGCAGCGAATCCGCGACCTGGACCGCCTCGTCGCTCGTGACAAGCTCACCAAATCCGAGAAAGTCCTGTCCGGCATCATCTATGAACGGCTGAACGACCAGGAGAGCTTTGCCCGCATTCGCAGCAAAGGCGATCAAGCCCTATTCGGCGGCCTCACGACGCAGGACATGAAGCGGAAACTCGCCGTGCCGGCCAAGCGCCCGCTGGCGGATTTCCTGCCGACGATCACTATCAAGGCCAAGGACTTCGCCAACGAAATCACCGGCTTCAACGTCAAGCGTGACGACCTGCGGACCGAGCCGGCCATTACCGACGAGCACGTGCGGAACAACCGCGACGTGCGGCAGCTTCTCGCCGACCGCAACATCAGACCGGAGGAACAGCCCCCCGCCGAGGACATCCGCAAGCTCGAACGCCGCGTCAAGGCCGAACGCAAGAAACTCCCCAAGGCAGTCAAGTCGCTCGACCAGGAGCCGCAAGCCCCGCCCGCCGGCGGCATGGCCGGCAAGAAAGACAACGACGTGATCGACGCCGAATTCGAAGTGAAGCAGTAGCGGCCCGCGCCCCGGGTAGCCTGTGCCATCATGGATCAGGATGCTCTACGACTTGGAGACGATCCGCAGTAAACCGAGAAGCTGAGGGCGGACATGGAATTGGGCAAATTCATCGAAGAGACACTGAAGCAGGTAATCGACGGTGTTCGCGCTGCGCAAGAACACGGCAAGACACACGGTGCTCGGGTGAACCCAGGTGGTGAGGGCGTGACCTTACGCTTCGGTGAAGGTGCCATGCTCTACGATTCGGCCACCAGACAAGTCGCTCGGGAGATTGAATTCGACGTTGCAGTCAACGCCGCCGAAG
>CAYYBO010000189.1:0-8171 GCA_964470125.1 uncultured Planctomycetaceae bacterium | reverse complement strand
GAACATCTACTATCGCATCCATCACGACACCGTCTGCACCTATGAGTTCGACGACACCCCGCCCTTCTTCCCGGACGAGGAAGCCCTGGACATCTCGCTGGAAATATGCCTGCTCTTCAATCTGAACTTGGTCAACGAGATGCACATCGCGCGGAAGCAATATCTCGACGGCTCGATTCCCACGGGCTTTCAGCGGACGGCGATCCTCGGGGTTGACGGCCGTGTTCCCTTCAAGGGGCGTGAAGTCGGCATTCGCCAGCTTTCCATCGAGGAGGACGCCTGCCGGGAGGTCTCGGACGTCGGCCATGATCGCGTCTATCTGACCGACCGGCTGGGGATGCCGCTCATCGAGACCGTCACTGAGCCGGACATGCGCACGCCGCAGGAAGTCGCCGAGGTGTGCCAGATCATCCGCATGGTCTGCCGCAGCACCGGCAAGGTGCGCACGGGATACGGGGCCACCCGGGAGGACGTGAACGTCAGCGTCCGCGGCGGCACGCGAGTAGAAATCAAGGGCGTGCCGCAGATCACTCGAATCCCCCTATTGGTCTACAACGAGGCCATGCGGCAATGTGCATTGTTGCACATTCGCGGCATTCTCAAGGAACGCGGCATTACGCCCGAGACGTTCCTCTCGACTTCGCACGACGTAACTCGAACGGTCGCCAAGACGCAGTACCAGCCGGTCCGCAATGCGATTGCCCAGGGACAGCTAGTGAAGTGCGTTGTACTCAAGGGCTTCGCCGGCATTTTGAATCATCCCACTCAGGAGCACACGACTTTCGCCAAGGAGTTCTCCGACCGCGTGCGGGTCATCGCCTGCCTGACCACCCTGCCGAACATCGTTCATTCCGACACGGCCTCGGATCTGTTGACCGTCCGCGATTGGAAGGAATTGCGAAGAAGGACGCAGGCCGCCGAGCAGGATGCTTTGATTCTGGTGTGGGGCAGCGAGGAAGACACGCAGTGCGCCTGCGGCGAGATCGTCCTCCGCGCCCGCGAGGCCACGCAAGGCATTCCCAGCGATACCAGGCAGGCGCTGAAGGACGGCACCACCGGTTTCGAGCGGGTCCTGCCGGGCGCGGAGCGGATGTATCCCGATACGGATTTGCCGCCGATGGTCATCGCGGAAGAGCGTCTTGCGGCCATCCGTGCGAGGTTGCCCATGCCGTTTTGGGATCGAGAGGCCATGTATCGCCGCATGGGCCTGCCCGCAGACGTGATCACTCCGCTGTGTCGTTCGCAACGAGCGGGCCTTTTCGCCAGAATCGTCGATGAACTGAAGGTCAATCCCGTCTTCGCCGCCGTCATCCTCATCCAGCGATTCAAGGAACTGCGGCGGGCCGGGCTGCATCTCGAATCGCTGACCGACGGCGAAATACTCGAAGTATTCAAGGCCCATGCCGATGGCCAACTGGCCCGCGAAGGCGTGGCCGAAGTGTTTGGGAGGGTGTTGAAAGACCGTTCGGAACAGCCCTCCGGCGAATCCCGCGTCGCCCGCGCCTGCAGGGAGGTCATCGGCCCGGGACCGGCCAAACCGGCCGAGGTTGATCTGCGCGTGGCCGAGACGGTCGATGCCGCCGACAAGACCCACTTCGCCACTGCGGAAAGCAAATACCGGTATTTGATGGGGCAACTGATGAAGACCTTCCTTGGACGGGCCGATGGTCGGCGGGTCTCTGAATCGCTCAAGCGGAGACTGGAAGCGATTGCCGGCGGCGCCACTCGACAAGGGGTGCAGGCATGAGCGACGACCGCTTTAAAGGCTATCGTGGCCCGACCAAGTCCGTCCTGGAAAAACACGGCGTCGGCGTGTGGAGCGACGTCGAAGTCGAATCGGCCTATGGGCGGTTCAAGGGCATCATCCTTCCCCGTTCAGAGACAGCCGACGAGAAGCACCTCGTGCTCAAGTTGGGGAGCGGCTACAACATCGGCGTCGCTGCCGCCACTATCACGCGCATCACCGAGGTGGGCCGTCGCGAGGCCCACTACAAGATTCCCGAGAAGGAATTCCCCCGCGACCCGGGCAAGCCGAACATCATTCTGCTGGGTACCGGCGGCACAATTGCCAGCCGGCTGGACTATCGCACCGGCGCGGTCATCCCCGCTTTCTCGCCGGGGGAGCTGTACGGTTCCGTGCCGGAATTGGCCGACATATGCAACCTGCGCACCGAGAAACTCTTCGGCGTCTTCAGCGAGAACATGGGCCCCAAGCAGTACATCCGCCTGGCGGAGAAGATCGGCGAGGAGATCGCCAACGGCATCAACGGCGTAGTCATCGGCCACGGCACGGACACGATGCACCACACCGCCGGCATCCTCAGCTTCATGATTCAGAATCCGCCGGTGCCGATCGTCATGGTCGGTTCGCAGCGCTCGTCGGATCGGCCGTCCTCAGATGCGGCCCTGAATTTGATTAACGCCGTCAAGGCTGCTGCCGAGGGCGACATCGCCGAGATCATGGTCTGCATGTTCGGGCCGACGTCGGATGAGTACTGCCTGCTGCACCGCGGTACGCGCGTCCGCAAGATGCACTCCAGCTACCGCTCGACCTTCCGCACTATCGGCGACGTACCCCTGGCGATGGTCTCGCCGAAGAAGATCATTCACCTTCGCGAGGACTACCGCCGCCGCCGCGCTGATCGCGACGTCAAGATCAACACCGCTTTCGAAGAGAAAGTAACCATCCTCTACTACTACCCCAACATGCTGCCCGACATCGTCGATGCCATCATCGAGAAGGGCTATCGCGGCATCGTGATCGCCGGCACCGGCCTGGGGCACGTGAACCGGCCGCTGTACGCCGCGTTCGATCGGGCCTATAAGGCCGGCCTGCACGTGTACATGACCGTGCAGACGCTGTGGGGGTACGTGCAGATGTACGTCTATGAGACAGGCCGCGAGCTGATGGAGCTGGGCATCGTCCCAGCCGCGAACATGTTACCGGAAGTGGCCTACGTGAAGCTGTGCTGGGCATTGGGTCAAAGCGACAATCGCGAGGAGGTCAAGCGGCTCATGCTCACGCCGATCGTGGACGAAATCACCGACCGCGAGCCGTACAATGGCTACCTCATCTACCAGGGCGGCATCCCCGAGGTGCAGGAGTTCCTGCGAACCATCAGGCGGTAGGGTTGAGCCTCTCCCAACCGACATCGGTTGGCCGGCTGACGAACCCCAGCCCGTTGCCGATCCACAATTGTGCATTGCGGAGATTGCACAGACCCGAGCCGTATCGAAATGCTGTCGGCCGCCGTGGAGATCGACGCCGGCATTCACGGGGGCGCACACGGCGCCGGGGTCGTGCTCAGACCACTTCAACTGACCTGTGCGCCCTTCATCGCTTTGAGTGGGTCACGCCCGGGCCGGCCGGCGGGGTCGCGCAGAAAGCCGCGTGGTTCGAATGCTGGGACCTGCTGCACCAACGAAGGACCGCACACGTCTCTCCTCCAGAGAGGCTGTTGTTCGTCCTCCGCGTTTCAGGCACGTGCCGACGATGACAGCGTCGGCAACCCGCAGGCATTCCACCACGCTTGTGGCATCTACACCGGAGCCGATCCAAAGCGGCCGATCCGGCACGGCGGCCTTGATTCTCCGGGCGGCGTCGAGGTCGGCGGGCAAGCCGGTGGCGGCGCCGCTAACGATCAAGACGTCCGCGCCGGCGCGATAGGCGGTCTCTTTCGCGGCGAGCACCAAGTCCGGCTGGCTGATGGGTGCCGCATGCTTCACGTGGACATCGGCGGCGATCCTCACGCGCGGGGCCACTTGTGAGCGACGCTGGAGGACCTCGCGGGCGCGGCCGGAGATCAGGCCTTGGTCGGTGGCGTAGGTGCCCGAGAGGATGTTAACGCGAATGAAGGCGGCGCCGGTAACGGCGGCGACGCCAAGGGCGGAAAGGGCGTCGTTGCGGAGGATGTTCACGCCCACGGGGATTCGCACGGCGGCGACGACCTCACGCACGACGACGGCCATCGCCGCGACGGTCTCGGCGGGGACGCGGTCAGTGGCGAAGGGGGAATCGCCGAAGTTCTCGACGATGAGGGCCTGAAAGCCGCCGCGGGCCAGGAGGCGGGCGTCAGCGACGGCGCGGGCGCTAATTGCGCGGATGGATCGGGAGGCACAGGCCGAGCCGGGCAGCGGGGGCAGATGGACCATGCCAATAAGCGAGAGACGCCGCAGCCAATCACGATGTTGAGCCGTGCGATCTTGAGTGGCTCTTGAGTGTGGCATGGACAGTGGTGTCCCGAGGATCAGTGAATTCCTGCCTTTAGCCGCCCTGCTTCTCTCTGACACGATAAAGTGGACAAGGCAAAAGACGCCGATTCTTGGCCTCGTTGACGGTCATCTTGACCACACCGGTCAAGTGGGGCACGTGGGGACACTTGGCGTCGTGGTAATACGGGGCGAAACGGCCGGTGACGACTTCGCGCTTGCCGGCTTCGCCAGACAACGGCTTCCAGATGCCGCGATGGTCTCGCCAGGCTGCTTCCTCGTGCCGGGCGTACTCGGCTCGCCGGTCGAAGCGGGCCTCGCGGTCCACCCACGCGAAGCCTTGAAAGATCAACTCTCCGCCAAGATCGCGGCCGTCCGGCTGAGGGGTGAGGTACACCGCAAGGCGGCCGAGGGAGTCACGAGGAGCGGCGTCGGCGGCCTCGGGGTCCTGCGAAAGGCGGACGGTTCGCCCGCGGGTCTGTTCGTCGATAAACCGGACGGTCTCATTGGCGAGGGCCTGTCCTTCAGCCGGGCAGGCGACGCCGAACAGCCGCACCTTCTCGCCGATGTCGAGTTCGACGGTGCCGCCGGGGAGGACCGCGGTGACGCGAGCGAACTGCGGAACGCCTGAGCCGGATGGGACGCCGCCAGTGAACGGCTGCGACGCAGGAGGCGGATGGCTGCTGTTCTCCCCCTTTTTGTTGGAGCGAGCCGGCTCGCCAGTGAGCTTGCCGTCGTTGAGTTCTCGCTTGGCCCGCAGGGTCTCGCAGGCTTTGCATAGGCGGCGGCCTGCCCGCTCGGCCTCGTCGGCAGAAGCGAAGCGGATAATATTCTCTGCGTTTATGCGTTTCGCGGTGCCGCATTCTTCCGGATACAGGTGATAGACCTTGCTGTTTTTGGCCCCAATGACTTCGCCGAGGAGGGTGGCGATGGCCAAAGCGGAGGTGGCGAGGAGGACCGTGGCAACGAAGACGACAAGGGCAGTTGCGATTCTGCCGACCGGGCTGGCGGGAGCGGCCATTACTGGGGCTTCTCCATAGCTCCTTGCTTCTCGTTGGTGCCGAGCAGGCAATGCGGGCTCCTTACTTCTTGCCACCGCAACGGAAGACAGCGACCAGATCTTCGATGGGAACGACGAAGAGTTGGTTGTCACCCTCAAAATCAACGGGGATCGCATGCTTGGGGTTGAACAGGACTCTGTCGTACCGCTTGAGGGGAAAGTCCTCATCATTTTCGATTTGGAGCGAGAGGGCGACGATGCGGCCGGTGATGGTGGGGATCTCGATGTTGTCGGGGAGCTGGATGCCGCCGCGGGTTCGCTTCTTATCGGCATCCTTCCGGATCAAGACGCGCTTACCGAGCGGCTCGACGGTCTCGAGCTTGGAGGCACGAGCGCTTGCTTCATCGGCGGCCACGATCTTGCTCCAGCTTAAGGCAACGGGGTGCCGCTGCCGGGGCATGATCGTACCACAGTCCTGGATCAGTAGGCAATAGGCGAGGTAATGCTTTGGCGAGCAGGCGTCGCGATTCAGGAGTGTTGATCGCACCTCTGCGGTTAGAACTCGGAAAAGAGACGGTCCTCCGACTGAACATCGGTGGAGACGGGCACGGCCGGCCGCTGGAGCAGAATGTCGCGGACGGCGGCCTTCGACTGCGTAAGCAGCGATGCGGGCCGCAAGAAGACGAGCAAGACCGCCATCACACACAGGCAGAGGCCGAGGCGGAGCGCGGGGCAACTGGACGGAGTCACGACTCCCTGGGAGGTGCGGAGGTAGCAGGCGGCGAGGATTCGGAGGTAGTAGGCAGCGCCGATGGCGGAGTTGATGACCGCCAGGATGACCAAGGCCACCATCGCGGCGTGCGTGCCGGATTGCGGGGATGCCGCCAAAGCCGAGCTCAAGATGTAGAACTTGGCGAGGAAGCCGCCGGTCAGCGGGAAGCCCATCAGGCCGAGTGTGCAAACGGCCATCGAGAGGCAGGCCCAGGGATGCCGTCGGGAGGCGCCAGCCAAGTCCTCCAGGTTTTCGGCGCTGTCGTTGCCGTCGGGACAGGTCTTGCGGAAGAAAGCCAGAGCGGCAAACGCGCCCAGGTTCATCACGCCATAGACCGGGATATAGAAGAGCAGAGCCGAGAGGCCGTTCTGCAGGGGAGATAGACCCGCGTCTGCCGGCCCGACAGGGCCGACCAGAAGAGCCACGAGCATGTAGCCGGCGTGGGCAATTCCAGAGTAAGCCAGAATGCGTTTAACGTTGTGCTGCATCAGGGCCAGCGTGTTGCCGACGAACATGGTGGCGGCAGCCAAGACCCAGAGCAGCCAGAAGATCGTGTCGTTAGCGATCCAGCCGGTCAAAGAGAGAAGTCTAATCAGGGCGATGAAGCCGGCGAACTTGGGGACGAAGCCGAGCAAGCCTGCGACGGGCGAGGCGGCGCCTTGATAGACATCCGCTACGTAGAAGTGCAACGGCACTGCGGCGATCTTGAAGAGCAGGCCGCCGAAGGCCAGGGCCAGGCCGATGATGACCAGCGGGTCGGCGACCACGCCGGGCGAGGCAAGCGCAAGATGGATCGAGCCGCCTGCTTCTGGTCCGCTGAACAACCGCATGGTCCCGGCGGCGCCGTACAGGAAGCTGAAGCCATAGAGAGTCAGGGCGCCGGCGAAGGAGCCGAGAAAGAAGTATTTCGCGGTCGCCTCCTGAGCATGCAAGCTTCGGCGGGAGAGGCCGATCAGGATGTACGTGGGAATGCTGACCAACTCCAGGGCCAAGAAGAGGAACACCAAATCGTTGGCGGCGGCGACAAGCGACACGCCGGCCAGAGAGAAAAGCACAAGGGCAATCGACTCAGAACGCTCGGCCGTCTCGGGCACGTGGTGGTTCACCAGGAGGATGAGCAACCCGACTGAAAGAGTGGCCAAGCGCACGTACCAGAGGAGCGAGCCTTGGAGCAACGTGGGGACGTGCTCTCCACCGCCGGCGGCAAGCTGCCGGCTTATGTGCAGAGCGCCCGCGACGGTCAGTATGGCAATGAAGAGTATGAGGCGCGAACGAAGGACCGGCCTGGCTGCGCGGTCGCCGCTCGGACTCGCCAAACCCACCAGCAGTATCAGCGACGCGCCGATCACGAGCGTCAGCTCAGGCAGCAAGGCAGTAATGATGGGGTGCATGGCGAGCATTAGTTCGACTCGTGTATCGGTGATGAACAAAGCCGGGACCGTAAGGGAGCGGTCACGCTGAAACGGAGACAGCCCTCGGAATCGCAGAGTGACCGCCCGATTGCGCGGCCGCTGCGATACTCCAGGTCGGCAGCAAGAAACATGAAGCGACGGTCAGTGTGCAGCGTGCATGCTTCGACTCTGTCGTCAGCACAACGGGGGTTTCGACGGCAATCTGACGGAGCGTTTACCCCGAAATCGAGACGGCCTTTAGGGTCGCAAGGTGACCGCTCCCTCACGGTCGCGGCTCTGTCCGGCGCCTCCGCTCGCCAATCCTGCGCGTAAAAGACGCGGGCTAGGACGGCGTTGTCTACCGCGGGCTCCATGAAGTTAGTGATGATCTTGGGATACACGCCCAGCAGCAGGCAAACCGCCGCGATCGGCGTGAGAATGGCCACCTCGCGGCGGGTCAAGTCCGGGCTGAGCCCGCTGGAGGAGTCAAAGCCGTGGGCCGGCTCCTTGACCGGGCCGAAGACGACGGCCCGAACCATGTGCAACATGTAGATCGCGCCCAGCAGAATACCGGTCGCGGCTGGGACGGCAAACCAGACGCCGAGCGATCCTGCACGGCCGAGGGCATCCGGCGAGGCCGACGTGAACGTGCCGAGCAGGACCAGGAATTCACCGACGAATCCGTTGAGGCCCGGCAGGCCGATGCTGGACATAGTGAAGACGAGGAGAAAGCAGGTCATCACCGGCATCCTACGTCCCAGGCCGCCGAGATTGCCCATCTCGCGGGTGAGATAGCGCT
>CAYYBO010000188.1:0-8205 GCA_964470125.1 uncultured Planctomycetaceae bacterium | reverse complement strand
ATATCGCGGACCCGACCCGCGCGTGGGTTGAGCGAGCAGGGGCAGGAGGAAACGCGGTTACTCCCGGCTCGTCGCCAAATTGATTGGCGCTTGCTTCGTACAAGACGAGCGTACGCCTTCGGTTCCTCCAGCCGCAATGGGGTAAAAACCCCAAAGTGCGTCCGCTCGAGCAATCCGAGGACTCGTCCCCCAGTCGATTCCTTTCCTGCCTCCTCGCCCCGTAGCCTCAGTACGGCGCGGGCCGACAGGCGCGTCTCAGGCCGGGGAGGCATGCGGAAAGACAATTACGCCCATGCAAGTACTTATTGTGTCCCGTTTCCGCGCAGCCCCGGCGGAGGAAGCGTGTTCACGCGAATTGCGCAATCCAGTAGGTACGCCTGGAAGGCGGCGTAGAGAACGGGAGGGAGTCGCCCGCTCCCCCCTTGTGGGGGCTGGAGTGGGATGAAGCGGCGGGGAGAGTCCTGGAAAGTCGAAGGAGCTCCGCGTGGCCCCCGTCCGGCCGAGTTGGTGTGCCAAGAGGCAGCCGATCGCCGGCTAGGCCGGCCGTTCAGGCGAGGGTGCTGGGTGACGGGAGTAGTCAGTTCGTCGGACGTGTTCGATGAACCCGTCCAGTATGCCCTCCCATTCGCGGAGCGTTTCGTCTAATTCGTAACGCAGTATGTCGCACAGCTGAACGTGATCGCGAGCTTCAATCGCGCTCTTCACGTCGGCCAATCTCGCAGCCAGCCGCTCCAACCAGAACGAAACCGGCTGGTCGTTGACGTGCAGTTGCTCAAAGTCCACGCCCAGCAGTCGGGCACTCTGTACGACTGCCTCGTGCGTGCATCCCCACGCCGAGACGCAACTGGTGAAAGTCTGCATTGCTTCGCTGATGCGGCCGCTCGAAAGGTCGTCGCTGGTCCGCTTCACCAGCGGGAAGGTCTGCCCGAACATTGCCTGAGTCTGCTCCAGGGCCTCCAGGACCACATCTTTCGGATGACCGGTTGTAAGATCGATCCGCTCGAAATCTCTTGCCGGCTGCTGGAGCATCCACTCGAGCCGGTCGGCTGGAACGACTTCCTGGTTGCACTGTATCGCCACGATCAGCGATCTCGTTCGGGCCGCCTCGGCCCGGGCCAGTTCCAGCACCTGCCCAACCGTAGCTCCGTCGGCGAGTTCGTCAGTGGGCAGCAGTTGGTTATCAAGATATAGAGACATGCGACGACAGCCTTTCGTTCAGGCAGCGTTCAGCGTTGTTGCTCGACAGAGGCTTCCCAAGAGGTTCGCAGGCGCTGCCTTCCGTCCCTCGGTCCGCGTATTCTTGCGGCCACACCCGGGCATGCCTCGGCCATCACGGCTTGATGCTCGTGGCTCTTGGGCGGGAGCCGACAACAGACAAGATCGACAGGCGATCAGGCCAGCAACGTTCGAAGCAGCCAGACGCACCCCAGGCCGCACACCGCGGTGATACAAGCCGATGTGAGCATCAACTCCCAGCGGAATCGCCCCATCTCCGGCCTGGCGCCTGCGGCGAAAGGATCGCGGGGCTTCCAGGTCAAGCGCGCCGGTACCAATCGTCCGCTTCCAATCCGCGCTGGAGCGGCGCCCGATCTGCCTGCATGCGAAGTACCGTTGAGCGGTAAGGCGAGGGCCGGAATAGAAGAAGAGGCGACCTCGCCACAGTTCGTCGCTTCGGTGGGCGCCGTCGATGTTGCCGGCAGAGGCGCCTCGGCGAACGGCGATCCCTTGGCTACCGAAGCAGGTTCATCGCTCTCGGGATCAGTAACCGCCGTCTGCAATGCACACGATGCCATATCCATGTCACCATCAAATTCCGCTCGATCGTCCGCGGGCGACGGAATACCATGCTCCGCCTGGGGCAATGAACGGACCGGCGCCTCATCCAGGGGGGGCGGGAAGGCGGGCAAATCGTCGAGTGGCAGGGTCAGGTCCGGTGCCGGCGTGGAGGCGCTCGGCTCAAGAGACGCTGGGGCGAAGGCCATTTCCAGATTGTGCTTCTCCGGCAGTTCGGCCGACTCATGGAGGGCCGACTCGGGAACGGCCGCCAGCGGCGGATCCACAGGCGACCAGGGGCGGCCGATCTCACGCGAATTCAAACTCGACAGGTGAAACAGGCCCGGCTCGTCGATCACCGCCTCGGGGCTCACGGGGCGGGGTGAAACCGCCGTGGACATCCTGTGCATGACGAACTCCTGTTGCGAACACATAACGCCGAAGGCTAACACGCCTTTACATCGTTATCGGCCGAACTTCCCGACAACTTGACCGGGCCCAGATTGTAACTTATTCCGAGAAATGGAATTATGATGAGTGATCGCCGGTTTGTCCCGTGAAGCGGGAATCAGGCTCGCTGGAGGCGGCGCGTCGTGAGGCGGCCCACGCCGCCCATATCGACGCCACGGCGACCGCCGCCGTTTCCACCCGCAGGATGGGGTCGCAGATTCGCACGGCCTCCCCCCCCGCAGCCATGATCGTTGCGCGTTCGTTGGGAGAGAAGCCGCCTTCGGGGCCTACGGCGACGACGCCCCGGCAGGTGGTTGCTTCTTCGCGCGGAATGTTCTGCAGGGCCTCCGGCAAGGTTGGATGCAAGCGGCCGGGATCGGCGAGCCAGAGGCGGGTACCCCGGTATATCGAAACCACCGCCTCTGCAAGAGACTTTGGCGGCTCCACTGTCATTGTGGTGGCCAGTGCAGCCTGCTTAGCAGCCTGAACTGCCTTTCGCCGCCAACGGGTGATTTTGGGCTCGCCTGGAACGACGCAGCCCCTCTCCAACCGCAGGGGCCAGAGTGAGAAGACCCCCAACTCTGCACATTTTTCCACCAGCCAATCCCCTCGCTCACCCTTGGGGGCCGCGACGGCGAGGATCAGACTGGGGCCCTGAACCGGCGAAGCCAGACGCCGCTCGGTGACCTCAACCTCGAACCACCCTCTGCCATTGGTTCGGACCACGCCGAGGGCTTCTGCACCACGTCCATCGAAAAGCACGACTTCATCGCCTCGGCGAATGCGGAGCACGCGCAGGGCGTGAAATGCCTCAGGGCCAGCGACCTGGACGGTCGCGCCGGCGAGATCGTCCGCCTTGAAGCGTCTGGGCTTCATGTCCGCATGTTGGCTCTGCAACGCGGCTTCTGCAATGGGGTGCCCGCTGGCCGGCGCAGTCGCTCAAGTCGAAGTGTATCGGGGCCGATAAGAATGCGGCAGACAGTCGCCTCGTGTGTCGCCAGTATCCGGCCGGCGCGTACGGCACCGAAACAGGGGAGTTGCGCAGCCATCCCAGCGTGAAGACCCCGCCCCATGCAGGAAGACAACAAACCCACAGGACCGGACGAGCAGCCTGTCGTGGCTGGCTGGGATGACGTCGACCAACTGCTCGCCGAAGCAGAGCGGCTGGCGGAGGAGGTGGTGGAACAGTCGGGGGGGGGGATGGACGCCGACGTCGCCGGACGAGGAGACTCCCCGCAGAATGCGGAGAGCCAAGGCGTTCTCGCTGTTGCCGAGGGCGTTGAGGCCAGGCTTGGTGAGCTGAGCAGCGAGCTTGGTTCCCGTGATGGAGGAGAGGCGGCGTCTGGCAACACCTTGTTGTCTCGGTCACCGGCTGTTGATCCGCCTCCGGCAGCAGACGACATCTCCGGCGAAACACAGTCAGAGGATCACTCGGGCGGTGCAATCGCCCAGCCGCCGGCGGCGAAGCAACGGCGGTCCGAGGGCGCCGTTTGCGAGGCGGCACAAGATCGCCCTACATCCCCTTTTGAAGGCATCGAGCCCGCTCATACCAGCCGGCCGCTTGCTACGGCTCGCCCGGCAGCTCGCGGGAGTTGCCGCGACTTCTGTCGAGCCGTCCCATCGGCGGCACTCCTGGTGATTCCGCGTTTCTTGACACGTCTACTGGCGATCATCGACCGCCCTTTCGCGCAGCTTCCGCCGACAACGAAACGCTGCATCGGGTATGTGGCAATCGCCACCCTGCTGGTTGGCATCAGTTCGTTCTTCTTGCCCGCCCTGCTTGAGAAGAACCCCTATTTGGACTACGCACAGTAAGATCAAATCTTCGGGGGAAGCAGAGGAAGCGAGGTGCACAGACGGCCTGTTACATGCCGTATGTGGCAGGCTCGAAGTCGGCATCGCTGATCTTGGCGTCGAACCGAATATCCCGATACTCGTACTTTCCAAGCAGATTCTGGGGCTGCCGGGCCTCGTCGGAATAGCAGTACACGGCGATCGGGACGCGGTACTCTTTGTCCAGGTATATCTCCGCCGTACGATCGGGATACATGCCGCCCTCGCCGTTGTAGGGAAGACTGCGACGCAGCACCCATACCGGCCGGCCGTCGAAGTACGTCTCGCCGCAGAACCTCAGGCCGAGCTCGCCGCGTGACTTGGCAAGCTCGCAGTACTTAATGAGCAGGTCCAGCGTCCGCTTGAAGCCGAACTCGTCCACCGCGCGACGGGCGGTGTCCTTGGCCATGGACCCGTGGATGGGCATTTTGATGCTCTTCAGAAGAAGCTGGGCCACGGCGCCTGGCTGACAGACGGCCAGTTGCCGCTCCTCCGGTTTGTCGGCATCGGAGTCAACCCACCGGTCTTTGACGTAGACGACGCGGTTGACCAAGCTGGCGTTGCGAGTGTAAGTGAGGACGACGCTGTAGGGACTCAGGCGGTGGATGGCGTCGAGCTCTCGCTCAGGGCTCATCCCGGACGGAAGGAGCTCCTGCTTGACCAGTGTGCAGCGGTAGCCTGTTACGGACCTGACGTGCTGCTCCCGGGCGTCAATCATCGCCGCCAACGGATCCTCGCGGACGAGTCGCTCGAAAACACATGCCGTCGGCGCCTCGGCGGCCAACACGTAGGGCGAACCCACGCTGAGGATCGGCTCGTTTTGCTGTTCGGAGAGCTCCAGATAGAGAAGCGTCACAAGGACCAGGGCGAATGCGATCTGGATCCTGCGGTGTGTTGATGGCTTTGCGTTGCGCGGCATCCTGCGCTAATCTCCGCTTGGGCTAAAGCGAGCCTTTCCACCATCTGCGGTTTCGCACAATGCCTGGAGTGCTTCGAACCTCGCTACACCACTCCAGGTGCAACTTGAGCGAGCAGCCGCTTTCTCTAGATCGGTCGCCCTTCTCCCCGGCGTTAGGGAAGTTCCGCCTGTGCGCCCACAGCATGCCGAGTTATCAGTACAGGCAGGGCGGCGTGCCTGTATATCCGGTGGCTATGCGGCCCCGCGCCATGGCTGATAAGCGCCCTTGCCTGGCAGCACGGGCGTTACCTTGTACACGCCACATCTATCAAGTGTATCACCGGCGTTTATGACGGTCAACGGAATCCTGGGTCAGCGAAGACGGTGATGTAGTGGCCTATGCCATTAACCTTCATAGTGACAATGTGTTAGCACGCCCGGGTATTACTACCCATTGCCGCCAGAATAGAGCCCCTCTGCATCGATATAGGACGCGACAGACGGCGGAACGAGATAGCGGATCGAGAGGCCTGCCCGAACGCGGTTCCGGATCTGGGTCGAGCTGATCTCTATCTCTGGCGTGCGGCAGCAGTGCTTCAGCAGCGAGCGGGCAGCCTCAGGCCCGACAATTGCGGCAAGCTCGTCGATACTGGGTGGGTGCCAGCCTGGCCTCGCCGCCGTCACTATGTTGACCAACTTGACCAGCTCCGCAATCCGACGCCAACTTGGGAGATCGGGAAGTGAATCAGCGCCGATGATCCAGTAGAGTTCTACTCCGGGTTCCATCTCGCCACGGAAGGCGGTGACCGTGTCAATGGTGTAGCTGGGCCCTGGGCGCCGGAGCTCAACATCGGAAACCTCAAAAAGCGGATCCCGCTCCACGGCTAGGCGACTCATAGCCAGACGGTGACGGGCTTCACTGATCAATCGCCCCGTCTTGTGAGGCGGCTGCAGGGCGGGAACCAGCACGATTCTGCGGATATCGAGTTGTTCAGCGACGCTGCGAGCGGCGATGAGATGGCCTACGTGGATCGGATCGAAGCTGCCGCCGTAAAGAGCAACGCGCGTGTTCATCGTCGCATGTTCATCTATCAAAGCGGACAGACTGAAGAGAGCCGCAGGCCTCGGTACCATCGAGGTCCCAGGCAGGCGCTCCGTCATCCGCCACCGCTCCCGAGCAGTGAGCAGCACCGCAAGCACCGATGCTTAGCAGCAGCCCCCGCTCAGATGCTAAGTGGAACCGCCTGCGGGAGAGCTCTTGTGGGGTGCAGCCAAGCGCTCTCATTGCCCGGGCTGGGGCGTCACTGGTTGGGCTTGCAGCGGCTCAGGCGATTGGGGCTGCCATGCAATATCCAACGAACACTGCTGCACCTCCAACAACGCGGCGACATTCTCGGCCGGGCCCGCGCGAACATCGGTCCTACCGGCGATCATCAAGTAGCAGCCGCGCTCCGGCGGCAGTTGGACCTCGAAAATCCGCATGGGCTCGCCCTTGGCGGTCTGCGGCCCGCGCTCCAGATCGATCGCCGCGAGAGTCTCCTGCCGAAGCAACACGCCGTTTGTGTCCTTAACGAAATACTTCAAGGTCGTTGTGGCGGAGTTGCCCTGCCCGCCGGGTGACGGCGAGTCTGGGGACGGGGCCGCGGCCGGATGCTCGGCTGCCGTCGTCGCCGCTTGCACGGGCTGCCGCTCGACGTCGGCAAGTTGGGGCGAGAGTGTAGCAGCGCCGTCCTGCTGCGAAACCGCAACGTTCAGGCGAAGCTTGACCGCCGCCCGCAGGGGTTTGCCGCTCGCATTATCGAAACAGTAGCCGAGCTGAAACTCACCCCAGGCAGTGCCGCCTTCCGACGCCTCGGCTCGGCAGACGGCGCCATCCAACCCCATCGGCTTGGATTCTCCGCGGGCGTTGCCTTCCTGTCCGGACTTGAACGAGACGATGTTGAAAGCCTCACTCGCCGGAACGGCGAGGGCGCCGGGAATCGCCTGGGCCTCTATGTCAGGTCTTTGTCCCGCAGGCCGCCGCACCGTCGTCGCCGGCTCGCCGGCCCCTCCGCACCCGCCGATCAGCAGCGCCGGCAGAAGCGAGAGGCAGAAAGGCCAAACCGGGAGGAAGCGAGAAGGTATCGATTTCGTCTTTTTCGCCATGAGCGTGTCGCCCGATACGATTACAGGTCTTGGTCGGCTGGCCAGGGGCAGGAGCCCGCCAGCCAAACACGGTATTGTCAGCGGGCGTGAACCCAGAGCCGCGCCGGCACTAGTCTGCCGCACGAGGCTAAACGGCAAACTAGGCAGTGTAAAGGCAGTTTGACGCCAAGCCGCCCGGCAGCCTCCTGCAATCAGTCAGGATCAGCGGCTCGGGCCGCCGCGCCGCCGGCCGGCTTCGGCCTGGAAACCCTGGCCTCGGAGGAGTCCTCTCGCGTCTTTGTCCCCCTCTTTTGGTCGCCGGCCTGCTCTTGAATTCGAAAGTCATCGTCGTCGAGGTCGTCCGCGGACAAGACGCCGCCGTACTGGTACGAGGCGTCCAGTGTTTCGGTGGACCGCTGGTCGCGTCCGGGTAGCCAGAGGAAGGTCGCCACCGGAAGGCGAGTTTCCACATGAATGTAGAGGTCCTGAAGCTTGGCGCGGAATGGATCGCCCTCGGGGTAACGGATCTCGATGTGGAAGCACGGCTCCTGCATCGGTCCGATCCTCACAGGTGCCAGGACGGCGATTTTGGCGCCGCCGAACTTTTCGGCTTTCTCGATCCGATCGACGGTCTTCTCCATCAGCCGACGGGGCCCAAAATCCGTTATGGGAAACTTTGACTTGCCTAACAGGAACGCCCAGGTTGGCGGGAATTTCTGCACGCTTTGCGGCAGACCCAGCAACCCTGATCGGTGCAACAACAGGACCTTTTCGTCGTACTTCGCCTTGATATAGGCACATTGCCGGAATTCGCTGTCTTCGTTGAGCCAGGTGAAGCGAACGCTGAGGGGCTGGCGTCGGTACTCGGCGCGGATTCTCTCCGCAGGCCGGAGTTGATCGAGGGGCCCCAGACGCTCCTGCCGCCAGAACTCGCAGGTGAACCGCTGCAGGCCGTCCGTCGCGGCCAGCGACTCCTTCAAGAAGGATGTCGTGTTTGCCCGAACCCGCTGGACGGCGTCCTCATAGCCATCCAGCCGTTCGCCGTCAGGCTTGACGATCGCCTTGGCCCCGCACCCGTCGCCAGACCAAGGATGCCTGCCAGTCCAAGGACCAGGCCCTTAATCGCC
>CAYYBO010000187.1:0-8231 GCA_964470125.1 uncultured Planctomycetaceae bacterium | reverse complement strand
GGCCTAGGATATCAGGTTCTCATCCTGGAGACCGGGGTTCGAGTCCCCGTGGGGGTGTTTAGCGAGGACCCCTTCGACGCAGAAGCGTCGAAGGGGTCTTTCGTTTTGGAGAGCGCGTTTGTCCTGGTGCGGCGCCGGCGGCCGTACCCCTCCAGCTCGGCTGCAACCTGGGCCAGCGCGATGATG
Organism: uncultured Planctomycetaceae bacterium; assembly: GCA_964470125.1. Classification (GTDB taxonomy): domain Bacteria; phylum Planctomycetota; class Phycisphaerae; order UBA1845; family UTPLA1; genus DATKKX01. The sequence goes on along the minus strand of CAYYBO010000187.1, from coordinate 8,045 downwards.
CTTCGTGAGGACAGTGGGAGCGGTTCACCAGAGCCCCGGCATTCATGCGGGGCTGGCGGGAGCGCGGCATGAATGCGGCGGCTCGGGCGTCCCGCAGCGGTCCCGAGCGAGGACCGATCAGGAGACGGCGGGGTCGGGTCGGTCGGAGTCGAGGTCGAACTCCTTGATGGCGTTGGCGACAACGGTGCTGTCGATGCTGCCGGCGGAGGCGAGTGAGTAGAGGGCGGCAACGGTGATGGACTCGGCGTCCACTTCGAAGAACCGCCGCAGGTCCTCGCGGGACTCGCTGCGACCGAAGCCATCCGTGCCGAGCGGGGTGAGGCCGGCGGGCGCCCAACGGGCGATCTGCTCGGGGACGATCTTCATGTAGTCGGAAGCGGCGACGATGGGGTAGGCGTCGTCGGCAAGCTGGGTCGCGAAGTAGCTCCTCTTCGGCCTGGCCGTCGGGTGCAGGCGGTTCCATCGTTCCACGGTCAGGGCGTCGCTCCGGAGTTGCTGATAACTGGTCACGCTCCACACATCGGCCGAGACGTGGAATTTCTCGGCGAGGATGCCTTGGGCTCGGACAGTCTCGTTGAGAATCGAGCCGCTGCCGAAGAGATGGATTCGCGGCCAGCTCTTCTTGCGATCTCCCCGCCTGTACCTGTAAATCCCGCGGAGGATGCCCTCGGCTACGCCCTGAGGCATAGGCGGCATCTCGTAGGGCTCGTTGCCCAGCGTGATGTAGTAGAAGACGCGGTCCTGCTTCTCGTACATGCGGTGGATGCCTTCATGAAGGATCGCCGCCAGTTCGTAGGCATACGCCGGGTCGTAGGTGACGACATTCGGAACCGTGGAGGCGAGGACATGGCTGTGGCCGTCCTGGTGTTGGAGGCCCTCGCCCGCCAGGGTCGTTCGGCCGGAGGTGGCGCCTAGGAGGAAGCCCCGACCGCACATGTCACCGAAGGCCCAGATGCTGTCGCCGACGCGCTGAAACCCGAACATCGAGTAGAAGATGTAGAAGGGGATCATGTTGATGCCGTGCGTGACGTAGGCCGTGCCGGCGGCGGTAAACGAGGCAAGGGCGCCCGCTTCGGTAATGCCCTCCTCGAGGATCTGGCCGGATTTCTCCTCGCGGTAGTAAAGCAGCGTGTGCTTGTCCACCGGCTCGTACTTCTGGCCGGCGTGGGCGTAGATGCCGTACTTCTGGAACAGCGCCTCCATGCCGAAGGTCCTGGCCTCGTCGGGGATGATCGGCACAATGAGCCGGCCGAGGCGTTTGTGTTGCAGCAACTTTGACAGCATCCGCACGAAGGCCATCGTGGTCGAGACGGCCCGCCCGTTGCTGCCGCCGTTAAACTCCTCGAACAGCGTTGGCGACGGCGCCCGCAGCGGCCGGGCGCGGACCATGCGGCGGGGAACGAAGCCACCCAGAACCGCCCGGCGATCCAGCAAATATTGTTGTTCAGGGCTGCCTTCCGCCGGGCGGCAGAACGGGGCTTCGAGCAGGTCCTTGTCGGACACCGGTACGTCAAAGCGGTCTCTGAATTCTCGCAGCTCCTGCTCGTTGAGCTTCTTCTGCTGGTGGGTGATGTTGCGCCCCTCGCCGGCCTCGCCGAGGCCGTAGCCTTTAATCGTCCGAGCCAGGATGACGGTCGGGCGTCCACGATGCTCAACGGCGGCGCGGTAGGCGGCGAAGACCTTGGCGGGGTCGTGCCCGCCGAGCCTGAGTTTCTCCAGTCGCCGGTCGCTCAGATGCTCGACGAGTTGGCGGAGCCGGGCGTCGGAGCCGAAGAAGTGCTCGCGGATGTAGGCCCCGGATTCGACTGTGTATCGCTGCCATTGTCCGTCGACGACGGCGGCCATTCTCAGCGGCAGCGCGTTGTCGGAGTCTGCGGCGAAAAGGGGATCCCAATCGTCGCCCCAGAGGACCTTGATGACGTTCCAGCCGGCCCCGGCAAAGGCCGCTTCGAGCTCCTGCACAATGCTTCCGTTGCCGCGGACCGGACCGTCCAGCCGTTGAAGGTTGCAGTTGACGACCCAGACGAGATTGTCGAGCTCCTCTCTCGCCGCGAGCGTGATGGCTCCGAGGCTTTCAGGCTCATCCATCTCGCCGTCGCCGAGGAAAGCCCAAACCTTGCAGGTGCTGGTATCAGCAAGGCCGCGATCGGCCAGGTACCTGTTGAATCTGGCCTGATATATGGAGGCGATGGGGCTCAGGCCCATCGAGACGGTCGGGAACTCCCAGAAGTGCGGCATGAGATAGGGATGCGGATAGCTGGAGAGTCCGCCGCCGGGGGCAAGCTCGCGGCGGAAGTTGTTCATCTGCTCGACTTCGACACGGCCCTCAACGAACGCCTGAGCGTAGATGCCCGGCGCAGAATGACCCTGGAAGTAGATCTGGTCGCCGGTGGTCTCTTCGGTGTTGGCCTTGAAGAAATGGTTGAAGCCGACTTGCAGGAGCGTGGCGGAGCTGGCGAACGAGGAGATATGACCGCCGATGCCGGGACAGCGGCGGTTTGCCCGGACGACGAGGGCCATGGCGTTCCAGCGGATGTAGCTCTTGATGCGGCGTTCGATCTCCCTGTCGCCGGGGTAGGGGGGCTGGGCGTCGGCGCTGATGGTATTGATGTATGGCGTGTTGACGGGGCAGGGGATGGAGACGCCGCGAGCGTGGGCCCAGTCGCGCAGGCTTGTAAGCAAAGCCGCTGCTCGCTGATGGCCGTTGCGCTCGATCACTGCCTGCAGGGATTCGACCCATTCCTGGGTCTCGATCGCATCATCGTTCGAGGGTGGTGTACCAGCCATGGTGCCTGTGAGCTTAAAGCTTGTTCCGTTGTCCTGGCAAGGCCGCTTGCCGGTCAAGAACAGATCTCAGCAGGGCACTCGCGGGATCGCCGAATTGGATTGCAGCCAAAGGGCCTCTTCAAGGCGGCGACCGCAAGGCTTGCTGTCATTCGGGCTTTCAGTGGTACAGCACGGCCAGATGGACCATGCCGATCAGAACCTGCAGCGCGAGTCTACCGTCTTTGCACAGACTGTGCCCGACAACATGATCTGGGCAGCGGCCCGGAGGGCACGCTTGGTGGTTCCGAAAGGACCCGGGCTTGCAGCCGCCGGCGGAGGTCGCCGCATGCGGACGGAAGCCCTGGTTCGTGCCGCACATGGTCTCGGCACAAGGTACGTGGTCGGCGTGTTTGTGTTACGCGACGAAGTATTCCGATGTCGTATCGTCGCCCAGCAGCGATCGGCCGTTTCGGCGTTTGGAAACTCTTGATGGCAGGATGTCGGGCGAATTCAACTCGTTTTCGGGAATCACGCGGCAGGCGACCAATGAGAAATGATCGTCATAAGGCGCCATCCGAGTTACGCGGCATCGTTGCCAGGGGTGGTTGTCTCTGAGCAGCTCCAGCTCCTCACCGTAAGCGGGTTGGGCTGCCGCTGAAGTGACAAACGAGACACTGGCCGGCGATGTGTCGCTGAGCCAGCCCAGGAACTTGACGTTGTTGTCCAGTCGGCGCCAGCACACTCGCCCCGCTGTCGGCAGCCGCCGTTCGGTCCGACGCTCTATTCCTTCCCACGTCTTCCCACCCATCTTCCCACCTCCTCGGTCGAGCACGAGGCTCGACTGTGCACATGCCGCGAGAAAGGCTCGAAGCGTGCAGCCTCCTCTCGCCGGACCAACGCGGCCTGCTTCGTCTCTTTCACCCACAATGACGAAGCCGGGCCTTGTGGGCAGATCGGCTTGGTCAGGTCGGCACTTTGCGTTTGTGTGAATCCAGCCCGGCCGAATCGAGCGACCAGAACGAATGGGTCCGAGACGCACGCCGCCTGCAGGACGCAAGCCGGACAACCGGAACCTGTCTTCGATGGCTTCATCGGGGTTCGGGGATTGCCACCGCCGCCGGTTATGGGGCGGGGTGCCCACTGCGCTTGCTGCTTGGGCGGGCAGCGGCGGCAAGGAGTTGACGGCGGCCTCGGCAAGAACGCCGCTTGACGGGCTTGCGACTCGTCAGGAACCTGCGGCTTTGCTAGACTGTTGCCAGCGTCCTGGCGAGTCAAAGCCAGAATAGGGAGAGATTTCTATGTCGAACCTGAGCGTTGTTCTCGGCTTGCTCATTTGGGCAGTCGCAGTCGGCCGTCCGCTCGCAGGTCCCGAGGATGGAGTGCCTTCCAGCCAGGCGGCAAGAAGCCCGGTGGAGTCAGAGTTTGCCGCCCTGGCCGCGGAGTACGAGGCAGCGTTTGAACCGTTGTATCGGAAGAACGAGCAGGCCTGGTGGGAGGCGAACGTCACCGGCGCCGACCAAGCCTTCGTCCGCAAGCAGGAGGCGGCCAACGCCCTTGTCGATCTGCACAGCGACCGCGCGGTCTTCGCCAAATTGAAGCGTTTCAAGGAGCAGGGGGCGGTCAGCGATCCCGTGCTGCGCCGGCTGCTCCAGGTGATGTATTTGGCTCACCTTCCCGGTCAGGCGGACAAGGCGCTGCAGAAGAAGATCGTCGGCCTGGAGACCAAGGTCGAGCAGGCATTCAACACATACCGCGGAGAAGTTGACGGAAAAGCGCTTACGGAGAACGAGATCCGCCGGATACTCGCCTCCACGAAAGACTCGGCACAGGCGGAGAAAGCCTGGAAGGCATACATGGCCGTCGGCGGCCGGGTCGCGCCAATGCTGAGTGAGCTGGTGGGTTTGCGCAATCAACTGGCCGGCCAATTGGGCTTTCGCGACTACTTTGCCATGCAGGTGTACTTGCAGGAGATCGACGAAACGGAGTTATGGCGGATTCTCGACGACCTGCAGGCGCAGAGCGAGCAGCCCTACCGGGCGATAAAGAAGGACATCGACGCGGCGATGTCGGCGAGGTTCGGGATCGGCGAGGAAGCCCTCCGTCCCTGGCACTTCGGCGACATGTTCTTCCAGGAACCACCCACCCTGACGGAAGACGATCTCTCGCAAGTCTACGCCGACAAGGATCTCCCAGCCTTGGCCAAGGCCTATTACGAGAGCCTAGGGCTGCCCGTGGATGATATTTTGGCCAGGAGCGATTTGTATGAGAAGCCCGGCAAGTGTCCGCACGCCTTCGCGGCGGACCTCGACCGCAGCGGAGACATCCGCATTCTGTGCAACCTGAAGCCGAACGTCTATTGGATGGATACGCTTCTGCACGAGTTGGGGCACGCGGCATATGACAAGTACATCCCTCGCGACATTCCTTTTGTTTTGCGCACGGCGTCGCACGGTATCACCACGGAGGGGGTTGCCTTAATGATGGGAGGCATGGCCAAGAATGAGGATTGGCTGGTCAAGGCGGCCGGGCTAACGCCGGCCGACGCGGCCGGCGTATGCCGATCCGCCCAGGGGGCGCTGCGATCCGAGAAGCTCGTGTTCTGCCGCTGGGCGCAGGTTGTCGTTCGCTTCGAGCGGGCCATGTACGCTAAGCCCGACCAGGACCTGGGCAAGCTGTGGTGGGATTTGAAGCAACAATATCAATTGCTTGCCGCGCCCGAGGACGTGACCCGGCCCGACTACGCCGCCAAGATTCATGTCGTCACCGTGCCGGTCTACTACCACAATTACGTGCTGGGCGATCTGTTCGCCGCCCAGGTTCAAGGCCACATCGCTTCCGTGGTGCTGTCCAAGAGCGATAATGGCGGCTCGAGCTTCCACGGCCGCAAGGAAGTTGGCGACTATCTGCGAGAGAAGGTTTTTGCCCCGGGCAACCTCGTCTCCTGGAATGAATTGACCGCGCGGGCGACCGGCGAGCCACTCTCCGCCAGGCACTTTGTGCGGCAGTTTGTTCGAGAGCGGGGCAACTGACGGGCTGAGCGCGCATCAATGGAAAAGCCCACGGAATCCGTTCCGTGGGTCTTTCCGGCAAGTGCCTCACCCAAGTGGGAGCGTTTTACAGCAGACTTCCACGGTGAAGCCTGCGGGTGAGCAGAGCAAACATACCCAGCAATACCGACAAGCCGGACGCAGGCTCCGGCACGGGAATGCTGGTCACTTCGATTGCGAAAGCCTTCTTCTGGAGGAAGACCGTCGTGCCTGGCTCACTGTTGCCCTCTAGCGTATCGGTGAAAGCCAGTGTGATTTCCGTTATGCCGAGGCCGGCGAGGTTAATCTGAGCTGTACCTTCAAAAGAGGTGAACAGCGGCGGCGGCAGCCAATAGGGCGGTTCCGGGGCGATCGAGAGGAATGCGGCAAAACTCCCATGCGTTCCCGGCGACACGTCGGTGGCTCCCAGAAAACCGTATATGTCCGCCCAGGTATTGAGACTGCCCGCTCCGAGCAATGTGCAGTCCCCGATCTCCCGGAGATCGACGGTTTGGAGGTAGTAACCGTCAGCCGCACGAATGTGGGCGGTGATTGTGCCGGTGGTGCCGTCGTAGTTGCCGTCGGCGGCCGAAGCGGCGAAAGAAGTCGGGAGGAATAGAAGCCTGCTGCCGGCGTGGATCGGCGCCCCGAAGAGCGGCGCCGGATCGCTGATGGAGTCCTCGGTCACCTGAAGAAAGTCCGGCTCGCCTGGATTGACGCCGAGGAAATCGCCGTAGTTGATGGGATCGGCGGAGGCGCCTGATGCCCAGGATAGACCTATCACAACGGCCGCCGTCAGTATGCAGAATGATCGTGACAACTTGTATCCCCCCTTTGCCCAGATCTGCGGCTGATCCCGTCCGCCGAACTTCCCCACAGTCCGGCGCCGAGACTTCCCTGCCCTCGTGCCGATTCTATGTCCGCGTGAAGTAGAGGGTCAACCGGTGCCGGTTGGGCGGCACCGGCGCATCCCATAACCCACGGCATTCCGTCTGGTAAATCGCCCGCGAGGGCACAAGAAGCCCGGACGAAGAGCTTCATGGTGCCATCGTACGACCGGGAACTTGTGGGAGAAGATATGTGGCGGGCCTGTCTTACGGCGGAACTCACCGACCGCCGCAAGACTGATCAGGCTATCGCCAATACGCCGCCCAGCGCGGCTGCCGCCGATTGAGCAAGAGCAGGCCGATCACGAAGAACCCGAGCGTGGCAGGTTCCGGTACGATGATCCCGATGTACTCCTTCTGGATGAGCGCACTCGTGCCCTGTTCGCTGGTGGATTGGAGGTTGTTGTTGAAGTTCAGGGCCACCTCCGTGATATACAGGCCGGTAAGGTCGAGTTGCGTCGTCGCGGTGAACGCGCCGGCACCATGAGCCGGCAGGGCGTAGACCGGCGGAGGCGATACGTTTAGCGAGCCGGACAGAAACCCGTGCGTTCCGGGCGCTATGTCGGCCGCCGTGCAGAGGCCGTTGACGGTGGCGGAGGTGGCAGGAGTGCCGATGCCGGTGAGACGGAAACCACCGCTCTCCACGACGGTGATTACCTCGAGGAAGAAACCGGAGTCGGCCCGAATCCGCATGCTGAGTGTGCCGCTTGTAGTGTCGGCGGCGCCGCCGGCCGATTGCGAGACAAACGCGCTGGGGAAGAAGTAAAGGCCGTTGCCAACGCGGGTGGGGGGGTGATACAGCGGTACGGCGTCGCTGATCGAGCTCTCGAGTACCTGGAGAAAGTCCACCTCGCCTGGGTGGGTGCCGAGGAAATCACCGTAGCCGAGAGAATCCGCTGCCGCCGGCGGGCACGCCGCGAGCACCACCATGCCCATGGTTGTTAGCGATTTGAACGGCACGATAGCTTCTTTCCGGCTGCGCTGGGCGACAGATCCGGCGCGTCCATCCCGCTGCCCAAGCGAGCATTCTCCCATTCCCCTCCCGTTCATTATATCCCGGACGCCGCCAAACCCCTACGCACTTTGCGATCGCCCGATTATTTTCCTCGCAGCCGACTTTCAGGTACCGACAGGTCAATACAGGACCTTGTTGCCGTGCACATGATTCCGCTCCCGATTCGATCGGCGGCGGGGGTAGGGCGTTGGTCCCGTGCAGCCGCCCTCGCCGGCTGTGAAAGTACTTCCTGTCGCGTGTGGTCTAATGAGGACGCAAACATGCCGGCGGGGATGTCGGACGAGTTATCGGCCGCCCCAGACGGGCGGAGAGGAGAGATGAGGGGCATTCCTGACGAGAGCCAACAAGGCA
>CAYYBO010000186.1:0-8261 GCA_964470125.1 uncultured Planctomycetaceae bacterium | reverse complement strand
TCGTGGCGGTCTGGGAAGGCTTTGTCGGCAATATCGTGGTGTATCTGACCGAGGGCCTTGCCGAAGGCATTTTCAAGAACATTCAACGGGAAATTACCCTTGAGAGCCCTGATCTGGCGCAACGCTTCGACCCGGTGGTCAAAGCCGTCTGGGCCAAGCACGACTACAACGAATACGGGGGGGCGCCTCTGCTGGGGGTCGACGGGAGCTGCATCATCTGTCACGGGAGCAGCGATCGCCGGGCGATCAAGAACGCGGTGCGCGTGGCGGCTCAGTTCGTCAGAAGCAACCTCAACCAGCACATCGACGAACGCCTGACGGAGGAAGCCCCCGATGCCTAACCCGCTGGGCGTGAAGATCATCGGGACCGGCTGCGCCGTGCCTGAGCGGATCTTGAACAACCAGTATTTCTGCGAACGGCTGGACACGACTGACGAGTGGATCCGCGAGCGGACCGGCATCCGCGAGCGCCGGGTGGTGGGTGAAAAGGAGTCGACCGCGACGCTCGCGACAGCGGCGGCTCGCGAGGCTCTGGCGGAGGCGCATCTGGAGCCCAATGATCTGGACTTGATCATTGTCGCGACGATCACGCCGGAATACACGTTTCCCTCCACGGCGTGCTGCGTGCAACGCGATTTAGGAGCGCGGCCGGTGGCCGCTTATGATCTGACGGCGGCCTGCAGCGGCTTTATATACGCCCTGGTTACCGGATCATTCATGCTTCAAGGCGGGCAGTACCGTCATGCCCTGGTAATCGGCGCGGAAACCATGTCACGGATCACCGACTATGAAGATCGAGCCACCTGCGTGCTCTTTGGCGACGGCGCGGGGGCGGTGATCTTGGAGGCGACGAAGGACGCCTCCGGGCCGGCGATCTTGCACCATCAGATGTTCGCCGACGCCAACGGGGCATTGATCCTCTGCGTTCCGGCCAGCGGCAGCCGGCATCCGCCTTCGCACATGACGGTCGACGAGCGGCTGCACTACATCAAAATGCAGGGGCGCGAGGTCTACAGATTGGCGGTCAAGCGCAACTTTGAGGTGGTAGACTCCGTCTTCCGCGAGACCGGCTTGAGCTGCGACGACCTGGCCATGGTCATCCCCCATCAATCGAATCTGCGAATCATCGAGTCCGCCAGAGAGAAGATAGGCATCCCCAAGGAAAAGATGTTCATCAACATCGACCGCTATGGCAACACCTCCGCGGCGTCGGTGCCGATGGGCTTGCACGAATGCCGACGAAAGGGTCTGATCAAGAACGGTGATCTCGTTCTGTTAATCGCGTTTGGGGCGGGTTTCACGTGGGCCTCTGCGTTGTTGCGTCTATGAGCCAGACCGGCCGTGCAGACCGGTTGAAGGAGAGCGAGTAGATTGGGCAAAACAGCGATCATCTTTCCGGGCCAAGGCGCCCAGGTCGTCGGCATGGGCCGGGATGTAGCCGCTGCGTCCGAGCCGGCCCGCCGCGTCTTCGAAAAGGCGGATACCGTTCTCGGGTACAAGCTGAGCGAAGTATGCTTCGCGGGGCCCGCCGAGCGGCTGAACACCACCGAGGTTTCGCAGCCGGCGATTTTTGTTACCTCGGTCGCGATCTGGCATGCCTTGCAAGCCAACGGTGTGGCCGCCGATTTGTCCCCGGAGGTCATGGCGGGCTTGAGTCTGGGTGAGTACACGGCCTTGCACCTCGCCGGATGGATCGATTTTGACGAGTGCCTGAGACTGGTGGCCGAGCGGGGCCGGTTGATGCAGGCCGCCGCAGAGGCAACGCCGGGGGGGATGGTATCTATTATAGGACTTTCGGAGGTGGATACAACCCGGCTTTGCCAGGAAGCCGCCAACGGCGAAGTCCTTGGCCCGGCTAACTTTAACTCTCCAGGGCAGATTGTCGTCTCTGGAACGAAATCCGCTTGCCAACGGGCTGCCGGCCTGGCTGAGAAGTACAACGCCCGGGCAGTGCCGCTCGTGGTGGCGGGGGCTTTCCATTCGCCGCTGATGGCCGCGGCGGGATCGGGCCTCCGGGCGGCCCTGGCGGTGGCAAGCATACGGCGTGGCCGTTTAGGGGTGGTCTCAAACGTTTCCGCTGACTATCATGCCGACCCTGACAATGTCCGCGTTCTGCTCGAGGAGCAGGTAACGCAGCCCGTTCGGTGGCAGGCGTCGGTGGAACGGCTGGTGCGGGAGGGTGTTGAGCGGTTCGCCGAGGTGGGGCCGGGTCGCGTGTTGACGGGCCTGATGCGGAAGATCAATCGGTCGGCGACGTCCTTGAATTTCTCGGACGCCGCCTCCCTGAGCCGAGTGTCAGCGTAAAGACCGTTGGCAGCGTTGCCGCCACCGAAGTCTGGAGCACCGGGAAGGTTGGATTGACGGCATGGCAGACTTGCTGGACCGAGTGGCTGTCGTGACCGGCGGATCGCGTGGGATCGGCCGGGCCATCAGCCTATCCCTAGCCAAGGAAGGGGCCGCAGTCATCGCCTGCGCCCGCAACGGCGAGCGTCTGAACTCCTTGCCCGCGGAAGCGGCTGATCGGCGATGCCTTGGCAAGATTATCCCTCGCGTGCTGGACGTGACCGACTCCGCGAAGATCGAGGAATGGGTCGACGGCGTGGCGGCGGAGTTCGGCCGGCTTGACATCCTGGTGAACAACGCGGGCATCACCAGAGACGCTCTCATCATGAACATGACCGACGAGCAATTTGACCAGGTGATGAGCACGAACCTTCGGGCCGTCTTCGTACTGACCCGGGCGGTCGGCAAGCATATGCTGCGGGCCCGCTGGGGGCGGATTGTCAACATCACGAGCGTGTCGGGCATCATGGGCAACAGCGGGCAGGCCAATTACGCCGCCAGCAAGGCGGGCGTGATAGGACTGACCAAGTCGGTGGCCAAGGAGTTGGCTCGTCGCGGGGTGACCTGCAACGCGGTGGCTCCGGGCTTCATCAACACCGACATGACCAATATCCTTTCCGAGAAGGTGAAGGAGCAAGTGCGGCCGCTGATTCCCTTGCAGCGTTTCGGCGAGCCGGAGGAGGTGGCCGACGCGGTCGCCTTCCTGGCGTCGCCCGCGGCTGGCTACATCAACGGCCAGGTATTGGCCGTGGATGGCGGTTTGCACATGTGAGCAGGGCGATCCGGCGTCGGCGCCGCGGTTCGGTGCCGAGCGGCGCCCTCCGAAGCCGCCGCTGAGCACTGGCTGCAGGCTCGGGCGGCCGAAGGTGGAAGCCGATGGCTCCGGTAGGAGCATCGGAGGACGACAAAAGGGCAAAGAGTGTCCCTGTTGAGTTGGACGAGCAAATACTGACGGAGAGTCAAGTGGTGGCACTATCCAGAGCAGAGATCGAGGAGAAGGTAATCAAGATCGTCGGCGATCAGATGGGCGTGGACAAGTCCGAGATCAACATGGAGACGTCCTTCGTGAACGACTTGAATGCAGACTCCTTGGACACCGTCGAACTGGTGATGGAATTCGAGGACGCCTTCGAGATGAGCATTCCCGATGAGGAGGCCGAGAAGATCCAGACCGTGGGCCAGGCCGTGGATTACATTTTGAAAGTCCAGGGGGACAAGAAGGGTTGATGCCGGCGCCCCAATCGTCTGAATCCTGTTAGGAAGGCGCGGGCAGGCGTTTGAGGTTGCGGGGGCGTTTACGAATGTCGGACCACCGTCGAGTCGTCATCACCGGCATGGGCGTAGTCACTCCCCTGGGGGGATGCGTGGACCGTTTCTGGGACAGGCTCCTCGCCGGCGAGAGCGGGATCCGCCCGATTGCGCGGTTTGACGCCAGCGGCTTCGCCGTGCGATTCGGCGGCGAGTGCACGGATTTCGAGGCCGGCGCGTTCCTCGACCGCAAGGCCCTCAAGAGGTTGGACCGCTTCGCCCAGATGGCCGTGGGTGCCGCCTCCGATGCCTTTAAGGCAAGCGACTTGCCTCCTGGCGCCGGCGACCCTTCCCGTCTCGGCGTCATCATCGGCTCCGGGATCGGCGGACTGGCGGAGATGGAGGAGCAGCACGTCCGCCTGTTGGAGAAGGGGCCGGACAAGGTTTCGGCCTTCACCATCCCCAAACTCATGGTCAACGCGGCGAGTGGAAACCTGTCCATTCTGTTCGATGCCAGGGGGCCTAACACCTGTGTTGCCACGGCCTGCGCCTCGGCGACCAACGCCATGGGCGATGCTTACCTCGCCATCCTTCGAGGGATGGCAGACGTCATGATCACCGGCGGAGCGGAGGCGGCACTGACCCCGCTGGGCCTGTCGGCCTTTGCATCCATGAAGGCCTTGTCGGAGCGGAATGACGATCCACCTCGGGCCTCTCGTCCCTTTGATCGCGACCGCGACGGCTTCGTCATGGGCGAGGGGGCCGGAATCCTCGTCTTCGAGGAGCTTGAGCACGCCAGGAGACGTGGCGCTCCCCTACTGGCGGAGGTCTTGGGGTTCGGCATGAGCGCGGACGCGTCTCATCTGACCCAGCCTGACGAGATGGGCAGGGGCGCTGCCGCCGCCATGCGGGCGGCGATCACCGATGCCGGTTTGTCGCCGGAGAAGATCGACTACGTCAACGCCCACGGAACCGCCACGCCCCTGGGAGACTTGGCGGAGACAATGGCCATTAAGTCGGTCTTCGGGGTTCATGCTTCCCGGCTTCACATCAGCAGCACCAAAAGCTCCATCGGGCACCTGCTGGGAGCCAGCGGTGGAGTGGAACTTGTCGCGACGGTCATGGCCATCCAGCGCGGGGTTGTTCCGCCGACAATCAACCTGGATCATCCGGGTGAGGGCTGCGATCTGAACTACACGCCGAACGTGCCGCAAGACGCCAGGATCGAGTCAGCCATCAGCAACTCGTTCGGGTTCGGCGGACACAACGCCTGTATCGTCATTGGCAAGATCCGTTGACACCGCGCCGCGCCGGCGTCCGGCCCGCGGCTAGTCGCCATCCCGAACACTTCACACGCACGGGCGCGGGTGACAACGCGGCTCGATGCCCATCCCGTGGACGAGAATGTCCGCTTGCTGGTTGCCGGTCTCCGCATGTATGGGAGGGCGTGGCGCTTTTGATGACATTGGTCGTCGCCCTTACGCAAAGGTACGGGGCGAGACGGCGGGGGCGAGGCGGCTCGGCCTTCAGATTCGTCCTCCGCAACGCCGATGTTCTGGGGAGGAGAAATTGCGCGCCGCCAACCGTGTGCATGCGCTACGCAGGGTCATGAGTTGGCCGGGCTTGGGGACGATAGGGTGCCATGTCCTATCAGGATGACATTGACTCGGTGCTCAGCGAAGCCCAAAGCGCCGTCAACGCTCTCGCCGACGACGTCAGTCATTTGTCCGAAGGCCAGGAGCCGCCGCCGCCGGCCGCCGCCCCGATGCCTCGGGCGGCAACCACATACTCCGCATGTGCGGCGAGCCTGCAAGAGCGCGTAGGGCGGATGCTCAAGCTGAAGGTGCCCGTGGTGGTGCGGGTGGCTGTGCGAACCATGTCCATCGGCGAGGTCATGAAGATCACGCCGGGCACGATCCTCGAGTTCTCGCGGGGCATCGAGCAGGATCTGGATTTGATGGCCAACAACCACCAGATCGGCAGCGGCGTCGCCGTGAAAGTCAACGAGCATTTCGGCTTGCGGCTCACGTATGTGGGCGACGTGAGGAACCGCATCAATTCGTTGAGGGCCTCGTAATCGGGCGACCAAAGGCGCAGAATATGGCGCTGAAGGCGAACTGAGCCGAGGGTACATCCATGCGCATCATAGTAACCGGCGCGGCCGGCTTCATCGGTTTCCATCTCGCTCGGCGCCTTCTTGACACCGGGCACGAGGTCGTCGGCATCGACAGCATGACGACCGGAAGCGAGGAGAACGTCAAGGACTTGCAGCGACACGCCGGCTTCTCCTTCATACGGAAGAACATCGTGCAGATTGACGCCGTCGACGGGACGGTGGACCGCATCTTCAACATGGCCTGCCCCGCATCGCCGGTGGATTTTCGCGACAAGGCCGTCGAGATCATGGAGACCTGCAGCCTCGGCGTGCGAAACATGCTGGAACTGGCTGTCCGGAAAGGCGCCCTGTTCCTCCAGGCGTCCACCAGCGAGTGCTACGGAGACCCCTTGCAGCACCCGCAACCGGAGACGTACTACGGCAACGTCAATCCGATCGGCCCGCGGGCCCCTTATGACGAGGGCAAGCGCTTCGCCGAGGCTCTGACCATGTCCTATCACCGGCTGCACGGGGCTCGGACCAGAATCTTCCGGATATTCAACACCTACGGGCCGAGGATGCGGGCCGACGACGGGCGAATGCTGCCGACCTTCATCATGCAGGCCCTCGCCGATCAGCCCTTGAGCGTCCACGGAGACGGTTCACAGACGCGGTCGTTCTGCTACGTCGATGACCTGGTGGAGGCCATCCTTCGCGTCGCGGACTGCGATTTCATCGAGCCGATCAACATCGGCAACGACGCCGAGATCACCATCAAGGACGCCGCCAACGCGGTGATTGAGTTGACCGGCAGCCGGAGCACCATCGCCTATGTCGCCAGGCCGGTGAACGACCCTGAACGCCGCCGGCCGGACCTGTCCCGGGCCCGGCAGATACTGGGCTGGTCGCCGACCACGCCCTGGCGAGAGGGCTTTGCTCGGACGATTGAGCATTTCCGATCCCCAAGCTGTTGCTGATCGGGCTCCGTTGTGTTTGAAGAGGGGAACCTCCGTCGGGCGACGATGAGGGCTACGGACTGAAGGCCGCGGCCTCCTGGGCGAGGCTCGGTTCGTTCACCTGTTAGACCACCGGCGGGCGGCCGATGGAGTAGTAGGTGAAGCCGCGGCGGCGCATGTCGGCGGGGGCGTATAGATTCCGGCCGTCAAAAATCAGCGGCTGTCTAAGCGTCTTGGCGAGTCGCTCGAAGTCGGGCGAGCGGAACTCGTTCCATTCGGTGCAGACGATTAGGGCGTCGGCTCCCTGGGCCGCCTCGTAGGCGTCGGCATGGCAGGTGATGCGCTCGCCAAGCTCGCGGTGAAGGTTCGGCAGGGCCTTGGGGTCATGGGCTCGCACTGATGCACCGGTCGCCAGCAGGCCCTGGATGATGCGCAGCGCTGGGGCTTCGCGGATATCGTCGGTTTTGGCTTTGAAGGCCACGCCCCATACGGCGAAAGTGCGCCCCGCCAGATTCCCCTTGAAGTGCGATCGAATGCGCTCAACCAACAGCCCTTTTTGCCGTTCGTTGACCGCGTGTACCGCGGCCAGCAGATCGGCTTCGATGCCGACTTCCTTGGCCACGTGGTAGAGGGCCTGCACGTCCTTGGGAAAGCAACTGCCGCCGTAGCCGATGCCGGGATACATGAAGTGCGAGCCGATACGGGCGTCGAGGCCGATCCCCGACCGGACTTCGTTGATGTCGATGTCCATCGCCTCACACAGGCCGGCGATCTGGTTGATGAAGCTGATGCGGGTGGACAGATAGCAGTTGGCGGCGTACTTGATCATCTCCGACGCCGCCCGGCGGACGATGAGTATGGGATGCTGGTTGCGAACGAAGGGGAGGTAGAGTTCCCGCAGCATCTCGGCCGCCTGCGGGTCCTCGCTGCCGATCACCACGCGGTCCGGCCGAAGGAAGTCGTCCACCGCCGAACCTTCCTTCAGGAACTCAGGGTTGCTGAGGACCACGACGGGGTGCTTGGCGAGCGGCGCGACCAGGCTCTCCATCCGGGCGCAGGTCCCGACCGGCACGGTTGACTTCATCACCAGAATCGTCTTGTGCGCGACGTGCCGGGCGATTTCCCTCACGCATCCTTCGATGGCGGAGAGGTCCGCGGAGCCGTCGGCCCGGGGCGGCGTGCCGATGCAGATGAAGATGACTTCACCGTGTTGCACCGCTTCGGGCAGGTTGGCGGTGGCGCGGAAGCGGCCGGCCGTCAGATTGGATTGAAGGAGATCCACCAGGCCGGGCTCGAAGATGGGGCATTCACCGCGGTTCAGGCGGGCGACCTTGTCTTGGTCGATGTCCAACCCGATGACTTGGTTGCCTGTATCCGCCAGACAAACGCCGGTGACGAGTCCGACGTAACCGGTTCCGACGATGGTAACTCGCATGGGGCGATTTCCTCCGCATCTGCCGCGCGGGGCGAGGCAGGAGGCCCTGATTATGGCGGGGAACCGGACGCTCTTCCAGGTGTTCCGCCTGCTTCGAGTCCTGGCGGGCTGGCAGCCATCCCTGCGAATCGCCGTGTGACTTCAAGTGGGCCATGGGGCGAGCCGGTACGCCGTGGCAGCGTTA
>CAYYBO010000185.1:2381-8314 GCA_964470125.1 uncultured Planctomycetaceae bacterium | reverse complement strand
CCATCGGGGCGTTAGAGCTTAGCCCACGGCGCGAGCCGTTGGTCCGCAGCGATTGACATTGTTCATCAGCCGACGACCCGCGGCTCGCGCCGTGGGCTAGAATCTTGCGCCGCTCCGCGGCTGTACCGCGAATTGGTTGCTCCAACAGGAACCGCGCTGTCCCGCAAATCCGTGAAGGGCCGATTCCATGCTACAGGTTCGGAGAACCTAGGCCACCCGACCCGGCCCCTCGGGGTTCCTCATGTGAAACAAGTCAAGCCATTTTTGAGCCACACTGCCGTGCGGGTTAATTCCGCCTTCCCTGTCCTCTGCAAATGGCAGCCATTGCCAGTCCTCAGCTCCGGGGCACCCCAAGGGAACCCAGGAATCAAGCAAGGCCATGAAGTCACCTGCGAGAGAACATCCGTGCCCCTTGCCGTCGTCATGGCTCAAGTAGACTACCTTCTCATACGACCCTGGGCGAAGTGAGATCGCGAGGTAGTCCCCATTGGGAACATGTTGGAACGCCATTGTCTGATGCCAAACCCGGTCATAGGGATTCTCAGGGTCGGGAAACACTTGCTTTACCCAATCGTCCTTGGCCGCTTGCAGCTCACTCAGTAATTTCAGGGACCAGCCAAGATCGCCGGAGAAATTGCTTCGGAACGGATCCGGGAGTCTGAGGTTCTGTGGCAAGTACCAGCGGAACTCAAAACACGAACTGATCTCCAACAGTACGCGTCTCATCGCCGGAGGCAGGCTGTAACCAAGGTCTCGTTCAACCTGAAGAACCTCGTCCTCGGTTGATGGCGGCTCACAAATCAGGTCTCGCACTTCCCCAGACATGTGACGAATACAAGCGTGCCACGCGGAGCAGACGGAGACAAGCGTTGCTCGTTCCATATTGGGTGTACCTCTCGCTCCTGGGCAGCTGATGCTCGAAACTCAGAGGACCTGGGACGCACGCCCACACATGACCGCCCGGACTGAAGTCCGGGGCTCCTTATCGTTTGCTATCGCCCGGCGTACATCTCTTCGTAATACTTCTGATACGCCCCGGAGACGACGCGGTCGAGCCAGTGTTGGTTGCCCAGGTACCAGTCGATCGTGCGGGCCAGGCCGCTCTCGAAATCGACCGAGGGCGACCAGCCTAGCTCGGTGCGGATGCGAGTCGCGTCGATGGCGTAGCGCCGGTCGTGGCCGGGGCGGTCCTTGACGAAGGTGATTAGTCGCTCCGGCTTGTCCATGTGCCGGAGGATCGCCCGAACGACGTCGAGGTTGGTCCGCTCGCTGTTCCCGCCGATGTTGTAGGTCCGGCCGGGCTGCCCGCGCGTGAGGGCGGTCCAGATCGCCCGACAGTGGTCCTCGACGTAGAGCCAGTCGCGGACGTTCAGGCCGTCGCCATAGACCGGCAGCGGCTTGCCCTGTCTGGCGTTATTGATCATCAACGGGATCATCTTCTCGGGGAACTGAAAGGGGCCGTAGTTGTTCGAGCAGCGGGTGATGATCGTGGGCAGGCCGTAGGTGTGATAGAAGGCGGCGACGAGATGGTCCGCCGCGGCCTTGGAGGCGCTGTAGGGCGAGTGCGGGTCCAGCGGGGTTGTCTCGGTGAAGTGGCCTGTCGCACCGAGCGAGCCGTAGACCTCGTCGGTGCTTACCTGGAGGAATCTGCCTACTGTGGCACAGGTGTCTCGCCTGTGATTCGCAGCTTGCCCCACATCCACCGGCGAGACGCCGGCGCCACGGGCGCTGGTGTCACAGGCGCCGGTGCCCCAGAGGCTACGGGCCACCTGGAGCAGGCTGAGCGTGCCGTTGACGTTGGTGCGGATGAAAGCCCCCGGGCCGATGATCGAACGGTCCACATGGCTCTCGGCGGCGAAGTGGACGATTGAATCGACGCCGTGTTCGCGGCAGACTTGCAGCACCGCCTCGGTATCGCAGATGTCCGCCTTGGCGAAGAAGTAGCGCGGATCGCCGGCCACGTCAGCGAGGTTCTCCAGGTTGCCGGCGTACGTCAGGCAGTCGAGATTGACGACCTTCGGGCTGCCCGCCGCCAACACGAACTTGACGAAGTTGGCGCCAATGAACCCGGCCCCGCCGGTGACGAGTACACAACCTGCTTGAAACCGCTCTCCTGTCATGTCGATTACTGTAACGGCGCAGACTTAGCGATGCCAGCCGAGGGGACCTCAGCAGTCAACGCCAGCTATCGGGTCGCCTCAAGACGAATCCGTCCGGCTTGCGCACCTCGGCGGGAAACTGGCTGTACACAAGAGCATGTTCCTTGATGGTGAGTGACGCATTGGCTGCCTTCTCCAGATGTACGGAATGCCTGGCAGGAGGGAACGCGACAACGACGCGCTTGTGCTGGAGGAGCTGGCGGAGGGCACGAACGGGAGGGACGAGATCGCTGTCGCCCGAGATCAGCAGAGCGGTGTCAAATGCATCAGCGAACGCGTCCGTGAGCATCTCAGTGGCGATCCGGACGTCGGTCATCTTTTCCTCGTGCGTTCTCCAAGACGCACCGCAAGCGAAGCACCGCACTGACTTCGCGAGGTACTTTCCCTCGTACATCTTGAAATCCGACAAGGTCTGGAGTGCCTCCAGGTAGTCGGCCTGCCGCTTTCGCTTGTCTTCAAGGAGGCGAAATCGATCAGGTGGGTCGCCTGGCTGACCCCCGGCGATTCGTGCCGTAAAGTACTTTGTTGCAATGAGTTGTTGGCCCTGGCGGGTAAGGGCCTCTGCCAGCCCTCGGACGTTGAGCCAGTAGAATCGGCTCAGCCCACTCTGGCGGAGGCCAAAGTACAGGTTGAACCCGTCAATATACGCGATTATTAGTTCCAACTCTGGACGCCTACAGGAAACACGAAAAGACACAGAGAGTCACAAGAATGCAAGTAGTGAAATAAATGATACAAACGTGACACTTGTGACGATTTGTTGTATACTTTGAGTGTACCCCCCCGGAGATAGCATCTCCGGGCCGATCACCCGCCGAAAGGCGGGTGCTTCGCTTTTTACCGCCTGCGCGGTGCAGGCCGGACACTGTCCCTCGCTCCTGGCCGCCCCAGTCCCCTTGACGAGCCACCGGCTGCGACCCGTCGATCAGTCGAGCAGCGCAGCGGGGCTTCTTGATGGCGGCTTGGTCGCACATCGGCAGTTCATCCGTTGACCAGTGCTTGCACCCGTGCCAGCGACTCAAACGTCCCCGCGTCGCTCCACCAGCCTTTCATCAGGCCGTAGGTCAATTCGCCGCGTTTGAGGTAGGCGTTGTTCACGTCGGTGATTTCAAGCTCGCCGCGGCCGGAGGGGCGGAGCGTGCGGATGATGTCGAAGACCTTGTCGTCGTAGAAGTAGACGCCGGTGACGGCGAAGTCGCTCTTGGGCTTCTTCGGCTTCTCCTCGATGCCGATCACCTTGCCGTCCCTCACCTCCGCGACGCCGAAACGCTGCGGGTCCGGCACCTGCTTAAGCAGCACCCTCGCCCCGGCGGGCTGGTCGCGATACAGGCTGACCTCGCCAATCAGCGAATCCTCGAAGATGTTGTCGCCGAGGATCACGCCGATGCGGTCCCCGCCCGCGAAGTTCTCCGCCAGCGAGAGGGCCTGGGCGATGCCCCCGGCCTCGTCCTGAACCTTGTAGGTGAAGCGGACGCCGAAGTCCTTGCCCGATCCCAGCAGGCTCACCACGTCGCCCATGTGCTCGACGCCGGTGACGATCAGGATTTCCTGGACGCCCGCCTCGGTCAGCTTCTCCACGGGGTGGTAGATCATGGGCTTCCGGCCCACGGGCAGCAGGTGCTTGTTCGTAACCTTGGTGAGCGGCATGAGCCGCGACCCCGTCCCACCGGCCAGCACGACGCCTTTCATGGTTTCGCCCTCTTGGAAGATGCCATCGAGGCGCTTCCATTGTGCGGAATTCTGATGAGTTCTGCAAACTTACCCGAGTCATCCCCCTCCTCCTCCGGACCATACCGCCCCGGCCGACCGCCCATCCTCGGATGGGCGCCACACACAGGCTTCGCCTCGACGGATCTCGTTGGTGTTCCTACGCCGGGGCCAGGACCAGGGCGGTGCGGGCGGGGATGTAGACCTGGAGGCTCTCGGCCCGGCGGCCGCAAGGCTGCTTCTGCCAGGGATAGACTTCGCCCTCGTGCAGATTCGCATGGCCGCCGAACCAAAGCTGGTCGGTGTCCAGGATTAGTTGATAGTCGCACTGCCGGGGAATGCCGAAGCGGAAGCCGGTGTGCGACTGCTTGGGGTGGAAGTTGAAGGCGAAGAGCAGCGGCCCGCGGCGGTAGACCAGGATCTTCTTCTCCTCGTGGACGTGTAGCAGCTCCCATTCCGGCTGGGCGAGCAAGTTGTAGTCCGCGTCGAGTCTCTGCATGGCACGGTCGAACTCCGCCAGGTCACGATAGCGCAGCAGCGGATCGTCCGCCAGCGACCATTGCCGCCGGGCGTACTTGTACGAAAAGTTGTTGCCCTCGCGGGGGAAGTCAATCCATTCGGGGTGGCCGAACTCGTTGCCCATGAAGTTGAGGTAGCCCTCGCCGCCGAGGGAGAAAGTAATCAGACGGATCATCTTGTGCAGGGCCATGCCGCGGTCGATGATCACGTTCTGGCTGCCCTTGATCATGTCGGTGTACATGCTGGCGTCCATCAGGCGAAAGGCGATGGTCTTGTCCCCGACCAATGCCTGATCGTGGCACTCGGCATAGGCGATGTGCTTTTCGCCGTGACGGCGGTTGGTCAGCGTCTGATACAGCTCCTCCATCCGCCATTCTTCATCCTTGCGCTCCTTGATGATCTTGATCCAGAAATCGGGGACGCCCATCGCCAACCGATAATCGAAGCCGATTCCGCCCTCGGCGACGGGCCGAGCCATCCCGACCATGCCGGAGACATCCTCGGCAATGGTGACGACCTTGGGGTTCAGGCTGTGGGCAAGGTCATTGGCCAACTGAAGGTAAGAGACCGCGTCCTCGTCAACGTGCGGAGGGAAGTAGTCGTCGTAGCAGTTGAAATCCTTGCCAAGGCCGTGGTGGAGGTAGAGCATGCTGGTGACGCCGTCGAAGCGGAAGCCGTCGAAGCGATACTCCTCCATCCAGAAACGAATGTTGCTCAGCAGGAACCGCAAGACCTCCCACTTGGCGTAGTCGAAGACCATGGAGTCCCAATAGGGATGTTGCCCGCGCGGGCCGCCGTGAAAGTACTGATGATCGGTGCCGTCGAAGTAGGCGAGGCCCTCGTGAGTGTTCTTCACCGCGTGGCTGTGGACCAAATCGAGAAAGACCAGCAGGCCGTGACCGTGAGCGGCGTCCACCATGGCCTTGAGTTCCTCGGGCGTGCCGAATCGGGAGGAGGCCGCGTAGAAATTGCTGACCTGATAGCCGAAAGAGCCGTAGTAGGGATGCTCCTGGACGGCCATGATCTGCACGGCGTTGTAGCCGGCGTGAACGATGCGAGGCAGCACCTTCTCGGCGAACTCGCGGTATGTTCCGATCCGGTGCTCCTCCAGGGCCATGCCCACGTGGGCCTCGTATACCCTCGGGCTGCCGGTCCTTTCGGGGGCCGAGTGCCGCCAGACATAGGGCTGCGGCGGGTGCCAGTACTGTCCGCAGAAGTCGTGGGACCGGGGGTCATAGACCGCCCGGCGGATGTACGCGGGGATGCGATCCTGCACGCCGAGGGCGCTGTGTACGCTGAGCTTCACCCGGCCGGCGTGCAGGAAACAGCCGGCGTATTCGGCGTCGGGCAGGAAGAGGCTCCAGACACCGAACTGGTCCCGTTGCAGGGGATGCGATAGGCGGTTCCAGTTGTTGAAGTCGCCGGCGAGAAAGAGGGCCTTGGCGGCGGGGGCCCATTCGCGGTACCAGACCCCGGGACGGCCGTCGGATTCGCCGCGATTGAAGCCGAGGGCAAGATAGCCGCGGCTGAACTGCTCGAACGACCCTT
>CAYYBO010000185.1:0-2371 GCA_964470125.1 uncultured Planctomycetaceae bacterium | reverse complement strand
TTTGGGGTTTTTTTCCCGGGGGAAAATTACCCGGGGGTTAATTGACTAAATAACCTTCCGCAAAGGTGTTTGGTTACGGATGTTATGTTTTCGCCGATACCTGTGCCGTAAATGGCTGGCGTACGGCGTTAGCCAGGGATCGACCTCGATCAGGCCGGTGCCGTCGGTGGGCCGCGATGGTTGCGTTTCTGTCTCGTTTGTCATCGTTGGGTTTCGCGCCTCGCTTGCGGGCACATCCTACGCCGATTTCCGGAAATCGAAAGAGCGGCGATAGGAGTAGTCATAAACCGGCCGAGCGACAATTACCGCCGCGGCTCCGGCTGGCCGTGCGAGATTGCTCGTAGTATGTTTGCGGTTATCCCGAGCGGACACGGGCGCTCAGTTTGCATGCGTGGAGTCGCTTCCCGCCCCTGTGATCGTCTGACGGAGGGTGCCATGCCGGGCGCCAAGAAAACCAAGGCTCAACTCGTTCAAGAAGTGGCGGCGCTGAGAGCCCGCCTGGAGCAGTTGAAAGCCGCCGGGGCGGCGCCGACCGACAGGTTTCTTCAGGAGTGGATACAGCGCTACGAACTAGTCGTGGCCGCCTCCGGCCAGATCGCCTACGACTACGACGTGGAAACCGGCGGCATCATCTGGGGCGCGACCATCGAGAACGTGCTCGGCTACTCAATGGAGGAAATCAGCGGAGGCTTTCAGCAATGGGTGGCCTTGTTGCACCCGGATGACAAGGAGGCGACTCTGGCCTACCTGAAACGCGCCGAAGCAGCCTGCTCTTACTGGGATGCGCAATACCGCATGCGACACAAGGACGGCCACCACGTCTGGATTAGGGACCGGGGCTTCTTCGTTGCCGGTGCCGCCGGGAGGGTGTCGCGGCAGCTCGGCATGATGGAGGACATCACCGAACGCAAGCGGGCTGAGCAGGCCCTGCAGGAAACCTATGAACAACTTGAACGGCGCGTCCAAGAGCGCACCGCCGAACTGATCTCCGCGAATCTGCGGATGCAGGCGGAGATCAAGCAGCGGGAGTCGACGGAAGTCGCCTTGCGCGAAAACCGCGATCTGCTGCAGGCGGTGATGGACGGCATCACCGACATCATCTTCACCAAGGACCTCCAGGGGCGATACTGCCTGGTCAACGCCGCGATAGCCGGAGTGCTTTCCAGGCCGCCCGGCGAAGTGATCGGTCGGACCTCCGTCGCGATTTTCCCTCCGGAGGAGGCGGCCCGCCGCCGACACGAAGACCAACTCGTCATAGGGACGAAAGCGCCGTTGCATCGGGGAATCACCATGACGGTTCGCGGGAAGCCGCGAGCGTTTCTGGTGTCGAAGATGCCGCATTTTGATGCGCGGGGTGAAGTGGTGGGGATCATCGGCATCGCCCGCGACATCACCGAGTTCAAGCAGACCCAGGAGCGACTCCAACGGGCCGAACACCTTGCCTCCATCGGCACCCTGGCCGCGGGGATCGCCCACGAAATCAACAACCCCGTGGGGGCCATCTTCCTGGCGGCCCAGAATGCCCTCCTGGGCCTTAGCGAACAACGCGACCCGGCCGAGCTGGCCAAGTGCCTTAATGACATTCTCGAGGACGCCGGCCGATGCGGGCAGATCGTGAAAAACGTTCTTCGTTTCGCGAAGGAGGAGCCGCTGGACAAGGAACCCGCCGACATGAGCGTGGTTCTCCGGAAGGCGGTGGCCGTTGTCCGGCCAACGGCGGAGGATCGCGGAGTGAGTATCGATCTTGCTCTGCCCGCCCGCGCTCCGCAGGTGCCGATGAACACGACGGCGATGATTCAGGCGATCGAGAACGTCATTCGCAACGGCATCCAGGCGGGTGAACCGGGAGGCCGCGTTTGCGTGAAGCTGGAATGCGAAGAGGACCTGGTGCGAGTGACGGTGCAAGATGACGGCTGCGGCTTGACGGCGGATCAACAGGCCCATATGTTCGATCCCTTCTTTACCAGCCGACGTATGGAAGGGGGCAGCGGCCTGGGCTTGAGCGTCGTGCACGGGGTCGTCGAGGATCACGGAGGGACGATCGATGTCGAGAGCAGCCCCGGCCAGGGCACCAGGGTGACCCTTACGCTGCGGACCTGCCGATGAGCCGGGCGGAAGGAAATGACTGGCCATGTCCAACGTGCTGGTCGTCGACGATGAGCAACACTATCGGGACCATCTGTCCGCGGCCCTGTCGCGGGACGGACACGAGGTGAAGACCGCCGCCGGAGGGCGAGAGGCGATCGCCCTGGGCTGCCGTTTCCGCCCGGACGTGTTGATCGTTGACTGGTTGTTGAAGAATCACATCCACGGACTGAGCGTTTCACAAGCCCTCCAAGCAGTCTTGCCCGATCTGCGGACCATCGTAATC
>CAYYBO010000184.1:0-8358 GCA_964470125.1 uncultured Planctomycetaceae bacterium | reverse complement strand
AGCCCAGTCCGACACTCGCCGGTCCGTGGTCAATTCCGACGAGACCCTGCCGTTGCGCCGTCATGCCCCGAATTTTTGAAGTCGTCCCGCGTGAGCAAGGGCCAGCGGAAGCAGGTACTTCGCTTCGAACTGTCCCAGGCCGCCGCGCAGGCAGTGGGACTCACCGAATTGCCTCACCTCGTCCGTCCGGCACGAATCAGCGGCAAGGACCACCGGCACGGGGTGCCAACTGTGGCTCTTCAACTTGCTCGGCGTGCTGTGGTCGCCGGTGACGATCAGCACGGCGGGATTCAGGGCTGCAATCTGCGAGATGTACCCGTCCAGTTTCTCGATGTGGCGGACCTTCTCGTCGAAATTGCCGTCCTCGCCGGTGCTGTCTGTGTACTTGTAGTGCAGAAAGAAGAAATCGAACGCATCCCAGTTCTTGCCGAGGGCGACGATCTGTTCGTCAATGTTCTGCATGGGCGGCAGGACCGCCATCCCGACCAATCGAGCCAGTCCCCGGTACATCGGATACACGGCGACGGCCGCGGCCTTCAGACCGTAGACTTCCTGCATCGTCGGGATCGGCGGCCGGCGGGAGATCCCTCGCAAGGTGAACATGTTCGCAGGATGGTCGTTCTTGAGAATCTCGCGGCCCTGCCGAACGAACTCCGCCGCGGCGTCGGCCGCCCGCTGGGAGGCGGCGTTGCGTGCCTTCGGTGCCAGCGGCTTGGCCCCCGTCTTCTGCGGGTCTGTGTCGTCCACGTCGCCTTCGAGGCCGGGCGCGCGCAGAACCAGCACAAAGCGATAATCTCGCACCGGCTCTACGAACAACTCCAGGCCGGCGATGCGGATGTCCCGGAGCTTCTTGACGAGTTCGACGCACTTCTCGGTGGGGATGCGGCCGGCTCGGCGGTCTGTGATGACGCCGTCCTTGTCGACGGTGCAGAAGTTGCCGCGAACGGCGACGTCGTTCGGGCCGAGATCGAAATCGATGCCCAGGGCTTCAAGCACGCCGCGGCCTATGACGTACTTCAGCGGATCGTAGCCGAACAGGCCCAGATGCCCCGGTCCGCTCCCCGGCGTGATTCCGGGCAAGACGGGAAACATCAGACCGCAGACGCCCTTGGCAACCAAGGCATCCAGATTCGGCGTACTAGCGGTTTCGAGCTCGGTCTTGCCACCAGGCTCCAGGGGCAATCCGCCGATGCCGTCAGCGACGACCAGGATGATCTTTGAGTCGTTCTCCGTCCAGAGGGTTCGTGCAAGTTGGTGGAGGTCCATGGCAGCTTCGCCAAGCAGGGAAGGTTTCGTCGGGCATCTGAACAGCACTTGGATAGAGGCGGTTAAGCCTTCATCCGCAAACCGGTGATCGTACCTTCGAAGACTATGTTTCCGTTGACGAACGATTGAACTTCGTAGACGAATCGCCGGCTTCTCTGTTGCACGCCGCGGCCGACGAAGATGATCCTCGCGGGCGGGACGACCGACCCCCGGAACTTGACGTCGTCAATCCCGCCGAATGCCATGAAGGCGCCGTCGTCGTCCGGAAAGACAACACCGCGGACAAATGCGGCCAGTTGGGCTGCCGACTCCAGCATCAAGACGCCGGGAAACAGCGGCCGACCCGGTAAATGGCCGCGGCACCACCACTCGTCTCCACCGACATCGCGATAGGCAGCGCCGGTCCCATCCTGCATGTCGAGGTAGATGACCGCGTCAAGCTGAGCAAACTCGTGCCTCTGAGGCAGGACGGAGTATATCTGCTCACGAGAGTAAAGGATCTGTCCGCAGTCCAGGCTGGCGACATCAAGTAGCGGGTTTGGTGGCATGCTCAGAACCTATGGGCGCAGCGGCACACGCGCCTTCCTCTGAAGGCGCACTCGCCGTGATGCGCCGCGCCGCTACACCCCTGCGGAAATCCTATGTTGCGAGTCAAAATTCCAGTTGAGCCTGCGCGGATTTAAGGGGCCCCGACTCCGGTGTCCGTTCCTGATTCGGCAGACCGAACCTCCAGGATTTTCTTGCGGACTTCCTGAGCCGCGTTTTTGATTTCTTGCATGGCCTTGCGGACCCGCGTGCCAGCCGCCTTATTGCCGCCCTCTGCCTTGGCCACATCCTCGGCAGCGGCTTCCACGAGCCTCTTCAGGCGTTCGTATTCCTCCATTACCACTTCTCCTAACGATCGGAATCCTCAAGATCGAGCTCTTCGCAACGCGTGAGCAGCATCTCGCCTCCGGCCTGGGCGGGCAGTCTAGCAAAGCCGCCGGAGGATGGCAAAGCGCCCCTCGCGATTTCCTTGTTGTCGCGAGAGTGGCTCTAAGCCGTCTTGCTGCCCCACCACCGCCGCATCCTGCGGCGACTCACCAGCGCCGGGTGCCTGGC
Organism: uncultured Planctomycetaceae bacterium; assembly: GCA_964470125.1. Lineage (GTDB taxonomy): Bacteria > Planctomycetota > Phycisphaerae > UBA1845 > UTPLA1 > DATKKX01. The sequence continues at coordinate 5,991 of CAYYBO010000184.1, read as the reverse complement.
GATGTACGTGGTATTGAAATGCCCTTGCAGGCCGAGGGACGAGGGGTTAGCATGTGGGAACAAGGAATCCCGGTGCAGTCGTCGTTCGCCTGCCCCCATTGGGTTACGAGGAACCTACCCCGTGCATTATCCCCACCGCATCAGCAGCCGAAAACGGTATCGAAAACAGGGCTTTCGTGCCAGAATGCGAACCCATGGAGGCCGCAAACTGATCGCGCGCAAGCGTCGCCAAGGACGAAAGATAAACGTCCGTCCGTGACGGCGCCTGGACCTCGCTGCCCCTCACACCCTGGGTGGGTCGAAGGGTGGCGGCACTGGCCACTCCTGAAAGAGTGACATGAGATCGCCGACCCCCAGTGGACGCGGTATAGCGTAAACCTCGCCGTAGGTGTAGCCGCAAGCGCTGCCCTCGGAGCCGGCAACCGACAGGATGTAATGCCGCAGATTTGCGAGTCTCTCAGCCTTAAACTGTGACTCGTAGCGGGCCACCGCCTTCAGCTTCAACTCAATAGTTTCGGTGACATCGACGACTACTTGCGCCGGAAAATTATGCGGCTCGGCGGCGCGTGGGATCGGGCGATACAGGAGGTGATCCACGCGGTGCGGCTGTGTGCCCGCGAAGCGCTCGTCCCATTTGGTGAGTTGCGAGTAGAACCTCGCGGCCTCGACAAGCAATTGAGCCTGGTAGTGATCGGGTGATGCAGCAACCGTTCGCCCGGCAAGGCCGACCAGTATTCGCGGGCGATACTTGCGGATCACGGCGGCAAGGGTGAAGCGAGCTTCCGGCGTGTCCATGAGCTGACGGTTCGGCAGAGGCAAGATCTCGCAGACAGCGGCGCCGAGCACCTCGGCGGCGGCCTTGGCCTCTGCCTCCCTCGTTTCGGGTGATCCCCGCGGCGTCGGCTCCCCGTTGGTCATGTGGATCATGCCGACCCGGTAGCCTTGGCTGGCTAGTCTAGCGATTGTTCCGCCGCACCCGATTTCGAGGTCGTCGGGGTGTGGTGCGGTAAAAATGATATCCAACTCTTCTCTGACGCTTGGCATTCTCAGATGCTCCCTTGGCTGAAATCATAGGTTTAGGGAACCAGTGGGGCAATGTTGCCGGAGAACCGCGGCGGGTTGTACATACCAAGCGGGTCGAATACGATAGAAGGCTGCTCAAGATGCGACGGAGTCTCTCCGATGGGGCCACAGTTCCGCCGAGCGCGGGCAGCAGCGAGAAGTGTTCTGCCAATAGCCGCCTCTCTGTGGTTGGTGGCGATGACCGGCTGTGGCGGGCCGTCCGGCCGGGCTTTGCCACGCTCGGCCATCCAATCGCATAATCCGTCGGAGCGGATCATGGCCATTCGATTCGCCGGCGAAACGGGCGACCGCCAGGCAGTCCCGCTGCTGGTGGATCGTTTGGAGGATGAAGACGACGCCGTGCGGTTTTTTGCCATTATTGCGCTGGAAAGAATCACAGGCGATCGATTCGGCTATGATTACGCCCGACCGGCGAGCCAGCGGGCCAAGTCTGTGGAGCAATGGCGGACCTACGTCAGTGAGGGACGGCACGCCGCGCCGCGCGACGCGGCGATGAGTCATGGGGACCGGCCGGGTTCGCCAAGCGAATCTTCTCGGGTGTCCATCGAGGGAGAGGCACGATGACGGTGGGCGGAGAGGTCCAACTGTGCCTGATGAGCGAGGCCAAGTGCTTGGCGGCGGTCAGGATTGCGGCGGAGCAGATGGCGGAAGAGGCGGGTTTCCCTGAATCCGACGCCCATGCTCTTGTTCTGGCCGTTGACGAAGCGCTGGCCAACGTGATCAAACACGGCTACGAGGGTCGCCCGGACCAACCGATTGACGTCACACTAGCGCCGGTGGTGGATGAAAGAGGACGACGTGGGATTGCGGTGACGGTGCGGGATCGGGGGCGACAGGTGGACCCCCGGATGATACGTGGGCGGGACTTGGATGACCTTCGTCCCGGCGGGCTCGGTGTTCACATTATTCGCACGGTGATGAACGAGTACGAGTACAGTTGCCCTGCTGAAGGGGGTATGCTCCTGCGAATGGTCAAGTACATGGACCAGGCGGTGGACCAGTCGGACAAAAACGAGGCCATAAGACAGTGAACGGGGCGCGGTGTTGGCGCCGGCGATGCCCCCGGGGATGCCCAAAGCCATGGCAGAGAGCGAGAGGAACCTGGTAAGCGACGTTCGCAAGGCTGCCGAGGGGACGGTGGTCGTCCTGAACGGCGACGTGGACCTGCATCATTCACCGTCCCTACACGCCGCCCTGGTCGAGGTAGCCAGCAACCGACCGAAACGCCTGATGTTGGATCTACGGGGCGTGCCCTACATGGATTCCTCTGGAGTCGGTACGTTGGTCGAGGTTTTCCGCCGCGTGACCGCCTACAAGGGGAGGATGGTGTTATTCGGCTTGACCCCCCGCGTCCGCAGTGTATTCGAGATCACAAAGCTGGATCGCTTCTTCACTATCTGCGAAGACGAGGAGCAGGCCTCCCGAGCATGACGGTTTGACCTGAATCCATGAGCGAAGTGCCCAGCCAGAACAGCTCGCCGCCCGCGCTGCCTATTCGGGCGTTAGAGAGGATCGGCACAGTCGTCCTGCGACGAAGCCGCGCCCTTGTTGACTTCCTGGAGTTCCTCGGCGGAGCGACCTGCCTTCTGGGAGATTCCTTCGCGTGGATCTTTCGGACGGTCATCCGCCGGCAGGCCCGGTTCGGTCGGGAGAATCTTCTTGCGCAGATGGTTCGCGTGGGCGTGCGGAGTATCCCGATTGTCTGCCTCGTTCAAATCTTCATCGGCGTCATCCTGGCCCTGCAAATGGCTCCGACGCTGACCGACTACGGGCAAATTCAGCGGGTGGCTGATATCGTGGCCATCGCCATGTTCCGTGAATTGGGGCCGCTGCTGTCCGGTATCGTCCTGTCAGGCTTCGCCGGCGCCAGCATCGCCGCGGAACTAGGCACGATGGTCGAGGGCGAGGAGGTCAAAGCCCTCCGCGCCTCTGCGCTCAATCCCGTGCGATTCTTGGTCGTTCCCCGGTTCCTGGCGACGGTTATCATGCTGACGATGCTGACCGTCATCGCTGACGTGGTTGGGGCCTTCGGTGGTTTCCTGACCGGCACGCTGATCCTCGACATCGACGCCCAACAATACCTCAACTACACGCGCGAGGCCCTGACCCAGAAAGACTTCATCAGCGGCCTATTCAAGGCGGCTGTCTTCGGCGTGATGATCTCGCTGATCGCCTGCCACGAAGGGCTCAACGTAACCGGCGGGGCGGAAGGTGTCGGGCGAGCAACCACGAACACGGTGGTCAAGTCGATCGTAGCGCTGATTACGGCCGACGTAATCTTCACGGCGATCTTCTACGCTTTCGAAATATGAACTGACGCCCATGCGACGGCGCCGAAACGCTCGCGGGAATCACACCAACGTGAATGCCGCCGCGGCAGAGGCCGGCAGCCAGGACGTCACGATAAAGCCGCCGATCGGACTCGAACCGATGACCTGCGGTTTACTGAACCGCTGGCTGTTCCCACAACCGGTGAAACGGAAAGCCTTTGTGAAGGCCCGTCCGCGACCACCAGCAGTGAATCCGGCAGTCCCCAAGGCAAACCGGCTCTTGGACCGGCTGGCGTGCGGGCGTAACGGTCAGGACTGAAGAAAAGACCCTGAAATCAGGCAGAAAGTGACGGCATTGGGGTGTTCGCCCTATTGGGTCGGCCGGGTCGTTTTTGGTATGCTATTGGCGCGGGAAGTCTCAATTCCTTAGCAGGAAGAGGATGGGGCGGCCTTTCCCGCGTTGCCGGCCGCCTCGGGCAACGAAGCTGCCCCGTGCGGCACTCGCCGGAGGGCAGGGAGAGTATGAAAGCAGCGAACCCATCGCGTCAGGAGTTTACGCCATGAGTAGATCAAGCATTCGAGTAATCGTTGTTGTCATGGTGACGGTCGCGATCGCCGCGCCGGCCCTGGCGGACAACCACGCCCCGGTGGTCACCAACGTCACGTCCAGCCAGCGGACGGACGGGTCGAAGCTGGTGGACATCCGCTACAACCTCGCCGATGCCGACGGGGATGCCTGCACGGTCACGGTCCAGGCCAGCAGCGATGGCGGGGCCACCTGGACGGTGCCGATCACGGCGGTGAGCGGGGCCGTCGGCGCAGGCATCACGCCGGGGGTGAACAAGCTGATCGTGTGGAACTGCGCCGTGGACCTGCCGGGGGCGTTCGGGAGCCAATACCGGGTGCGGGTCTGCGCGGATGACGGCTACAACCCGGCCCCGCCCGGCATGGTCCTGATCCCCGCCGGTGAGTTCCTGATGGGCAACTCCTTCACGGGCGAGGGTGACCCAGATGAACTGCCCCGCCACGCGGTCTATGTGGACGCGTTCTGCATGGACACGTACGAGGTGACCAACCAGCAGTACTGCGACGCGCTCAACTGGGCCTCGGCCCAGGGCAACCTCATCCAGGTGACCAGCGGCGTGGTGTACAAGTACGGCGGGACGAGCTACCCCTACTGCGACACGACGACCAGTAGCTCCTACAGCCGGATCACCTGGAACGGCACGACCTTCGGCGTAGTGGCGGGTAAGGCGAACCACCCGATGGTTCGAGTGAGCTGGTACGGCTCGGTGGCCTACTGCAACTGGCGCAGCGCGATGCAGGGCAAGCCGCTGTGCTACGACCTGTCCACCTGGGCGTGCAACTTCGGCAGCGGCTATCGGCTGCCGACAGAGGCGGAGTGGGAAAAGGCGGCCCGGGGCGGCGCGGCCGGGCGGCGCTTCCCCTGGTCGGACCAGGACACCATCCAGCACGCCCGGTGCAACTACTACAGCTCGTCGGGCTACTCGTACGACACAAGTCCGACGCGGAACTACCACCCGTGTTGGGGCAGCGGTAGCACGCCCTACACCAGCCCGGTGGGCTTCTTCAACGGCTCGCTGCGTTACAAGGCGGATTGGAATTGGCCCGGCTCGCCAACCAGCTACCAGACGGCCAACGGCGCCAACGGTTATGGCCTCTACGACATGGCCGGGAACGTGTGGGAGTGGTGCAACGACTGGTACGGCTCAAGCTATTACAGCAGCAGCCCGTACAACAACCCGCACGGTCCGACGTCGGGGACGTACCGTGTTCTGCGCGGCGGCAGTTGGAACGACTACGCGAACTACTGCCGGTGTGCGTACCGCTACCACTACTACCCCGCCGCCCGGAACAGCCGCCACGGGTTCCGGTTGGCCCTGGACTCTCCATAACACTGTGCACTGTGTCCTTTTACCCTTTGCCCCTTGGGGTCCAGGGGCGAAGCCCCTGGTCGCGTAAAAAACGGGAAAGGCGATGGCTCAAGAGTTGAAAGTGATCGCTGACTTCTACGACTTCATGCTGTGGCTGACCCAGCACACGGAAAAGTTCCCGCGCCATCATCGCTACAGCCTGGGGCTGGCGATGGAGAACCGGCTCCAGGCCATCCTGGGCCTGCTCCTGCGGGCCAAGTACTCGAAGGACAAAGCACCGGCGCTGGCCAGTGCGAATCTGGAGCTGGAGGTGCTCCGCTTCCAGGTTCGTCTAGCTAAGGACTTGAAGGCCCTGCCCGTCAAGAGCCACGGCTACGCGGCCTCGACCATGCAAGACATCGGCGCGCAGATAGGCGGGTGGCTGAAGAGCAAGAAGTGATCCGCAGATTGCGCAGATTACGCAGATTTGAGGCAGAAGGCATGAGAAACAACCGGGATCCGCGAACTTACGCGATCATTGGGGCGGCGATGGAAGTTCATCGACAGCTCGGATGCGGATTCCTCGAGGCAGTCTATCAGGCAGCGTTGGCCATCGAGTTGGAAGCGCGTGCCATCCCCTTCCAGAAGGAGACTGAACTGCCGGTCTTCTACAAGGGGCAGCGGCTGGCCTGCGACTACCAGGCCGACTTCGTCTGTTTCGAGTCGATCATCGTCGAACTGAAGGCCGTCAGTGAACTGACCGG
>CAYYBO010000183.1:963-8380 GCA_964470125.1 uncultured Planctomycetaceae bacterium | reverse complement strand
GTGCTCGAAGGCGAGGGGCTCAGTTACGAACTCGTCTTCGTCGACGACGGCAGCGACGACGATACCTGGATGCACATCGAGGCGGCCGCTCGCGAGATCGGCCCGCGAATCACCGCCATCCACTGCCCCGCCAACCGCGGCAAACGCTGGGCCCTCTGGGAGGGATTCCGCCGTGGTACAGGCGAGATCTTCGTCACCGTCGATAGCGACTCACTCATCGCCCGTGATGCCCTCCCCGCCCTGGTCAGCCCGCTTGTCGAGGATCCCCGTGTCGGGGCGGTCGCCGGCAAGGTGGGAGCTCTGAACCTCGACGGCGGCCTCATCCCCCGCATGTTGAACATGCGCTACGTGATGACCTTCGACTACAAACGCGCCGCTCAGAGCACGATGGGCGGCGGCACGGTCCTCTGCTGCGCCGGCGCCCTCGCCGCCTACCGCCGCTCAGCCGTCATGCCCGTCCTCGACAAGTGGCTCAACCAGACCTTCCGCGGCGGCCCCGCCCGGGCGGGCGAAGACCACGCCATGACCAACTTCATCCTCGGCCGGGGCTACAAGGTGCGCTATCAACGCTCCGCCCGCGTGATCACCAAGAGCCCCACGGCCTTCACCGGCCTCTGCAAGATGTTCCTCCGCTGGGGCCGCAGCAACATCCGAGAAACGATCCACACCGGCCGATACGTCTTTACCAACTTCCGCGCCGAGCGGAAGACCGGCATTCGCTTCAACTTTGTGATGGGCGCCTTGGGCCTCTTCCTCCCCTACCCGTTCCTGATTTGCGCGCTGGTCCTGGCGCTGTTCCTGCCCTCGGTCTTCGGATTGAAGTTGCTGGCCTCGTGCATCGTCGGCTCCCTGCTCTCCATCATCTTCTGCGCCGTCCGCGAACGCACCAGCGAAGCCCTCTTCATGGTGCCGTATTCCTTCTACTCCACGTTCCTGCTCTGGTGGATATGGCCCTACGCCCTGCTTACCTGCCAGAAGAGCGTCTGGTTGACGCGAACGGCGAAGCGTGCTTCGTCGCCGCCCCGTCCCACATCTTCCCCGCCGCCGTCGGTTACTCGCTTGCCTGTGCCGGTGCTGGCGCCGGCGAGATAATCCGAGACAGCTTCATTGCCCCCCTGACAGCCCGAACGGATCCATCCGGCCGGTCAAGGCGAGGTATGCGCCGACCGCGGCGTTGATGAGGCTGAGCAGGAGGCCGATGGCGGATAGAACGATGCCCGCCGTGGCCATGCCGCGGCGCTGGATGCTGTTGGCCTTGATGCCCATGACGATGCCTATGGTCGAGACGACAATTCCGACGATGGGGCACAGCCACATGACGAGACCGCAAAGCCCCAGTACGAGCGAGGCCGTCGCCTTGCCTTGACCGGGCATCGCCGGCGTGGTCTCCAAAGACGCACATTGCACAGCCGGGGGCGAGCCCCCACCTCCCGGCGGCTGAGCGGATTGTTGCAGAGGGACGTGGGCCTGGCAGTGCGGGCACACGACGACCGGGTGCAACTGAGGGTCGGCGAGCATCTGACCGCCGCACTTGGAACACGAGACGACCACTTGCATGATTGTGAACTCCCGCTGCTCGCATCGTATGCGACCATCACCGCAACGCCGCCGCCCGGCCTGCGCATCGCCTGATGCAGGGCCACCCGCCAAGGGGGGCCGGACGTCCCGCGTCGCCGCATTCTATCGCGCGCCACGTCCGGTGATACCACGAGCGACGCCAAACCCGAGCGGGACCGCTGTGGCGGCGCTCGTGCCTCGCTCGGGGCCGACGCGGCGCCGCGCGTCGACAGAGCCGGCCGTAAAGACTCGCCCGACAATAACTGACTCATTTCACGCCGCCACTACCGCACCGGCCCGGCCGTTTGCCGGCCCGCTTGCTCATCTTGTTGACGCGAGAGCCCTAGAAGCGTTTTTGGTTGCTTATCGCCCCCCTTGCCGGTGTTTCCGGCTGATCTGGAGGAATCGCCGGAAGTGGCGCACGCAAACCTTGCCCCGGCCTCGGCAATTGTCCGGCGGCTCGGTCCGCGGGCTTGCATCATCCCTTGACGCGCCCCCACAATACGCCGATGCCGCCGACAGCCCCTACTTCTTGTGATCTTCGCGTCCGCGTCCGCTACGCGGAAAGCGACCCTATGGGTTACCTCCACCATTCCAAGTACTTCGAGTACTTCGAGATGGGCCGAACCGAACTGCTTCGTCTCGCGGGCTTTCGATATCGCGACCTCGAGGCCAAGGGCATTCTCTTTGCTGTGGTGAGAATCGAGTGTCGTTTCAAGGCCCCAGCCTATTACGACGACGAACTTGTTCTGAGCACCCGGATAGAGCGCATGACCCGGGCGAGGATCGACCACGCCTACGTCCTACGGCGTGACGATGTGGTGCTGTGCGAGGCTTCCTCGACCCTTGCCTGCATAGACCGCGGCGGCAAGCTGATTCCGATACCCGACGAGCTGTTTGTTGAGGCCGGGGCGCGGTAGCCCGCTGCAAGCTGCGGCCCAGCCTCCGCTCAGTGGTTGATCGGGATTTCGAGGCGTTTTCGTGTCAGGTGGCGCGGCCTCTGCTTTGTGCGCACGGGCCCTTGACAGCCCCGCGTTCTGCTGGGCGTGGGCTGGCTGGCCCACGCTGCCCGAGGCTTTGTCTGCGGCGCAGTGCTGGGGCCTCGCGCCGCTGGGAAGTGAGTGGGTAATCGTGGTCTGGGGCTTTGTCATCCTGGGATTGGTGGCCTCCATCCTTGCCCTGGAAGGCCTGCTCATGGGCCTGATCGGCCGAGGCCGTAGGTCCTGGAAGCTGGATGTCCTCGTTCTTGTGCTGATCGCCGGCGCCTGGTTCGCGGGCCACCTGACATTCGCCGGGTGGGCGACCTTAATCATGGCCGCCCTCCTCGAATTCGCCATTCGCTGGTCCGGCAGGGACGGGCGTGCAGCGAGGCCGGAAGACCCGCCCGCATCTGATCCGGCCACAGCCGACGCACCAAACACACCCAGCCCTCCCCAACAGGCCCCCACCACTCACTACGAAACGGCGCAGGCCCACGCCCCGGCGGCGCCGAATGAGCCGAAAACCAAAACTCAAGAAGCGGCGCCTGCGCTGAGCGGCCAAGCCGCGCATCCCGAACCGGCCCCCGGCCAAGGTGAAACACCAGCCGGCGCACAGCCAACCCCTGCGCCGGAACCGGCGCCGCCGGAAGAGCCGAGACAGTCGTTTACCTCCTGCGCCTTGTTGGAAGCCCCGTGTGAGGTCGCGGCAGAGGTGTTCTTCGCCTCGCTGCGGCGAGGAGGTCTGCGAGAGGCCGAACTGCTCGCCGGCCCCGACGGCGGCAAGACCATCCGCATCCAAACGGGCGCGATCATCCTTGAATTGGCCTGCGAAGCCGGAAAGGCCGCCCAGGCCGAGATCAACTATGCGGCTTCACAAAGCTGGGACTGGCCGGAAGCCGCGTCGGTGGCCGCTAAACATGCGGCCCATGTGCTGCTGACCACTCGCGCGCCCGAACGACTGCCGCGGTCGGAGGTCGTCCGACTGCACCGCCGCGCCCAGGCGGCGCTTTCCGAATTCGCTCCGGTAGTCGCGGTGCTGTGGCCCGGCGCGGGGCGGTTGATGCCCGTGGCCGGCCCCGCGCCATCCTCCACGGACGAGGCAGGCGACGAGGGCGAGCCTGCCGCAACAACGTTCTGCGTCAACTTCCGGGTATTCCCCCCTGCCGAGGGTCAGGCCGGCCTCTTCGTGTCCGACAGCGTGGGCCTGCACGCCTTCGGCCTTCCCGACGTTCAAACCCGCAGCGAGCGCGAGCCGGACGACGCTGTCTCCCTGGTCCTCTACAAAGTGGTCGAACAGATCTTCGCCGAAGGTTGCCGGACCAAGGATGGAGATCTGCTGGACCTTGGCGATCTGGGCCTCTGGCGGGCCTCACGGGTACGCTCGCGTTTCGAGCCGGAGCGCGAGGTCATCGAGTTGAACCCCCTGCCCACCGACACGCCCCTACCGCCGCCCGCCGCCGCCCCGCCGGCATCGCCGAGTGATTGAGAATGCCCTGATCGGACTCACCACGGGCGGCCTCAGCGGCCGCTGAAGCCAACCTCATGGGGCGAATTCCACCATTACCCGGTTCGCCAACAACATGCCGCGGCGCGTCAGACGCACACAAGCGGGGGTGGCCTCCAGCAAGCCCTCTTTCACGAAACGGCTGATCGGCTCAGCGAAAAACTCGGCGGCGTCATGACCCGTGCGCCGCCTGAATCCCTCCAGGTTGATCCCCTCCGTCAGGCGAAGCATCTGCATCGCCGTCTCGCAAGCCGACGCCTCCGGCGAGAGCCTTTCCTCCTCCTCCACGATCTCGCCGGGGCCGCCGCTTAGAACCTCGATGTAACGCCGGACGTCCGGGATGTTCTTGCGGCGTACCCCGCCCAGATAGGACACCGCTGATGGCCCGATGCCCAGATACTCTCGATTCTCCCAGTAGATCATGTTGGCCCGGCAGCGCCTGCCAGGCTTGGCGAAGTTGCTGATCTCATAGTGCTCGTAACCGGCCCGGGTCAACCGCTCGATGGCGTCCTCGAACATCCCCGCTTCGATTTCCTCGCCGCAGGGGATGATTGCCCCGAGCTGTCGAAGCCGCGTCATCGGCGTATGGGGCTCATAGGTCAAGGCGTAGCAGGAGAGGTGCTCGGGCCCCAATTCCGCGGCCAGGTGGAGCGACTCGCGCCAATGACCCAGGGTTTGGCCGGGGATTCCGTAGATCAGGTCAAGGTTGATATTGTCGAACCCGGCGGCTCGGGCGGCGGCGAAGGAAGAAGCGATGTGGCCGGGGTCGTGCAATCGTCCGAGCAGGCGGAGCTCCGCGGCGTGGAATGACTGGACGCCAAGCGAGAGCCGATTGACCCCGAGTCGCCGAAGGAGCTGCAGCTTCATCTCGACGGCGCTGGCGGGATTGGCCTCCACGGTGTACTCGATGCCCGCTCTTCCTCCTCCGCCCAACGAGGCAAGTAGGGCTTCCAACACCTCTTCCGGCAAGACCGTCGGCGTGCCGCCCCCGACGAAGACGGACGCAACAGGGCGGCCCGGGTCGCGGGTCGATAACTCCTCTCCGGCGACGCGGCCAAAGTCGGCGGCCGGCCCGGCTTCAACCGGGACGGAGTAGAAATCGCAGTAGCGGCACTTGGCCGTGCAGAACGGCACGTGGACATACCAGCCTATGGCCTCGCCGGTCGCCCCCGGTTTGTTCTGTGCCGTCTCCACAATAGACATATTACAGGTCCCGGCCCCCGGAGATAGTCCCCTGCAGGCTCACCACCTGCCGCCCCATGCGCTTGATGTAGTGCGGCAATTGCGGTAAATTAAAGTAACGCAGGAGCATGCGGAGGGTGTGCATCAAGCGGACCCAACGGGGGAAGTCTCGCAGACAGCACGCCGCTTTCGGTTTCGGGTTCTGTGGCCTGGGGGAAAGCTGTCGGCAGCCGCGCCTTGGCTCAGGGCGGACGCAAAAAAGCCGATGGCTCGAGACACGACCATGACCGTTACACTCGTGACCTTCGGCAACAAGGGCGTTCGCAAGGACTTTCCGGTGGCGTCCGGCGGCATGCTCATCGGACGTAGGACCGACGCCGACTTGCGCATCCCCCTGCGAGAGGTCTCCAGGGAGCACTGCCGGCTCTCCCTGAACGGCAAGAAGGTGATTCTCAAAGACCTCGACAGCAGCAACGGCACCTTCGTCAACGAGCAGCGAGTCGTCCAGGCAACGCTCAAGCCCGGCGATCGGATCAAGATCGGATCCGTGGTCTTCACCGTCCAAATCGACGGCCAGCCCGCCAAGATCGCGCCGCCAGGCCCGGCTCAAATGGCCAGGCGGGCGGCGGCTGACGCCCCGACGGAAATGCGGCCAACCGCCCCTGCCGGGCGTGCCAAGGCCGCGGCCCCCGTTGTCGACGAGGACGAAATCGACCTCGACGCCATGGAAGAACTCGACCTTGACGACGTCAGCGATTTGGACCTCGATAGCCTGGGCCTCGACGAGGACGTGGACGAGGCCGAAGACGTCGAAGTGCTCGGAGAAGACGATCTCGAAGTCGACGAGGATCCGCAGAAGTAGTGGTCCGCACGGCAGCCCCCCCCGAGCCCCCCGTCCCCAATCATGTCGCCGTTGGGGGTTCGACCCCGCCCGGTCCTTTACCGGCCCGCCGAAGATCCCAGGCTCTCTCTACTGCCCGGCGATCCAGTGCTCCAACATTGCCCGGGCATCGGCGTCGTGGAACTGCTTGGGCGGGTGTTTCATGCACACGGCGGAGATTTCGGTGAGCGGCCCGCCGATGCCGCGGTCGAGGGCGAGCTTGGCGCAGCGGATGGCGTCTATGGCCATGCCGGCGCTGTTCGGCGAATCCTCCACGCTGAGACGCATCTCCAGATTCATGGGGACATCGCCGAAACCGCGCCACTCCAGCCGCAGGAAGCAGACCTTGTTGTCCTTCTGCCAGGGGACATAATCCGACGGACCTATGTGGATGTTCTCCGGGGCCAGAGGCGTCTCCAACTGTGACTGGACAGATTCGGTCTTGGAGATTCGCTTGGAGCGCAGCCGTGACTGCTCCAGCATGTTAAGAAAGTCGGTGTTGCCGCCGGTGTTGAGCTGGTAGGTGCGGTCGAGCTTGACGCCGCGCTCGTCCATCAACCAGGCGAGCATGCGATGTACGATGGTCGCCCCGAGCTGGCTCTTGATGTCGTCGCCAACAACCGGCACGTTCTTCTTACGAAAGGCCGCCGCCCACTCCGGGTGAGAGGCGATGAAAACCGGCTCGCAGTTGACCAGGGCGACGCCGGCGTCCAGGCACGCCTGGGCGTAATGCTGCACGGCGTCCTCCGAGCCGACGGGCATGTAGCAGACCAGCACGTCCGCCTTCGCCTCGCGCAGCGCCTTGGCTACGTCGCACGGCTCCCGGTCGGCCACGCGAAACGCTTGATCGTCGGGATAGTCCTGCATGTGCCGGGCGACGCCGTCCAGGACCGGCCCCATCTGCACGGTAACGCCGTATCGCGGCAGCTCCCGCTGAAAAACCCTGGTGCAGTTTGGCGGGGCAAACACGGCTTCCTCCAGCGGCCGGCCGACCTTCCGCCGGTCCACATCGAAAGCGGCCGCCACGCGAATGTCCGACAGCCGATAGCCCCCGATCGTCGGGTGCAGCAGCCCCGCCGTCTCCGTGGCGAGTCGCGTGCGATAATACTCAAAGCCCTGGAGGAGCGAGCTGGCGCAGTTGCCGACGCCCGCGATGGCTAATCTGATGTCAGCCATACTTTCATCTCCCGCGATCGCCTCTGCCGTCGCCGCCCCGCGAAGGCGGATTGCCCTCGCCCGCGAGGACTTCGCCTAACTCCTGATATGGCATGAGGCCAAGGGCGGCAGTATAGCGTCCTCCACGGCAAGGGGGAA
>CAYYBO010000183.1:0-953 GCA_964470125.1 uncultured Planctomycetaceae bacterium | reverse complement strand
TTGGGCAATGGGGGGCGTTTTCGGGCCCCCCCGGCAATGGGGATTTGCCCCCCGGCCCTACGGCCCCCCTGAACAGCCGGAGCACTTCATCGGCGCACGCCACGATAAGAGGCCGATCTCCCGCTGGGCGGCTGCCTGGCGAGGACGCAGCCCTCCCTGGCAACGCCGGTCATCGGCGCCGACACCGCCGTCGCCGCGGCTTGACACAGGCCCCCGCCGGAGGCATGTTTCCAGGCCATGCCTGATTCGCAAAACGCAAGCCCGATGGCGGAAGGGAGCGCCCCCCATCGACCGGCCGCGCGGCACGTGCTGCTCTTCGTCGGCTCGCTGGCCTATCTCGGCTTTGTGCCGGCCGCTTCCGGGACCGTTGCCGTCGCCGTCATCGGCGTGCCGCTGTACATGTTCCTGGTGCCCCTGCTCGGTCTTTCCTGGCCGGCCTACACTCTGATCGTCGCCGGCTTCACCCTGTTCGCCGTCTGGATTGCCGGACACACCGACCGAATCCTCAACGAGAAGGACAGCTCGAAAAACGTGATCGACGAGATCCCCGGCTTCCTCGTGGCCTTGATCGCCCTGCCCCCCACCTGGCAACTCGTCGCCGCGGCCTTCCTCCTCGAGCGGGCGATCGACATCGCCAAGGTCTGGCCCGCCAATTGGGTCGAACGCCGCCTGCCCCGCGGCTGGGGCGTGGTCCTCGACGACATCGTCGCCGGGCTCTACACCCTCGGCCTGCTGCACCTGGGCGTCCGCTTCATCCCCGGCTGGCTGGGCATTGCCCCTTGACCCTCGCCGCTTGTTGCCGCTCGAACGAGCCCGCCGCATGGTCCGTTGTGTAGTGCGCGTGGTACGCCGTGCACGCGTGGGTGTTCTGTGCGGTCGCGGTCGTCTGCCACAACGTCGGCCCCCGATCCGAACCGCGCCCGTCAGCAAGCGGCCCCCGATCCGAACCGCGC
>CAYYBO010000182.1:0-8386 GCA_964470125.1 uncultured Planctomycetaceae bacterium | reverse complement strand
GATGGACCAAGGCGGGTGACTGGAGTTCAGACGTGTGCTCTTCCGATCTCCCGTCATCACCCTTCAGCCGTGACTCCGGTATGGACTGCAAAGCATCGAGTTCATTTCGAGCATCGGCGAATTGGCCCGCCTGGGTCAGGGCCCGGGCCTTCTCGAAGTATGCCCTGGCTACGAGCGGTAGCGGCGCCGTCGAGCGGATGATTCGATCAAAGACCGCCAAGGATTCGGCCTGTCGTTTGGAGTGATACAGCGAGACGCCAGCCCCGAGCAGGGCGTTGTACTTGCGGTTGATCTGCTTGGCGCGGCGGCCGGCGGCGTCAAAGGCGCTTAACGCCGATGCCAGAAGAACGTTGTAGTCCTCGCTGGAGGGGCCGGAGGTCGCTGCAAGATAGAGGGCCGCCCATCCGCTGTTGAGCCGCTGTTGCTCTTGAAGTGGGGCAATCTTGGCGGCGAGGCCCACCAGCAGGTACTTTTCCTCGTCGCGCTTCAGGCCCGCCGAAAGCTCGTCCAGCAGCTTTCCGGCGGCGATGTAGTTGTCCAGGGCAAAGCGGAGACGGTCTTTCACACGCTCGCGGTCGAAGTCGAGTCCGCTGGTGATTTCGTAGCGATCCATGTCCGCGGCGATCCATCGGCGGAGGATGAGGTCACCCAACTCGACCCGCCATTGGGCTGCGTCAAACCGCCGTCGCTCGCCTCTAAACCAGCCGGGGTCGCCTTGCAGGGAGACCGCCACCTCATACTCCCGCACGGCCCGGCTTATTTGTCGCTCGCGCTGCTTGGGGTCCTCGGTTTGGAGGCTGGCCTGGGCGAAGGCACGGGCCGTGTAAACGCGGTACATCTTCGGCTGGTCCGCCAGCAGGGCCGCGACCTCGTCGGGCTTGTTCTCGTCGATCAGTTCCTGGATGCGGCGTTCGAGCTTCGGCGGGAGCCGATCGTCAGGCTCGCTTTCTAATTGCTCGCGCGACTCTCCTCCGCGTCCGCGCGTCTGGGCGTTGCTGACGGCCGGCGCAACCAGTGCGATTACAAGTGCCAGATATGCCGCCAGGGCCGACCCAACGGCGCGAGGCCCCCCGGACTTCAGTGCGGGCGGGTGTTCGTGAGGGTCGAGCCGCGGGCACGGCGGAGGGCCGCCCGGACTGAGGCCCGGGGCTCTTGCTACATGGGGGTCGGCGTTGGTTTGCGAGGAGGCAATCATGATCGGCGAACTCAGTTCTCGGCTGGGGCCGCGCCGGCAACGCCCCCGACCGAGAATTGGATGTTGCTGAAACCGGCCCGCACGCAGGCGTCCATCGCCGAAATCACCTGTTGGTACTCCAGGCCCCCGTCGGCGCTGATCAAGACCGGGGCCTGTGGATCGGCGCCGGCCACGCGTTTTTCCCTCAGAAACGCCGCCAGCGTCTCAAATGATTGATCGGCCAGTTCGCGCCCCATGACCACGATTCGGCAGCCCCTGCCGTCAGCCTGTTCCGAAAGGGAGATGCGAACTGCGGGCAGGATGGTAATTGCCGCTCCGCCGCCCGGCCCGGTTTCAGCGGGGAGTTGCGTGGGGAGCATGCCTTCCGAAAGAGCAAAGGTCGTGCCCAGCATGAAGAAGATGAGAATGACCATGACCACGTCGACCATGGGGGCGAGGTTAGGAATGGCGGCGTGGGCCGGCGGCAGACCTCGTCGCGTCATCGGCCGGTCCCTCCCTCGCCCTGCAGGGCGCCAAAGGTGATGTTTCGCAGCCGGGCTTGGCCGCAGAGGACCATGACCGCCTCTACGTAGCGATTGGGTACGCCGCGGTCGGCGCGGATGATTCATTTGACCTCCGGATCGCGCTCTTGCTCGATGGCGAGCAGATCTTGCACCTCCGCGAGGGAGAGGACGTTTTCCTGCACGATGTACTCGGCGCCCTCGCCGCCGTGCAGGATCGCGTCGCGGATGTTGATTACCAGTCGGTTGCCGAGTGCCTGTTTGTCGACTTCCTTCGCCGCCCGGGCGATGGGCAGGTCGATCTTGCTGTTTTCCTGCTCGACCATCTTGGTGGCCAGCATGAAGAAGATCAGCAGGCACATCATCACATCCACCATGGGTGCCAGGTTCAGGCCGATGGCGGTGGTCTTGGGAGGACGTTTCATGCTATCGACGCCTCGCACAACGGCGACATCTTCGCCTTGTCTTCGCTGAGGCTTGACCACTTGGCGGCCCGCCCGATCGGCCTGTGCGGCGAGGCCGCCGGTTGCCTTGGCCGTCAGGGGGATCGTTTCGGGGCACTCTTTGTCCCGGCGGCTGGAGCACCTGGGGCGGGGGCATTCGCCGCCCCTGCAGCGGCGGGCACGTTCGCGCCGGCGGCGCCGGAGGCGGAAGTTCCCGCCCCAGGGCGAAAGTATTCCAGAAGGTCGAGGGCCGCGGCGTGGGCGGCAACGGTCATAGCGTCCACCCGGTTGCGGCAGACGCCGAAAAATCCAAGCGAGACTATCGCCACGGCCAGGCCCAGGAAGGTGTTGACCAGTGCCAGGCTGATACCACCGGCAAGGTTTTCCGGCTTGTAGGCCCCGTGGGCTTGCTGCATTGCGCCGAAGGCCTCGATCATGCCCAGGACAGTCCCCAGCAGGCCGAGCAGGGGGCTGAGGTTGCCGATGATATTCAAGTATTCCACACGCCGGAAGAGCCGGCTGCCCCAGGCTTCGGCCCGCTCCTCGGCCGCGGCCTGCATGGCCTCAAAGCCGTGCCGGCCGTGCCGCAGCCCGCTGGTTAAGACGTCGGCGAACATCGACTTGCCCGAGCCCAGGAACTCCACACATTCCTTGTACTTGCGGCCCTCGATGAATCGGCGGGTGGTTTCGATTTCGCTCTCGGGAAACATCGTCGCACGGCGGGTCGTCCAGAAGTGCTCGACGATGAGCGTCACCGAGGTTAGTGACATAAAAGCTATGACCAGGCCCGGCCACTGCGCCCCCTCGAGCAGTATTTGGAGGAAGGACACCTTCTCGGCCGGGACATCGTCGGCCGCGGCTGCGACTGCGGGCATCAGAATCACCATGGCAGGCGCAAGGATGAAAGCCCATTTGAAACGCCGTAGTCCTAAGAACAGCATGACCACGCCTATCTCCCGGCTAATCCACCGAGTGGCACTGCCGTTGAGCAGCGGCACACGCGAAGAATACGCTCTTACTCCCGCACATCCGCCTCAGTCACGTGCTTGAAGATTCCCTTATTGGCCTCGGCGATGGCCCGGAGGACGCGCTCGCCGTCGCCGCCCGCGTCGTAAACGAACAGGATGGTGTTGATCATCGTCGCCTTGCGTTTGTTCTTCTGGTTAATCATCTTCACCACCTGCTGATTGTTCTCGCCGAAGTCGCCGTCGGAGAGAAGAAACAGCACATCGGGCTTGTGAGTCAGCCCCAGCCTGACAGCATCCACCGGCTGCGTCTGCCCGGTGGGGAAGATCCGCTTGATCGCCCTGAAGGCCTCGCGTTTGTTCCCGATGGTCGCCGGCAGCATCTCCTCCGCCAACTGCGTTGCCGGGCCTTCGTTGAACCAGATGACGTTGAAGGTCTGGTCATCGTTCAGGCTGCCGATCGCTCGCATGAGTTCACGCTGCAAGAGACTGAACGTCTCGCCCATCGATCCGCTGCGGTCCATCACATAGACGACCGACCTGGCCAACTGTCCCTCGCCCACGCCCCACAAAGTTCCGACTGGTCCGCCGCCGGCAAGATCGCGATTTCCCAGACCACTGCCCAATCCGCCATGGCCGAAGCCGCCGCCACTGCCGATGCCGACCACGTCCGAGCGTCCCAACTCGCTCACCGTCATTCGGTTCAGTCCCGACCCCCCCCGCCCTATCGGCGTCGGTTTAAGGGGCGAGTCGGCCTCCAGCAGCGCGGCGAGATCGCGGATCGAATCCGAATCGCGTGTCGCACGGGCCGAATCAGGGCGGTCCTTCATTGCTCGGCCTGGAAAGCGAAAGCCGCCGACTCGCTCCTCCTTGCGGGAATCGGTGACGATCTTGGCTTTGAACTCGGTGGGGAATGGTTCACTCGAGCCAGGTTTGACGACTGCATATGTCGCCGCCAAAGCGAGCACGCACACAAGCAGCAGATGACAGCCAAGACTGATGCCCGCCGCTCCCAGGTAGTGGGCCAGCCGGCGGCGATGGCTCGGCACGGGCGAGGGCCTGGTTTCATCGAGCTGCGGCCATGCCGCCGGCTCGAACTCTTCCCCTCTGCCAGTGGGCGACGTGTCAAAGCGAGTATCCAAGCGGCGTGCTCCTGTGGATCAGGAGGACCCTGCGGACCGGCGCCGGCGAGGAGGTCCTATGATTGCGCGGCAGACCGTCCGATTATACGATGCCCGGGGAGATCGACAATCCCGCGGACTCCTTATCCAGCACATCGTTGTTGGCGGGTACGAGCGAACGCGACTTTGACCCGTTTCAGGCCGAATGGTAGCATAGTATATGGAAGTACGGAATCGACCGCCCACAGCGTGTACATTACCGGCTCCGGCGTTTGTCGGGGCTTGTGCCGGCGACCGTGAGGCGGCCTGATCACGCAACGGGGGATGCCTGCGAGCTCGCGGCCGAGCTACCGGCCGCGACCAGAAGCGGACCCGAGCAAGAGGATCATCCCGCCTGCTCGCCTGCGATACGCCGACAGTCGTCGAGGGTGCGTCCGATGGCCGCGTTTTCCCGCACCGTGGGCCTGGGTGTCACGCTCCTTGCAGTGGCTATGCTGGGCATGCGCCCCGGCATGTGCCGGGCGGCCAACCAGGCGGTCCCTGCGAGAGTCGCTTCGAGTGAACAGCAGACCAGTTTGATCCTTGCCACGCTCGACGAGGGCGATGGTCAGCGGGCGATGGAACTGCTGCGGTCCCGCTCCCTGGAAATACCCTACGAGTCGCAGGCCTTACTTGAGGGCCGAGCCTACCTCCTCCTCGGCGACTTGCCGCAAGCCAGACGCAGGCTGGAATCCGCGGCCCGCAACCGGCTCAACGATCCGCTCGTACTGTATTGGCTGGGCCGCGTCTACGAAGCCGACGGCGCCGCTGCCTTGGCTGCAAGTCACTATCAGCGGGCTCACTGGAACGGCCTGGCAACGCCCGATCTGCACCATCACTGGGCGAGCGTCCTCAAGGCATCGGGTCAGTTGCTTGGAGACGTGGTCCAGCGAGAAAGCCCTGAGGGAGCCGCGCCGCCGAACATCGGCGAATTTGCCTTGGGCGGCGTGGTAGTCGGGCCCGTTCGATCGAAGCCGCGGTGCGTTCTGGTCAGTCCGCCGGAGTCAGCGGTTTATCAGGCGCATATGGCTTTGTCCTTGGAGCCGGAGAGGGGGGAGTCGCTCCTCTTGGTGGCGCAGGTTTGGGCGGCCCTGAAGCGGCATGAGGAAGCCGCCGCCATGTTCGCGAAGGCTGTCGAGAGGCTTCAGAACAAGCAGGACTTGGCGCGCTGCCACCATGAGTGGGCGGCGAGCCTCTTTGCCGTTGGCGATTTGGATGGCTATCTCAAACACACGACGGAGCGGATGCGCGTGTCGGGCGGGGTCGATTCCGCGGAGCTGGCCGGGTGCTATGCCCGGGCGGCCCAAGCCGCGGCGCGACGAGGCGACTTGCAAGGGCAGATCCGATATCTCACCCTCTCTGTTGAGTTGAAGCCCGAGGTGGATCGCCTTGTCGAGCTGTCTGACGCGCTCCGGGCAGGTCAGCGCATCAGCGAGGCGCGCGATCGCCTGCAACATGCCCTGGACCTCAAGCCCTCGCCGGCTCAGCGAAAGGTGGTCCAACGCCGCCCGGTCGAGACGGAATATCTGGCCTCACCCGCCCAGAAGCGGTGAGCGTCTGCAGCCCGCCACGACGTTCGCCAGCAGCATGGCCGTGGTGACCGGCCCAACTCCGCCGGGCACGGGGGTGATGGCCTTGGCTATCGGAGCCACCTCGTCAAAACGTACGTCGCCGGTTGTACGAGTTTTTAGAGGCGCTGCCGAAGGGGCCGCTTGCTTGTGGACGCGGTTCGGATCTGAGGCGCCCTCCGTTGCCGGCACGCGATGCGTGCCCACGTCTATGACGATCGTGCCTGGTGACACATGCTCGGCGCCGATGAAGTCCGCCACCCCTGCCGCGACGCAGAGAATCTCGGCTCGGCGGGTGTGAGCGGCGAGGTTCCGCGTGCGGGTGTGACACTGCGTCACCGTGGCGTGGCCGGCCAGCAGCAGCATGGCCAGCGGCTTGCCGACAATGACGCTGCGGCCGACGACAACGGCCTCTCGGCCCTCCAGGGGCTCGCCCGTGGATTGAAGACAGGCTAAGGCGGCCGCGGCGGTGCAGGGCGGTAGCGAGTCGCGTCCCATCGCCAGCAGCCCCAGGTTGGCGGGGCTGACGCCTTCCGCGTCCTTGGCAGGGGCTATGGCCTGCTGCAAGGCAAATGCGTCCAACTGCCCCGGCAGCGGCAGATGCAGCATGATGCCGCTGACTAACCGGTCGTTGTTCAGTGCCTTGATGGCGGCGCTGGCTTCCGCCATGCTCGTTTCTGCCGCCAACTTCACCAAGCGAAATTCGATTCCCACGCCGGCCGCGTGCTTGGCTTGCGAGCGGGCATAACTCGCCGCCGCCTCGTCGTCGCCGATGAGCACCGCGGCCAGACAAGGCACTCGGCCTTTCGCGGCCAACTCGCTCACTGCATCGGTGATCCGGCCCTTTATTTCCCGGGCAATAGCGTTTCCATCGATGATCGTCGCTGGCACTGGCGAACCCTCGCTGCCGGGATAGCATAACGTGATTCCCCTTGTCTAAACAGAGCCGAGCCCTCCCTAGAGCGATCTGCCTCTGATTTCAAGGGCCGGCTCGTTCTCAGCATCACCGCTGGCATCGCTGCACAGGGTAAAGGGCGGGCGGTCGCGGATGCCTTCGATTCCTCATCCTTCAAGTGCCCTTCGGGACATAGGCGTGATTCTCCTGTACTATACCGTCGCCCGAAGCGGGCCAACTCAAGGAGAACGCAAATGTCAAGGTTCGGTCGAGTCTGTCTGTGCGCGGCGGTAATGGTCGGCTGGTCGGCGTCGGCGGTGTTCGCCGAGGAGAAGGTGGACAACCCCGAGTACAAGCACTGGG
This sequence comes from uncultured Planctomycetaceae bacterium, assembly GCA_964470125.1. GTDB lineage: Bacteria > Planctomycetota > Phycisphaerae > UBA1845 > UTPLA1 > DATKKX01. The sequence goes on along the minus strand of CAYYBO010000182.1, from coordinate 1,297 downwards.
CGCAGTTCAAGGTGGGTAGCTTCTCGCAGTTGAAGATGCTGTCCACGGTCATGGGGACCAAGGCCGAGACGCTGACCACCACCACGCTGTTGGAGTTGACCGCCGAGAAGGCGGTGGTCGAGATGAAGATGGTCAACGAGGTGATGGGCCAGAAGTTGGAGGTCCCGGCGACCAAGCGGGACATCCCCGCCAAGATCGAGAAGAAGGACCTGCCGGACCCCGATCTCAAGAAGGGTAAGCTGCCGGACGGAACGGAAATCCTGGAGGTCAAGAAGGGAAAGGAAGAGATCAAGATCGGCGACAAGAAGATCGACACCGAGTGGGTCGAGACGAAGATGAAGAAGGACGACTCCACGATCACCTCGAAGGCCTGGACCAGCGAAGAGATCCCCGGCCGGATCGTCAAGACGTCCACCAAGATGGAAGGACAGACGCCGACAGAGAGCGAAGGGAAGCTGGAAAAGTTCAAGGCCGACAAGGGCGGCAAGCCGGAGAAAACCGCCGACGCCGACAAGGACAAGACCAAGGACAAGAAGGACGCCAAGCCCAAGGCAGGCGCCAAGGACAAGGAAACCAAGAAGGCCGAAGAGGGCAAGGGCGAGAAGAAGGACAAGAAGTAGTGCGTCAAGGTGCTTCGTAGCAGCCTTGGGTGCCCAACTGTGTCCTGGGTCCGCCGGGGAATCAACTGGACGCCCTGCATGGAGGAAGCGAGAATGTCACGCTTAGCCCGAGTGTTTTTCCTCATGATGGCGATGGTCGGGTGGTCGACGGTGGTTGCCCTTGCTGAAGAGAAAGTGGACAACCCCGAATACAAGCACTGGGCGCAATTCAAACCGGGCAGCTTCTCCAAAGTGAAGTGGATCGTTGTGATTGACGGTGTAACGGTAAAGATGGTCGTTACGACAACGCTGAAGAAGGTGACCTCCGAGAAGGCTGAGATTCAGACCAAGACGGTTACTTCGACGGAGGGGGTGAAGGACAACTTGTCGGTAACGAATGACCCAATCCCCGCGAAGGTGAAGCGGGAGAAGCTGAAGATCGAGCCCAAGGAAGTCGGCAAGCTTCCGGACGGGAGAGAAGTCCTGGATGTGAAAAGAGGTCAGGAGAAGATCGAGATCGGAGGCAAGGAGATTGCCACCGAGTGGATCGAGACCAAGATCAAGATCAAGAACAAGAACGAAGAACGAACGATAGTCTCCAAGACTTGGGCGAGCGAAGATATTCCCGGCCGCGTCGTCAAGATGGTCAGCGGAGATGAGAGCGGGATGATAACGGACGTCGAACAGAACCTAGAAGA
>CAYYBO010000181.1:0-8399 GCA_964470125.1 uncultured Planctomycetaceae bacterium | reverse complement strand
GCACCCGGGCCAACCCGCTCATCACTCAGACCACGCCCGAGCTCAAGACCAACAAGTGGGGCTACATCGAAGCCACCGAGGATGGGGCCACCAGCATGCCCGGCGTCTACGCCGGCGGCGATATCATCCGCGGCTCCGCCACGGTCATCCTCGCGATGGGCGACGGCAAGAAGTCCGCCGCCGCCATGGACAAGTACCTCCGCGAGGTCAAGAAGACGCCCAGCCGAAAGAGTTAGCTCGCCCCCTTCACAGAGCCCCGGACTTCAGTCCGGGCGGCGATCCGTACACCAAAGCCGCGTGGCGAACAGAGCCGCGACCGCCCGGGAGCTGCTCTCTCGCGATTCCAACGGTCTTCTCGGTCTGGGAGTGACCCGCTCTACCTCGAAGGCCATCCTCGCGTGGTGTCAATCAACAGTTCCTCTAAACGGCTTGCGGCGCCGGAGAGGATGTTTTGCAGGGGATTTTCGCCGTTTGGAAATAGCTCGCCGCGCATGGGGAGGAACTAGCTGCCTGGGCCGTGGAGGCGCTGTGGTCGTCGTTTGAAGCCGGTCGTGAGACTTGGGCGCGGTCGGGTGGCCCGGCAAACCGTGACCACCTGGGTGCCGCCGTGTCGGTAGAAAGGGGCGGAACAGGCTTGTTCCCTCGAATGCGCGGGATTTGGCGAGCATGCGGTAGAAAGCGGCACGGTCGATCATGATGGCTCGCGCCTTTTTCGTCTCCGCGTGAACCGCCTCCCTGCGAAGGGTGTCCCCCAAGAGAAGCAGCGTGTTTCGCAAGCGGGGCTGCATCTTCTCCCATCCAGCCGCCACGGTGTTCAGTACTCTGGCGGCCACTGGCTTGAACGCCGGGCCGTTCTGGGCCATGTACTTCTTGGTTGCGTCCACGGCGTTCTCTAAGATGCCCGCAAGCCGATTGAGGATCAGAAGCTGGCGCTCCAGCAGCCTGCGTGCCGAGGAGGGGGCTGCTGACGCGGTCGCCGGCAGGCCGTGTTTGGCCAACGTCGAGAACTCGGAGAGAGCGGCCCTGGTGCGAACCAGGATGACCGCAGGCCAGAGACCCGAGGGCAGGACGTGATACGTGATCCACCCGGAGCCGCCGCAGAAATCGCATCGCACCTTGAGCAGATCCAGGCAGTGCTCGCAGCACTTTCGCCCTGCGGCGTTTGTGCGCCGCGACCCGCAAAGGCTGCAGTCCTCCAATCCATTCTTGCAGTAAAAGCAGGGGTAGTACGCCAGAGCTTGGATGAGTTTGACCGCCGGTTTCTCGCCGATGCTCCGGACCAGCCACTTGCCCAGGTCGGCTTGCGGCGGAACAGCAGTGTGCTGGAGGTCGTGGATGAGAACTCTCGCAGCCTCTTGGGCCCGCCCTGCCTTGAGGTGCGAGACAACGACTTTGAGGGCATGGGTCGTATGCGTTTTGGGTCTCATGATCGCCCTCTGTCCCGCTGGCGCCGGCGGTTTCGGCAAAACGAATCCTCGCCCGGACGAGAAACAGCCATTTTGGTTCCGTCGTGCAGCGGGGTCAATGCGCGTTCCGCCGCATGTTCCGGCTTCACTTGCCGTGGAGAGAGGCATCCGCGCCGATCAACGCCGCAACCGTCTGTCCGCCTTTGGGCGTCACTCGCTGGTCCGCGGTCAGGATTGTCAGGCGGCGTTTCTCGGTGACGATGAATAGATGGAGGGCGTCATGCCCATGGTGCTTGAGGACGGGCTCAAGGTCATGCGCAGCTCCGAGCGTGGCGGCGTTGACAACAGCGCCGCGTCTCATAGCCTCGTCCAGGCGACCCGCTGTGGCGTTGGTCGAGAACAACGGACGGCCCGGCAGGCGTTTCGCCAGGTCGGTACGGCCCGTATCCGTCCCTTTGGGGGGAAGCTGATAGACCTCTGCCCCCCCAAAGATGCGCGCGAAACGGCGAACCGCCAGGATGTTTACCTCGTCGCTGGGCGTCATGGCAAGCAACTTGCCGATGCCGGCGAGGTCAATCTCGTCGAGCAACTCTTCCCTCAGGATGCTGCCCTGGTGCGCAGGGAGCCCTGCCCAACGAGCTGCGGCCACGTTGTCGCGGTTGGTGTCGACAAGCAGAACGCGGAGGCTTTGGTCCATGAGGGCCTTGGCAATGGCTCGCGGGAAGGGCCCCGCACCGACGATGAGCACGCCTTGCGGGCTCGGATCAGACAGGCCCAACATTCTGGCCATGCGGGGGGCAAGCAAGCCGTAGACCAGAACTGTGCCGACGATGGTGCCGAATATGACCGGCACGAGTTTTTGCGCCTGGGCGTATCCCTGTTCCTCCAGAGCCAGGGCAAAAACCGAGGCAATCGCCGCCGCCACTATGCCGCGCGGGGCCATGCACATCAGGAATGCGAGTTGGCGCCGGTCAAGGCCTCGTTTCAGAGATGAGGCCAACACGGCGAGCGGCCGGGCCAATAGGATCAACACGCCGACGAACAATGCCGTTTCCCAGGCGACGGCGCGGAGATCGCTCAAGCGGAGGCGGGCGCTGAGCAGTATGAACAAAGCGGCCAGGAGAAAGGATTGAAGGTTCTCCTTGAATTCCGCGATCCGCTGCATGTCGGCTCGCTGCTGGTTGGCCAGGGCGATGCCCATGATTGTGACAGCCAACAGGCCGGACTCGGGCTGCACTCTGTTGGAGGCGGCAAAAGCGGCCACCACCAACATCAGCGATATGCTGGTCTGAAGAGAGTCCGGGAGCCAGTGCCTCTGCAACGTGATTACCAGGAGCGCTGCAGCCAAGAGCCCCAGCCCTCCACCGACAGCGATTGTCTTGAGGAGTGCGAGGGCGATGTGGGCCGCGGCTTCTTCCGGTCGACCAGTTAGGACGGTTTCGAAGACCAACACGGCGAGCACCGCGCCGATCGGATCGATGATGATGCCTTCCCATTTGAGAATGGCCCCGGCCGGACCGGAGGGCCGGATGTGCCTCAGCAGCGGCAGCACAACGGTCGGCCCGGTGACCACCAGGATCGCCCCCAGCAGCACGGCCAGGGGCAGTTCGAGACCCACCAGAAGGTGGGCTGCGCCGGCGGCTATGATCCAGGTCACAAGCGCGCCGATGGTCGCCAAGTTCCTCACGACCAAACCGACTCCGCGCAGCTCAGCAAACCGGAGATTCAGGCCGCCCTCAAAGAGAATGAGGGCGACGGACAGCGACACTATCGGCAGCAGGAGTTCACCGAACAAGCGATCGGGCTCGATCCAACCCGCGACGGGGCCGGCGAGGAATCCAAAAAGCAGAAGCAGGAGGATGGAGGGCAGACGGACGCGCCAAGCCAGCCACTGCGCGGCGGCGCCCAACACGACGATCAGCGCCAACGCCAGGATTGGTTCAACGTTCATGGTGATCGCATTCTACGGCGCGGGCCGGCGTGTTGCACTCCGGCTCGCGATGCCAGGCCGGCTGGAGGCGTTGGGACACCTGGGCGGCCACGGCGGGGAGTGATCGATAACGGCTTGATTGATTCAACGGCTAAGATGGGGCGACGTCTTTTCGAAGATACTGGACCGGATTTCCATTTTGCTGAGGAGATTGGTCTTGCCGCTCATAATTCTCAGCTTGGAGGTTTCGGCCAAGTGCAAAAAGCCGAAAAAAGCCGAACATCGGAGGCCAGAGGGCCGGTGTTGCCGTATGGGGCGCGGAGTGCCTGGCGACGGCGGTGCCGTCCTTGCGTCACTTCGCGGTCTGTCGGTTCGCGGGACCCTTGACAGCCTGGGCTTGCGCCGAGCCTGTCAAGGGCGAGCGGGATTCCCGCGGAGGCTCGTGCGAGAAAGGATTCTCGCACGAGCGGTTTAGCGCATGCCACGTCGGCCGGGGGGCCGACGCCGCGACGGGTCACGGCAGGCGGCATACTGCGCGCTGCGTCGCGGCCAAACGGGCCGGAGATTCTTGAGCGCCTCGGCCTCCGCCCAGCCCGTCGAGGGCAGACGGCCCGGCTCGCTCGTCACCTCCACGGTGATAGTCTTGCTCAGTGCGTCAGGGCGGGGAGATGTTAGCCATAAGGCTTTGGCCGGCAGTATGTTAGGGGCCAGGATTCGATCGGGCGGACTGGCCTTGAGCCGCGGCCACCGCCGGCCGTTCCCTCCGTCTCGCCGCGTCGGGGCGATGGAGCGAAGGCAGGAGTGAAGCCCCTGGAAGTCAGTCCCCCTCTTGTTGCCTTTCGCCGCGCCCGCACTCGAGATACTGGTGTGGTGTCCGGGTTATCTCAAGCCGGCGATCGGGAGACCTACCCTACCGGCGCACCACGGGATTGCCCAGAACGCCGATGCCTTCGATCTCAACGGCGACATTGTCGCCCGACCGCAGAAACACCTGCGGCGATCTGGCAAAACCGACGCCGGCGGGTGTCCCGGTCAAGATGACCGTGCCCGGCAACAGCGTGAACTGGTGCGACAGGTAACTGACCAGGGCGGGTACAGAGAAGATCATGCTGCTGGTACACGCATGCTGCATGACTCGGCCGTTGAGAAGGGTGCGGATGCGGAGCGAGGCGGGGCTGAGACTATCGGCCGTAACCAGCTCGGGGCCAAGCGGGCAGAAGGTGTCGAAGCTTTTGGCACGGGCCCATTGCTTATCGCGTCGCTTCTGGCAATCACGGGCGGAGACGTCGTTGGCGCAGGTGTAGCCGAGAATGTAGCGGAGAGCATCGGGCTCCGATACCTCCTTCGCTTTTTTGCCGATGACAACCGCCAGTTCGCCTTCGAAGTCGACCTCGTGCGGCGCCGAAGGCGGCAGGATGATGGCTTCGTCCGGCCCGATCACGCTGGTCGTCGCCTTCAAGAATACGAGCGGCTCCATCTCGGGGGAGGCGGCCTTCATCTCTTCGGCGTGCTCCGGGTAATTGCGCCCGACAGCCAGGATGTTCGGCGGGTCGACGGGTGCAAACCGGCGGACGATCGGCGTCGACTCGTTCCTGAAATCGCAATGCCCGAAGGGATCGCCAACCATCGGAACCGCACGGTCTGAGTCCACGAGTTTTCCCCATTGGACAAGGCCGTCAGGATTGCTGAAGCGAACGATGCGCATGGGCCTACCCCCCGGTCTTCTCTTGCTCGGCCAGGACGACGGCGCGACCGCCGAGCGTTTCTCGCCCGAACAGCCAGCGGCTGAGATGCACCTTGGCGCCGATGAACATAGAGAACATGGCGGGGACGACAAACAGCGAGAACAATGTGGAGAAGGCCAAGCCTCCGAGCACGACCGCGCCAAGCCCGCGGTACAACTCCGCGCCCGCTCCAGGCCGGACTACCAAGGGCAACTGTCCGAAGAAGGTGGTCAGGACGGTCATGAGGATCGGCCGAACGCGGGTCCGCACGGATTCGGTGATGGCCTGGTGCCGATCCATTCCGTAGCTCATGAAGTTCAAGGCCTGATGGACGATAAGAATTCCGTTGTTGACCACGATGCCGAGGAGTATGACGAAGCCGAGGATGGTCAAGAGGTCCATCTGTTGAATCGCCGCGGTGGGGTTGCTCCAGGTCCGTGCATTCATCAGGGCCAGTCCGATGAAACCGCCGACGACGGCAAAAGGCACCGTGAGGATGATCACGAACGGATAGCTCCACGACTCAAAGAGCCCCGCCATCAGCAGATAGCAGACCAAGAAGGACAGCGCCAAGAGCCATTTCAGGGAATCCCATGTGCTTTTGAGCTTGTCGGCATTGCCGGCAAGACCAACGATGACGTTCGGTGAGATTATCGCCTGGGCGGCCCCGTAGCCCTCCCCCCGCATGGGCGCCACGATGTCGTCTTGAACGGCTTGTATGACCTCCGGGAGGGCAACGCCTTCCGGCGGGCGCACGGTCAGGCGGACCGATCGCTGCGTCTCGACGTGATTGATCTGCTGCGGGGCGGTGACCTGCTCAGTTCGGCACACGGCAGAGAGCGGCACGATCTGCCCCACCGCCGTGTACAGCGGCGTGTCGGCGATCATTGCAGTAGTGTTTTTGTCGGAGGTCGGGTCCTCGGTGCCGGCGACCTTGACCGCCAAATCGATACTCTTTCCGCCTTCTCGATACTGTCCTATGACCCGGCCGTCGCCGCAGGCTCGGATGATGGCGCCGAGCTCCGCCACGGTAAGGCCGAGATCGCCGGCTTTGACACGGTCGGGGACGAAGCGGTCTTCCCTCCGCTCGAGGGTGAAGTTCATGGGGCTGGACTCAGGCCTGGAGCCAAACCGCTCCGTGCAGGCGGTCATGATGTTGCCAGCGGCGGCAATGACCTCATCGAGATCGTCGCCGCGAACTTCCACGTCCACGGAATTGCCGGAGCCGACGTTGCCGAAGATGGAGAGCTGAAAGAAGATGGCAAAGGAGTCGGGTATGCTGAATCCCGTTGCGTTCAGGACTTTCTCAAGCGGCCGCACCAAATCAGGATCGGTGCTGGAGCAGCCCATGAAGCAGTTACCGCCCCAGGCCACGTAGAAGAAATCTTCGATGGGCGGAGGGGGGACTCGCCACTCGGCGATTTCGCGCTCGATTTCGCGCATCCGCTGCCGGGCCTTGCGGCGGTCGGATCGAGAGGCATGGCGATCCTTCGCCTGCGACCGGGCGGCGTTCAGCTCCGCTTCCTTCCGCGGCAGGACGGCGCCCTCAACAAAGCGAGACCAGCGGGTCAGAAGCTCCTGGTACTCGGGCGTGTTGGGCTTCGCCTCCCAGAATTGCCGGATACCCACTTGTCCCATTGAAGCGTCGCCGTTCTCCAGCCGCTCCGCGATCTTGGTGAATTCCAGGACGTTGTAGCCGGGCGGGGTGACCAGAAATCCGAAGATGAGGTTCTGATTCCCAGCAGGAAGATAGCTGGGGGCGGGGGCCACGCGGGCGCTGATCAGGATGGAGGCGGCGGTGAGTCCGCCGACCAGCAACGCTCGTCTGGCCAGCCGGCGGTTGATCCAATCGACCAGGCCGGCGACGGCGCGAGCGAACCTTCCTCCACCCTCCGCCCGCTTGACTCTTGGCCGGCCGAGGATTTTCGCGGCCAGGGTAGGGATCACCGTGATGCCGATGACCATGGACAAGCCCACGGCACCGCTGATGGCGATGGCGATGTCTCGAAAGAGCTGGCCGGCTTCCTCCTTGACGAATATGATCGGCAGAAACACGATCAAGGTGGTCAAGGTATTGGCGAGGACCGCTCCCCACACTTCGGCGGCGCCGTCCGAAGCCGCCTGGCGCCGGGATTTGCCCATCTCGCGGTGCCGATGAATGTTTTCGATGACCACGATGGCGTTGTCGACCACCATTCCGACGGCAAAGGCCAGGCCGGCCAGCATGACGACATTCACGTTTCGCCCGCAGATGGGAATCACCAGAAACGTGCCGATGACCGAGATGGGGATGGAGACGGCGACGATGAGGGTGCCGGTGAAGCTGCGCAGGAACACCGCCAACACGAGAATCGCCAGGACGCCGCCATAGAAGATGTTGTCGCGGACGAGATTGATGGCCGACATGATGTAGGTTGTCTCGTCGTAGACTTGGGTCAACTCCAGCTTGAGGCCGCGGGCTTCAAGCACCTCTTGGTTCACCCGGTCGATGGCGCCCCGCAGGCCTTCCATGACTTGGATGACGTTTGCGCCCGTCTCGCGGAAGGCGGGGATGGCGATGACTTCCTTACCTTTGCTGCGGACGAAGCCGTACACTTTCTTGAAGCCGTCGACCACGCGGGCCACGTCTCTCACGCGTATGGGGCCACCCGGGCCGGTTTTGACGACCGTCCGTCGGATGTCGTCAAGCGAGGTGAACTGGCCCATGGTGCGGATGACGATATCTCGCTTTCCCTGGGCGCTGGCGCCGGCGGAGATGTTGGTGTTTTGAGCCTGGAGGGCGTTCTGCAGCTCGGTGAAAGTGATTCCGGCCTGGGCGAGCGCCAGCGGGTCGACAACCACCTGGATTTCCCGCTCGCGGCCGCCGTACAAGGCCACGGACGAAATGCCCTCGACCCGTTCGAGGATCGGTTTGATCTGCTCGTCGGCAAAGGTGTACATCTCGGGGACGTTGATCTCGGGGCGGTCGCTGGTCAGCAGGATCCAGGCAATAGCTGATTCGCCGTAGGGGGTGCCGCTCTGGACGATTGGATTGTCGAACTCGTTGAGCGGTATCTGGTATTTCACGCGGCGCAGTGCGTCCGAGACATCCTGCTTGGCGATGTTGATGTCCGTGCCCACCAGGAATTCGAGGGTGATCGACCCGAAGGCGTTTTCCGCCGAGCTGGTCATCTTCCACAGGTTTCTAATGCCCTTGAGCACCTGCTCCTGCGGATCGATGATCTCTCGCTCGACCTCCTCGGGGCTGGCGCCTTCCCAGGCGGTGCTGACCGAGACCACCGGCTGGTCCAGATTCGGCGTGAGCTGCACCGGCACGCGTATCGGCGACGGGAGTATCCA
>CAYYBO010000180.1:0-8405 GCA_964470125.1 uncultured Planctomycetaceae bacterium | reverse complement strand
TTGTCTTGGAGACAAATAGGGGGCCGACGCTACGAGCAATCGTGAAATGCCCTAAATGTGGCATGAGGCGTCCCCTTGTCGGCGGACAATCAAGCAAAGGGGCGCACATGGTGTTCCCGTCGGCCACGGGGCCGACGCTACGAGCAATCGTGAAATGTTCTAGAGACAGGGGGAGATGCTGAGCATCAGGATGCCGAAGGCGATCATTGCGGTAAGCACGCCGGCGACGGCAATCAGGCCGGCCAGGCCGACCGATCGCCGAGCCGCGGGGCTTGCCTCGTTGACGGCGCCGTGTCGGCGGGCCACGTAGGCGGAGGTGGCGAGATAGGCCGTCGCCAGAAAGACCCCATAGAGCTGAGTGAGCAGTGCCACGGCCATGCCTGAGCCAAGCTGTCGGAGGTTTTCAACCTGGCGCAAGGTAAGAACCAGACCGACCGCCGTGGCAAGGAAGCCGCTGACCAGCGAGAAACAGGCAGCAAGCTGAAAGAAGGTCGCGGCATCCTCGGCGGTCTTGCCCTGAGCGGGCCGGCGGAAGATCCACGTCCAGGCATCCAGAAAGCCGGCCGGGCCATACACGCCGACGAGAATCACGAGCGGCGCCAAGACCACAAGCAGAAGGCTGGGCACGTTGAGGAACGCGGCGAGGGCGGACTTCTCCTCGGCGATGGCCACGGTAACGCCCCAAACGCAGAAGAAGCCGATGATCCCAACCAGGACGGACAACACGCTGCGGTTGCGGTGTAGCGGCAAGTGAGAGGCAAGCAACTCGTCGGACCTGACCGCCATCTTCCCGGACTCCATTACCTCGAACAGTTCAGCCCGCGTGCTATCGGCTAAGGGGTCAGGCAGGAATAGGATAAAGGTATCAACGGTCAAGTGGGCGGGGTCAAGTGCGGGCCGCGGCGATGAAGCCGGGAAGCGATCGCCGAGCAAGTCCTGGAACCGACTCCGGCGTCAGGAGCGAAGGGGCTCGAAGGTGTGGCGGATACCCTCGGCGGCCCGTTGGAGGGTCAGGTGTCCGAGGAATCGACCGTCATCGGCTTGCGGAGAATCGCTGCGGAAGTGGGTTCCTCTCGATTCCTCTCGGGCCAGGGCCGCCTGAGCCATGCAGCGGGCAACCGTGAGCATGTTCTGGGTCTCCCACCCCATGCGGTGGCTGAGGACCTTGTCCATGACGTATCGGCCCCAGAAGTCGATAATCTCGATGGACTCAGCGAGGCGGTCGCCGGTTCGTTCGATGCCCACGTTTCTCCAGCAGACCGCCCGGAGACTGTTGCGAACGTCGGGCAGGTCCAGTTCGGTCCGCGCGCTCATCACCGACGCATAATTGATGGTTCGCGGACGGGCGGCGGCGCCGTTTTGAGAGGCGGCCTGCGCGGCCACCCGCCCGACGCGTTTGCCGAAGACCAATCCCTCCAAGAGGCTGTTGCTGGCCAGGCGATTCGCTCCGTGCACGCCGGTGGAGGCGACCTCGCCGCAAGCCAGGAGGCCGTCAACCGACGAGTGGCCGTCCAGATCCACGCTGACGCCGCCGACCATGTAATGCGCGGCCGGGCGGACGGGGATCAAGTCTCGGGTGACGTCGAGGTCGAAATCCTTGCACAGCGCCGCAATACTGGGAAACCGAGACTCGAAGCGGCCGGGCGGGAAGTGGCGAACGTCAAGGTAAGCGCAGGTGGAAGCCGTGGCGTCGATATGCCGCTGGATGGCGAGGCTGACCACGTCTCGCGGAGCCAATTCTCCGTCCTGGTGGTAGATGGTCATGAACCGTTTGCCCTCGCGGTCCACCAGGTAGCCGCCTTCTCCGCGCACGGCCTCGCTGATGAGAGCGCGGGCGGCGCCGGCGACATATAGGGCCGTGGGGTGGAATTGGAAGAACTCCATGTCGCGCAGCCTGGCCCCGGCCCGAAAGGCGACGGCGTAGCCGTCGGCGGTAGCCCCGGGAGGATTGGTCGTCTCGCGGAAGAGGCCGCCGGCCCCGCCGGTGGCCAGGATGGTTCGCTTCGCCCAGATGATCTGGTGTCCGTATTTCTCGTGGTAGGTCAAGGCGGCGATGCAGCGTCCTTCCTCCACCACCAGGTCGATGACGAAGCAGTTCTCGAAGGTCCGCAGGCGCTCCATCTGTGCAGCCCGCCGCCAGAGGGCCTCGATCAGCGCTCGACCGGTGGCATCTCCTCGGGCGTGGACGACTCGTCGGGCGGAGTGGCCGCCTTCCATGCCCAGCGCAACCGCACCGTTGTCCTGGTCAAACTCGGCGCCCCATTGCACGAGCTCCGCCAGACAGACCGGAGCTTCTTGGGCCATGATCTCGACGGCGGCGCGATCACCCAGGCCTCGTCCCACTTGCAGGGTGTCATCGACGTGGGCCTCGAAGGAGTCAGCGACGTCGGTCACCACGGCGATGCCGCCCTGGGCATAGGCCGTGTTGCACTCGGGGATTTGATCTTTGCAGACCACGATCACGTCCACGGCGTCGGCCGCCTCAATGGCGGCCCGCAAACCGCCGACGCCGGCTCCCAGGACGAGCACGTCAGTGAAGACCTGGCCGAGCCTGTTGCTCTCGAAATTCAGCAGATACCGCCGTTTGGTAAAAGGGTCGCTCATTGCGGTTATGTTAGGGCCCGCCGCCCTTGGCGGCGAGCGCGGTCCGCGGTTTCCACTTCGAGAGCTTCGCGCCGGCGCTGCAGAACGCCGACGAGGGCGCGGGCACCGCCTGGGGTTGGGGAATCCCGCCACCGGCGGCGGCGTCAGCGGATGATGAGGACGGCGCTGAAGGCGCCCTCGACATTCACAGTGTCCGGACGTTGGGCGGGCTGAAGGGCGCGAAAACGATAGAACTCTCCGCTGACGGACCCGCTCACGTCGTTTTCGCCCACTTTGGTGATGGTTATGGTGGCAAACTTCGGCTGGTAGGCGCTGAAGGAAGTGAACACACCGTTGCCGCGAGGGTCCAGCAGCCTGTGGCCTCCCAGGTTCATTTGGAGCCCGGTCAAGCGGTCGAGGTTGGCGACATTTTGGGACGTGCCGAAAGTCATCCGTGAGCCGTCGGGGGCCGGTTGCGAGGAGATCAGCGTCAAGCCGGTCACGTCCGAACCGCCGGGGTCGCGTTGCACGACGAAGAGGAGATTGGGGATGACGATCTGGCGATCGGCACGGAGGGTGGCCACGTGGGCGTTGTCGGTTTGAGTCGTGTGCTGGGGCTGAGCAGTGGTCGGCGGAGGCCGGACGGGATTTTCCTCGCACCCGCCGAGCGGGAGGCAGAGTATCAGTAGTGTCGCAGCGCCTCGCAAGGGAACAGCCCCCGAGCCTCTCGCTCAACAGACGCTCGCCAATCCGAAACTGGAGCGACCCGCGGCGATCCATCGTAACGCCGAGGAGTCGAGGTGCAAACAACGGAACTGATACCGACTTGGCGAGGTGCCGGCAATTTCTCTTGATCCGATAAGCTCGCACAATCGCCTCCCCCAATTCTCTTGTACACGATTGTCCGAAGCGCTAAAGAGAGAGTCTGGTTGTGCCGATACAAGCTTCGAGGCTGTGGGTCTCCCGCCGTTTGGCGGGACAGCCTGGCTTGGAGGGTCCGAGTAACGGCGAGCTCGGATCCTCTTTTTTTGCGCGCTGATTTGGAGAATCGGCAGAGGCGGGTCAGCAGAGTTTGCCGGCCTCGCGCCGGTTTTGCCTGATGCTGGAGAGTCGATGGCCGAAGAGCCTTGGCAAGCTGCACGCGCGACAGCGTGTCACTCGCTGAAATCGGTTTCCCGTTGCAGCGTCCTGACGAACTCAGCGACGCGTTCAATGGAGGATCGGCCCGCGAGGTTGTGCTCCAGGCCGATGAATTGCAGGCCGAGCCCGAGGCGATCGGGAGCCTGCAGGCAGCAGTGACGATACTGAGCCTCCACGAGTAACGGAGGCCGGCCCACATTCGTCGTTATTTCCACGCCGACGTGATCCCCCACCGTCAATCGCGGGTTCTGATCCGCCCTGATCTCAACCAGCAGGCCGCCGACGGAGATATTGCCCAGCCGACCGGAGCAAAGCGGCCAGCAGGGTTATTCCGGAGTGGGAGTTCCACCTTCCCAGACTTTCACGGCAATGATGCGATCACGGGGGATGGTCACGCGGCGGTAGACGCGCCTCTGCAACTCGCGCAGGCCGTCGGACACTCGCACGAGGAGGGTATCCAAGGGGCTTCCGTCCGTATCGTTTTCGACCTTGCGCATGACGGCGCGGCCGACAAGGATGCACTTCTTATGACCTCGACGGAAGGAGATGCCGACCTTTTCACCCGGGGGTATCTCGGGAGGGGGCGATCCCTCCGCCGCGATGGGAAAGGTAATCTGCACGAGCTGCTGCCGGGGATCGTAGCGATAGAACTGGGCTCGTAGATTGCTCCAGCGACCACCGGCGCTTAGCGAAGCCGTCAGGGTGGCGCGGCGCTCGGCCGCCCATTGGAGGATCGATCCGCCGGAATCCGTATCCAGTGCTTTGCCGCCCGTCATACGCAAGCTTCCACGGCCCGCCGAGGGTCCGTCACCTTCTCCAGAAACGCCCGAAGGACCGCCACCTGTTCAAGCGAGGTGGAGTTCTCCTGGAATCGCAAGCCGAGGATGACACAGCCTTCGCTGGCCGGCACCTTGTTCATGACCGCGGCCTCAAGATCGAATTGGCCTTGTTGTCCTGGCAACTCGAATGCGACCCGCAGACGGGTGCCTTGTTTGATGTCCGAGGCGGTGTCGCCTGCAAGGCGACAGGCCAGGCCTTCGGCGCTGACGTTCAAGAGCGATGCGTTGTGAGAATGCTGCTCCTCTCCGGCCCGCCATCTGATCACCACTCGCGAGGAGGGCGCCAGGCGAGCGCGGACGAACCGGCGTCGCTCCAGCACCGCGAGCTTCCGGGGCTTGACGATGGCAAGCAGCGTACTGCGACCATAGCGCGGGGTGCCGGTAATCTGAGTCGAGAACTGGTAACGAGACTCGGCGCCGATGGTGGCGGTTGCCTGTGCGTTCAGCAGAGTCTCCGGGGATGACAAAGCAGGGCTGGTCACTTCCAGGAGCAGGGCCCGATCGTCGCCCGATATCAGCAGTCCGTGTATGGTTTTTTCCGGGAAGTCCGGCAAATCGAGCACGATGCCGGCCTGCGTCCGAATGGCCGCTTCGAGGGCCTGTCGGGAGGCGCCGGAACTGAGTGTGGTGACAACCCTCATCACGCCGGCCCCCTTTCAGTCAGGGTCTGCCGCCCAGGGGCGGTGGAGTACTCTCTGGCACGCTCAGCGGGCGCACCCACGCCGCCCATCCCGCCAACTCGGCCTCTAGTTCTCGGCTCGTGGGGGCGGACACTTGATGTTCATGTGATCGAGGGGGGACGCGCCAGGGGGACGGCAAACACGGGCCTGGGCCGCCTAGGCCTGGCCGGATGCCTCGTCCGTGTCCGCAAGCAGAGCGCCGAGGTCAATAACTCGCTGCACCTCGGCGGTGGGCAGCCGCACCTGGAGTCTGGCTTTGCCGTGCAGATATTCCTGCCGCAGGATATGGCCGTAGCGGCTGACATAAGAGAACAGCCGGCCGTTGGCGGGATCGGCGTCGAGCGTAAGGGTGACGTAGCGGCTTCGGATGTGTTCCAGCACCCGCTCGCGCAAGACGTCGAGACCTCGACCGGTCAGCGCGGAGATCTCAACGGCGTCCGGCAGGCTCGGCCGGAGGTAGTGGGCGGCGGAGTCGTCGGCCACCAGGTCGGTCTTGTTCAGGACGTTAATCCTGGGGACGTTTGCGCAGCCGATCTCATCCAGCACCGCTTCGACGGCCTGCATCTGGGCCGGAGCGTCGTGACTGGAGGCATCAACGACATGAAGCAGCAAGTGCGAGTGGATGGTCTCCTCCAGCGTGGCCCGAAACGAGGCAACCAGGTGGTGCGGCAGGTTGCGGACAAAGCCGACGGTGTCGGAGAGAAGAACCGTCTGGCCGCCGCCGAAGTCCCAGCGGCGCGTCTTCGTATCCAGCGTGGCAAAGAGCTTATCGGCGACGTAGGCGCCCGCGCCGGTTAATGCGTTCAGCAGGGTGCTCTTGCCCGCGTTGGTGTAACCCACCAGGCCGATGGTGAAGAAGTCGCGTCTGGCCTTGACCTCCCGGAGCCGTCGGCGGTCGATCTCGGCGATCTGGGCCCTGAGGAACGCGACCCGCTTCTGCACGATGCGGCGATCGATTTCGATCTGGGTTTCGCCCGGTCCGCGCGTGCCGATGCCCCCCACGCTGCCCGCGGAGGTTCCGCCGCCGGCGCCGGCGATTCGCTCCAGGTGCGTCCACATGCCGCGGAGGCGTGGAGCGGTATACTGAAGCTGGGCGAGTTCGACCTGGAGTCGAGCGGCCCTAGTGTTCGCCCGGCCGGCGAAGATGTCCAGGATGAGTTCGGTTCGATCTATGACGTGGCGGCCGACCACCTCCTCCAATTCTCGAATCTGCGAGGGAGTGAGGTCATCATCGAAAACAACGATGTCGGCTTGCTTGGCTTGAACGTACTCGGCGAGTTCCTTGGCCTTGCCGGAACCGATGTAGGTGGATGCGCAGATCTTCGGGCGTTTCTGGATCATCCGCCCGACGACCACGCCGCCGGCGGCCTCGGTCAGCGCCGCCAATTCGGCGAGCGGGTCATATCGGGTGCCGGCTGGTTCCCGCCCGGGAAAGAGCAACCCGACGAGCACGGCTCGCTCGGAAACGACCCTTGTATCTGTCCGCTGTGGTTCTCTCAAGATGCTGACGAGGCACTCAACTTGCAGGCTAGGCGCTTCTTCTATTGATCCCGACGGGAGCATTCTAGCAGGTTCCGGCGCCGCCCGTCAATCCGCGGACCCGGCAGGGCGCCCTGGCCAGGTCGACGGCGAATCGTAGAATAGGCCCGCGTCACATCCGACGGCGAATGCCGCCAGATGGCGAGTAAGAAGGCTGCCGCATGGTTGGAGCCGGGAGCGTCCGCGATCGGTTGACGGGGGCAGGGGGCGAAGCCCGGTCATCGGCGTTTCGGGCTCGGATGCCGACGCTTCTCGCACACTTCAAGGGAGAACGAGGACATGCAACAAGAATCTTCCGCAGGCGGTCAACGTCGAACGAGCGTCCGCACTGAAGTCATCGCAGGAATCACGACCTTCGTGACCATGGCCTACATCATCGTGGTCAACCCGGCGATTCTCTCCTTCGCCGGCATCCCCACCGGCCCCAGCACGGTGGCGACGATCCTCACGGCGGTCTTCGGATGTCTGCTCATGGGCATCATAGCCAACCGACCGATTGCGGTGGCGCCGTACATGGGGGAGAACGCCTTCATCGCTTTCGGCCTGGTGGCTCTGGGTGCGACGTGGGAGCAGCGGCTCGCGGCGGTGTTCCTCGGCGGTGTTCTGTTTCTGTTGCTCACGGTCAGCGGGGCCAGGGCGTGGCTGGCCAACTCGATTTCCGCCAGCCTGAAGCGCAGCTTCGCAGTGGGCATTGGTCTGTTCCTGCTCTTCATCGGCCTTTACGAGACAGGCATCGTAACCAGTTTTGTCGCCGGGCAGCCGGTGGCCGCCGCCAAGAAGGCCGGCGACATCCTGCTGAACCCGGATGTGCCGGTGAAGATCGGGAACCTGACCGACCCCAAGGTGCTGCTGGCCATCGGCGGCTTCGTCCTGACCGCGGTACTGCTGCACTGGCGGGTTCGCGGCGCGATATTGATCGGGATCGTGCTGACGGGCATCGCCGGCGTGGCCGCGGGCTTCGCGCCGGCGCCGACGAAGATCGTCGCCATGCCGTTTGTCGGGGATTACGATCTTCAGGCGATCGCCTTCAAGCTGGACTTGCCCGGCGTGTTGAAGCTCAGCTTCCTGCCCATCCTGCTGACCCTTTTCCTGATGGGCTTTCTGGACACGCTGGGCACGCTGGTGGGTGTCGGCGCGGCCGGCGGGTTCCTTGATGAAAAGGGGAACTTCCCCCAGATCGAGCGGCCGATGCTGGTGGATGCGATTTCCTGTATGTTTGCGGCGTTGGTAGGAACATCAACCAGCGGGGCGTACATCGAATCGGCGACCGGCATCCGCGAAGGGGGGCGTACGGGGCTCACGGCCATCGTCGTGGCGATCCTGTTCGCCCTGTCGCTGTTCTTCATTCCGCTGGCCGAGGCTTTTCAATATTTGAAATTCGCCTACGGTCCGGCCCTGGTGATGGTCGGGGTGTTGATGGTGGGCGCCGCTCGCGACATCGACTTCGACGACCTCACCGAGGTCGTGCCGGCGGTGGCGACCATCGCCATGATGCTCTTCACCTACAACATCGCCAACGGCCTGACCGCCGGGCTGGTGATCTATCCCGTCTTCAAGCTGGCGGCCGGCCGCGGGCGCGAGGTCAATCCCGGGTCGATCTTCCTCGGGCTTCTCTGCCTGGGGT
>CAYYBO010000179.1:0-8467 GCA_964470125.1 uncultured Planctomycetaceae bacterium | reverse complement strand
CAGCGACGGGCTGCCCGCCGACCACCGCTGCTCCTGGTAGTAATACTCCACCCGCATGGTCACGTTGCCCGTCCCGACCTCGGCGCTGTCGAACTCCTCGTACCACATCAGCCGGTTGTTCCGCGTCTGATAGTACGACCGCGGGTCGTCCAACTGGCTGTCGCCGTTGATGTCGATCAGCTCCGCGTCCGTGTCGTAATGATACTCGGTCCGCTTGTTATTGAAATAGTCGATCTTCAGCAGCCGGTTGCCGCCCTGGTCGTACGCGTACGCCACGTGGTAGGGATGCGCCCCGTCGTAGTCGCTCCGCAGCGGCGCAGCGTCGCTTAGCATGTACTCGGGCGCGCCCGTGAGGGACTGCCTCATCGGGCTTGCCCCGCGCGGCGGCGCCGATTCAGCGGAGCCGTATGGCCGCTTGCGGGTGTGGCAGTTGGATCCGCCGTCCTTTCCGACCGAGACTCAAGGGCGTAATATGGCCGCCTGCCGCGGGAGAATGGAATGCGGGCATCGCCGGCCATTGAAGTCGTCGCCTTTGACGTACACCAGACCCTGGCCCATTGGCCCGCGGCCCGGGTCGAGCCGCTGGAAGTGCAGCGACTCTTGTCTCGCTTTGGGATTGAGATCAGCTATTGGGCCTTCGATGCCGTGCGGCAGACCATCCTGCTGCTGGACGGACCCAAACGCGCGATCACCGGCTGGGTGGATTTTCTAGCACTGCTCTTCGCCAGACTGCAGACGCCGGTCTCGGTCGACCTGCTCGCCTCGCTGGCCGCCATGTACGAGGCGCGCGAGTCGATGGAGCTGTTTCCCGATTCCCTCGAGGCCGTCAAGGCAGCCAGAGCCGCCGGCATGCGAACCTGCACATTCACCACGCTGCCGCCGTTCATGCTGGGCGACTCGGCCGCGGCCTTGATGCCGCTGATCGACACGTATTTCGATTGCAGCAAGGTCGGCGCTGCCAAGGGCGACGCCCGGTTCTATCGGCGAATCACCAAGAAGCTTGGAGTCAAGCCGGACGCGATCCTGTGCGTCGGCGACGATCCCATCTCCGACGTAGTTCTGCCCGCCGAGGCCGGGTGGCATCCGGTGTTGCTGGACCGCAGCGGGCGCCGCGCCAACACACACGTCGGCCAGCTCGCTACGATCCCGTCGCTTGAGGATCTACGGAGGTACTATGCGACCTAGAACCGTTCATGCTCGGGCTGACGAGGGGGTCGGCTCGGCAACAGCCCCGCCTTCCCGGAGGGTTCTCCCCGTGCATCGCACAAGGGATGATCTATCGAGGCGGGCATCGCCCCGGCGGCGCCGATGCTCGATGCTGCGGGCGTGGATTATGTCATAGGTGACGGCACGGAATCCTCCGCGGCGGGCTGCGACGAGGGGGCAGCGGCATCGGAGGGAGCAGCGCGGTCGCCGCTAACCGGTCCCTGGGAAGCGGCGAGGGGACGGCCGAATTCCTGCACCCAGTAGGCTCCGCACTCACCACCCAGTTTCAGGGCGATGCCGATGTCGGTGTAAGTCGGGTCCAGGATGTTGGCCCGATGCTCGGGCGACGCCATCCAATCGCGGAGGGCCTCATCGACCGATCGCTGTCCCGCGGCAAGATTCTCGCCGATTTTCAGGAAGGCGTAGCCAAAGTTGGCGGCGCGGACATCGACGGTCGAGCCGTCGAATGGGTCCTCGTGGGCAAAGAAGCCGTCTTCGACCATGCGACAGGCATAGAAGCCGGCCAACCGAGTCAGCGTCGGATCAAGCCGCAGGGGCGGAACGCCCGCGCGGCTCCGCTCGGCATTCACCCCTGCGAGCATCTCCGAAGCCACCGCCTCGGCATTTGGCGGGTCCTCGCAGACGGCGCGCGACGCGACCTGTGGCCTGGCTTGGCGGCTGAGCGTCCAGTAGGCGGTGGCAGTCGAGAAGGCGTTTTCGTCCTGGCAGCCCGCCACAAGGCCGAGGCCGCACGCCGCCGACAAGACCAGTCGCTGCCATCTCCTACGCTGCCGTGTCTGTTGCATCGCGGTGAAGCACTCCCCGGCTGGTCTTCCGGCGGGATTCCACCAGCCTGCCGTTCAACGCCCCCACCGTTCCTACTTTATACTGTCTATCGTCTCCGGACAACGAAACCTCACGCTCAACCCGGCTGCTGAGGCATAATTGCTGATTCCGGGGGCGATTATGGCCGGCGTTGACCGGGCCAACTGATAATCAGAGCGTCCCCGAAGAGGCCGTCGGAAAGAGATGACGACGCGGGACCTGGCAAAACCGGACACGGGGGCCGAACAGCCGGGGCTGGATTGCGCCCGGCTCTTGCGCGTGTCAAAGGGCGGGCGTCGCCGTCACATCCGCCGCCGGACCGCGCCGCCCCCGAAGGATGAGCCCGCAACCCAGCCCGCCGCGAGGCGGGACCGTCAGTGAGTGTAGTGCCGGTGCAACGGCACTGGGCGAGGCGGGATTCGAACCCGCACGTCCTTACGGACAGGGGATTTTAAATCCCCAGCGTCTGCCATTCCGCCACACGCCCCAGGCGGCAACCGCCGCAGGCGCCGCACGATGCCCAAGTCCCTTATGGCGAGCCCGCGGCAAATATCTCCACATCCTGCGGCGCGTCCAGCCCATCGAGCACTCTCACCACGCCGCTGCCGTCAAAACGCGACCGCTCCACAAAGCCGTTTGAAAGGCCGATCGTGCCCTCGACGGACCAATATATCCGACAATTGTGCGGGTCTATGGCCACGCCCGTCGCCGAGGCCGCAGCCGCGATCCAGACGACCGAGTTCCCCCCAAGCTCGGCGGTGAAAACCCCGCCGCTCTCGCCGTATTCAGCCCAGACCAGCAGGCCGCCCAGCACCCAAACCGCCACGTCCCGCGGGTCGGTCGCGTTGCCGATGATCGAGAGGACGTTCGATCCATCATATTCCGAACGGCGGATGAAGTCATCCGTCCCCGCCGTGGGATTAAACGTGAAGTAGAGCACGGCGTTCAACGGATCGGGCTGCGGCTTGGCCACGAGGCCGGCCAGCCCCGTGATCACGTCCGTCTCGTTACTGCCGTCGATGCCTGCCGAGGCGATCCGGACTCCCGGCGGCGAGGTAATCGAGGACGACCAGTACATCTTCCCCGCCGCGGCGTCCAAGCCCACTCCGCCGATTTCCTGCTGTGATGTAATCAACTGCACCGGAGTCCCGCCCTCCAGCGGAGCGCGATTGACGGTGCCGTCCGAGATGCTGGCCGCCGCGGTAAAGAAGACCGACCCGCCATCGACGTCCAAAGCCATCTTCCTGAGGCTGCCCAGGCCGTAGCTCGACAAGTCGACCAGCGTCTCGGGTGAAGCCCCCAGTGGATCGGTCTTGATCACGCGTCGGTATTCCCCGATGACCACCACAATCGGCCTCGGCGAATCGCACTCGTCCGGCCGGCCGTTCAGGTTGCAGTCTTCGCTCACTCCCTCGGCGACGTCAATCCGATCATCAATGCCGTTGTCGTTGCAGTCCTCAAAGCCATAGGCGCGGATGATGAAGGTGATCGTGTCACCCGGCTCCACGTCGTCGTCCAGCACAATCCGCTCATCCGCCAGCAGGTCGCCGACCCTGGCCGCCGGCGGCGGATCAACTTGTCGGGCGACGATGTGAATCTCTTCCGTTGTCGTGGGAACGATCAAGTCGGTTGAACCCGGCCCCGTTGCGGCCAGCAGCCGAGTGGTCTCGCGGACGGGGTTGCCGCCGACGTGAAACACGGCGGTCACTGCGGCATCGACACCGGATTCGTTGATGATCTCAAGCAGGATGACCGCTGGACGATTGGTCGTCCCCGGGATCGTCGCCGTGGGGCAAAAGACGCCCCAGCACGAGAAGCCCGCCGCCGACGCCAGCAGACACGCCATCTTTCTTGAACCGATCGCCCGCATGCCAAACCTCCTTGTCCTGGCGCCCGCCGGTCCTCGGGCTGACTGCAGTCGGGACAGATTCTCTTCCGGGAGTATGCTATGCCTTGATCCGCATAGACTCAAGAATCCCGGCTCCGCGGCTAGCGCTGGTCGTGGCTATCTGAATCGCTCTGCCCGGCGATGCCTTTCATCGTGCGGGCCTCAAGTCTCGCGCCGCCCCGTCCTCACCGCCCTTTTCTCTGGCGGGGCGCTACAATCCGTGGTAGTGTGGGGCACGGAATCGGGCGTTATCGTGACTACGAACCAACGCGGCCAGATAGTCCGACGAGTCGCGCCAGCCAAGATCAACCTCACGCTGGCGGTCAGTAGCCGCCGTCCCGATGGCTACCATGAGATCGAGTCCTGGGTCGTGAAAATCGCCTGGTGCGACCGGGTGACCGTCGCGGTATCGGAAAAACCGTCGTTGACGCTTGAGGGGACCGTGGGCGGAATTCCGGCGGACGATACCAACCTGGCCTTTCGCGCTGCTCGTCTGCTCGCCGACGCAGCGAACCGGCCCGCGGATTTCGCCATTCACCTGGAGAAGGAGATCCCGGCGGGAGGCGGTCTGGGCGGCGGGAGCAGCAATGCGGCGGCGGTTCTGCTGGCCCTGAATGACTTGTGGGGCCTGAGTTGGCGGATCGAGCAGTTGACGCCGGTAGCGGCGGCGATAGGGTCCGATGTGCCGCTGTTCCTCCGCGAGGGTTCGGTGGTGATTCGGGGCCGCGGAGAGCTCGTCCGGCAACTGCCCCGCTGCTGGGGAGGCTGGGTGGCAATGATCGTACCGCCGTACTCCATCCCCACGGCAGCCGTTTACGAACAATGGACATCGCCCGGCGAGCGACAAGTTGATTCGAAGGCTTCGCCCCAGCCGTGGCGAGACCCAGACCTCAACGCCCGCGAGCTAATGGCCAGATTGTTTAACAACCTGGAGCCCGCGGCCTTCGCCGTGGAGCCTCGGCTGCACAGGCTGCACCAGAGTCTCCACGGATTGGACGACCGCCCTGTGCGGATGACCGGCAGTGGAAGTTGTCTTTTCACGCTGTTTGACAAAGAGGAAGCGGAGAGTGCCTGGATTAAGTATGCTTAAAGGTTGCTGCAGATCGACGAACGATTCAGTGTCGCGCCGACGATATGAACGTGCGGAGTTGCGGTCCCTGCCACGATCTGCGTAGTTCCCCGGCACCCGGGGGCCCGAATCGTGGTCGCACCGTTGGTTGAACAATGCCTGAACAAGGGGAGACCGACCATGAACATCACTGAAGTCAGGGTCAAGCTCGTCAGAGACAACGCCGAGCGTCTGAAGGCCTTTTGCAGCGTCACCCTGGACGGTGCCTTCGTCATCCGCGATCTCAAGATCATCGAGGGAACCAGCGGCCCGTTTGTGGCCATGCCCTCTCGCAAACTGGCCGACCGCTGCCCCAAATGCGGCTCCAAGAATCATCTGAGAGCGCGATTCTGCAATGACTGCGGCGCCCGGCTCAAGGAGGACCGCACACCGCGCGACTCGCAGGGACGAGTCAAGCTCCACGCCGACGTCGCCCACCCGATCAACACTCACTGCCGCGAGCAGATTCAGTCCATGGTCATCGAGGCCTACCGCCAGGAACTCGACGCCTCCACCAGCCCGGACTACAAGCCGCAATCCTACGACGACGATGACGACTACGCGGGCTCCGACTACGACGAGCTTGTTTCCGAACTCAAGGAATCCGCCTCGCGCCGGGCCGCCGCCCGAAGCGAACGGGATAGGGCCTGGATGCCGTCGGCCCCGGCTTCGGAAGCAGAAAAGCAGGAGGCCGACCCGGCCACGCCGGCGGCCAAGGAACGATCCCAGGCGCCGGTTGCTTCGGACAACGAGCCCCTCCCGGTGAAACCGCCGTCGGGAGGCTTCGCCTCCGGCATCTTGTAGCCCTCACGCCGGCGGCCGGGTGTCCAAGGCCCGGTTGTTGAGTTGATGGGTCGGCACGACCGGGCACAAGCGGTCGATTCCGTCGGCGGCCGTCGCGGAGAAGCGGCCTTTTC
The DNA here is from genome assembly GCA_964470125.1 of uncultured Planctomycetaceae bacterium. Taxonomy (GTDB): domain Bacteria; phylum Planctomycetota; class Phycisphaerae; order UBA1845; family UTPLA1; genus DATKKX01. The sequence continues at coordinate 2,523 of CAYYBO010000179.1, read as the reverse complement.
TCAGTGCGTGGTCGAGCTTGGCCTTCGCCGGCAAGCTGACTTCCGCCCAAAGCCGATCCTCAAAGCCGAGATTGGCGCCGGTCGAGTTCTTCGGCATCTGCGCCATTCCTTCCCCCTCGCTGAGCGCCCCGCCAGGATCGACCGTGCTGTACTCGTTCACCCCGTTGGCCTCGCGGGTCTCCAGGTACAGGCTCATGCTGGCAACATCCGACCGGCTCCAGCGATAGTCCAGCCAGCCCTTGACACGCAGCAAACGCCCGGCGTTTGTTGACGCTCGGCGTCAACGCGGCCAAGCCGCGCGGCGTGTCAAGGGCCAGTTGCCCCGCCGGTCAAGATCGGCCCACTGTTGATTGCTGTTCAGCACCGGGTGATCCAGCGGCATCTCCACCGCCGTGCCAGCGACATTCAGCACGCCGCGATCCATGACCGTCAGCCGGTTCAGGTTGTCGTACCCGTACCGCTCGCTGCGGTCGGTCAGGCCCGGGGTCAGGTTCCGGGTGTAGGTGCGGTTGCCCGCCGCGTCGTACCCGTACTGCACGTCGAACAGGGCGTCGGGATTGAGCGCGGCCAAGTGGGTGATGGCGCTGGCCCGGCCGGCCACGTCGTAGCCGAACGCGCTGGTCACGTTGTTGTACCGCGCCGCGGTAGTCCGCTGACCGGCCAGATTGTGCGTCCAGGTCGTCTCCGCGAGCGTCTGGCTCTGCCCGTCCAGCATCGTCGCCGAGATCAGCCGGTTCAGTTTGTCCAGCGTGTGCATGATCCGCCGCCGCGGCGGACCGCTGGGCGGCTCCTCGGTCGGCCGCGGGATGGTCATCGTCCAAGTCGTAGTCCTGACGCCCTTGTCGATGGCATAGCCGAAGCCCGTCGAGTACGCCGCCGCCTGGCCACCCGCGGCGACGCTCTGCACCTCGCTCGTCGGCCGGCCCAGCTGGTCGTACTCCCGCGTCCACTCATAGGTGTAAGACGACCAACCGTCCGACCGCGCCGCCCTCGTCAACCGGCCCGACCGGTCAAACGCGAAGTCCTCCATACGATACGCGACGCTTCCGCCGTACTCCCGCGAGTCCAAGTGGCCCAGATCGTCGAACCTCAGGGTGGTCTCGATGCCCCGCTGGTCCACGCGGACGGTCTTTCGCTCTGTCGGCGAGTCGCCCAGCTTGACGATGCCCTCGTCTGGATATGTCGTCGTCACCGTCCACTTCGGATGGCTTCCCGGCAGCGGCCACTCTTCCACCGCGTAAACGTAGGTCGTCTCGTTCCCGTCGTGGTCCTTCAACTTGGTCAGCCGGCCGGAACCGTCGTACTCGTGCCGCTCCGACCGATCAGCGTCTTCGGCCTATCCCGTGCGCTAAAACAATTCTTCCTGACACCTTTTCTTGCCCATCATCATTAACCTGGTCAAACGCATCGGCCTCGCCCTGCAAAAGACCACTCAAGGGACCGGCCTGTGGCACGGCCATCGCACCGTGCTCCTGGACGGATCGGGCTTCTCCATGCCGGACACCCCGGCCTTGCAGAATCGCTTCGGCCAACCGGGCCAGCAAAGCAAGGGCTGCGGCTTTCCCGTGGCCCATATCCTGGCGGCCTTCGACGCCGGAACGGGGTTGATCCTCGACCTGATCGTCTCCGCCCTGCGAACTCACGACATGGCCCACGTCGCCGATATCGACCGCCAGTTGCGGCCCGGCGACCTCATCCTGGCCGACCGCGGCTTCTGCTCATTCGTTCATCTGGCCTTGATCCGGCAAGGCGGCATGGAGGCCTGCCTTCGCATCCATCAGAAGCAGATCGTCAGCTTTCGCTCGCATCGTCGCTACGTTGCCGAAGTGGGCGGCAAGCCTGGCCGAGGTCTGCCCACCTCGCGTTGGCTGGCCTCGCTGGGGCGGCAAGATCAACTGGTCGAATGGATCAAGCCGCAGACGCCGCCCCTGTGGATGACCCTCGCCGACTTCACCGCTCTGCCGATCTCGCTGATCGTTCGCGAATTGCGTTACCGCGTCACCACCCCAGGCTTCCGCACACGCCGGATCACCCTGGTCACGACGCTGTTGGACGCCGAGCAGTATCCGGCGGATGAACTGGCCGAGTTGTACAGGACCCGCTGGCAGGTGGAGACCAACCTGGGCCACCTCAAGACCACCATGGGACTGGACGTGCTTCGCTGCCAGACTGTGGACGGGGTCTTGAAGGAGGCCTGGATGTTCGTCTTGGTGTACAACCTTGTGCGGCTGGTGATGCTGGAGGCGGCTCGGCGGCAAGGCGTGGCTCCCGAGCGGATCAGCTTCGTAGACGCCCTCCGTTGGCTGGCCCACGCTTCGCCTCCTCAGCCCCTACCATCCCTGATCGTCAATCCCTTGCGTCCCAACCGCATCGAGCCACGAGTCATCAAGCGTCGGATGAAGAAGTACACCCTGATGAACAAACCTCGCGCCCAACTACACCAAACCCTGATCGGAGCACGACATGTGGCTTAGAGCCTATCCCAATAACAGTCCGGAGCAACTGAACGCAATCCAGGCGAGG
>CAYYBO010000178.1:0-8496 GCA_964470125.1 uncultured Planctomycetaceae bacterium | reverse complement strand
GATTCATCTGACTGACCATACGCGATCTCCTCATTCCTTGGGTAAACAGTGTTCCCGGTTTCCCGCCGGCCTATGCGACCGGCACTCGTTGATCGGCTCGTACCTAACATTAACAAAACATCATGGCCATGTCAACGGCTTGGGGCACGAACTGCGGGCAAGTCAATCCGCCCGGGGACGCGACCCCGGCGGATCGGCTCACCGTCCGGCCTGTCAGCACGCCGCTCCGCGGGAGCACTGGCCAACCAGCCCGTCACAGCATATGGTAGCACCTTCCCAATGCGGCGCGGCTCCGAACCGCCCTGGCGGGAGATTATTGAATGATTCTTGCCTACGTGGCTGATCAAGGCTCCGCGGCGGCGAACGTCCCGGGGCTCCCGTGGATATTGCCATTCGTTGCTCTGCTGTTGGCCATTGCCATACTGCCGCTGCTGCCGAAGACCGCTCACTGGTGGGAACACAACCGAAGCAAGCTGACCGTCGCCCTGGTTCTCGGGGCGGTCACACTGCTGTACTACTGCTTTCGGGGTTACGGCCTTGGCCACGGCGAACACGTCTCAGCCCCGGGCTTCGCCACGGTTCTGAGCGTGCTGCACCACGCAGTCCTGGCCGAGTATGTCCCCTTCATCTCTCTGCTCTTCAGTCTTTACGTGATTTCCGGCGGGATTTGCGTGAAGGGCAATATTCCCGCGCACCCGCGGACCAACTTCGCCTTCCTGGCGATTGGGGCCATTCTGGCCAGCTTCATCGGGACCACCGGCGCGTCCATGCTGCTTATTCGCCCGCTGCTGAAAACCAACAGCGAGCGGAAGCACGTCGCCCACACGGTCATCTTCTTTATCTTCATCGTGAGCAACTGCGGCGGACTGCTGCTGCCGACCGGCGACCCGCCCCTGTTCCTGGGTTATCTCCGGGGAGTGCCTTTTCTGTGGACCCTGGTCTTGTGGAAGGAGTGGGCTTTCACATGTGGTTTGCTGCTGCTGATCTATTGGCTTTGGGATTGTCGGGCGTACCGAAGCGAGGCCCCGCGAGACATCACCCGCGATGAGACTCAAGTGCAGAAGATCAGCGTATCGGGGAAGATCAACTTCCTGCTGCTGGGCCTTGTGGTTCTGGCCACCGGGACGCTTGACCCCGGCAAGGAGTTTTTCGATACCGGCTGGCGGCCGTTTCCGTTCGGTCGCGAGTTGGTCCAGCTCGCTTGCGTCGGGCTTTCGCTCCTGCTCACTCCAGGCCGCGTTCGACGCGACAACGGCTTCAACTACACGGCGATCCTGGAGGTGGCCTGTCTGTTCATCGGCATCTTTGTCTGCATGCAAGTGCCGATAGAGATTCTCAACATCAAAGGGTCGCGCCTGGGCATCGACCGGCCGGCGGAGTTCTTCTGGGCGACCGGCTCGCTCAGCAGCTTTCTGGATAACGCCCCGACCTACGTGGTGTTTCTTGAGACCGCCAAGAGCCTGACCGCCGGACCCGGTCCCGGCGTCATGGATCTGTTGGGCGGCGGACACGTGCTGGTCGCCCATCTGGTGGCCATCTCGCTTGGGGCGGTGTTCATGGGGGCCAACACGTACATCGGCAACGGCCCGAACTTCATGGTCAAGTCCATCGCCGAGCAGGCGGGGGTGAAGATGCCCAGCTTCTTCGGCTACATGGCCTACAGCGTCTGTATCCTGCTACCGGCGTTCACCGTGGTGATGTACCTGTTCATCCCTTGATTGCAGGCAGGATGCCTCTCAACTCATCCTGCAGCAAGGCAAGCTGACTCAGCCGCCGCTGCAGCTCTGTGTAGCCGTCCCGCTTTGCCGGCGCCGCAACTCCGGCCGCCGGATGCTCCCGCACGATGGCGCCGACGAGGCCGACCAGTTTCTCGCCGACGCCCACCCAGGCCAGCGTGAGCTGCACGGCCGACTCCGCCTGCCCGGTCGCCGAGCGGAAGGCTGCCAGGCTGTTCTCGAACCCGGCGACGGCTTGCTCGAACGCGGCCAGGTCCTGCGGGCGGACAAATGGCTGGACATTGCTGAAATCCGGCAGATCGTTCTTTCCGGCAATCGTTGACATGAAGAACCTCCCGAGAAACCAAGCTGCTGGGGCGTCCTCGCAGGCGCCCGCCCTTTCTCCATTCTCAATTCGCGCCTCACGGCGCCGCCGCGGCGCCGAGTCCGATCCCGCCCGCCAGCCCGGCCAGCGCGCTGAGGGCCGATTCCACGAACTGCTGAGCCGACCTTCTGGCTTCGGCGATGTCCTCGTTGGTGCTCATGGCAGTCGCGGTCATGGTCTTGAAGTCGTCGATCGCCTTCTTGACCCTGGCGTCGACTTCCCGCCAAGTCCGCTCGCTCTCCGCGATGGCATGTGAGGCCTGATCGCGCAGGGCCAGGGCGGCCTGCAATTGAGCGGCGGTCAAGGGCTTGATTTCGCCGTTGTCGTCCTGGTAAACTAGGCTGCCGTCGGATTGCGTGTGCCGGCCGAGCCAAAGTTCCCAATCCTTGTCACGAAGGTCAAGTTGTACTTGGTGGTAACGGCCGGAGACGCGGTCCATGACCGCGCAGTACTCCTCGATCACCATGCCGAAGGCCCGGTTGCCGTTCCCCCAACTCTCGATCAGATCGGCCTGCCTGACGTCCAGCGACGTTTGGCAGCCCGCGATGTTGACCAACAGCAAAAGGACGGCCATTACGCATCGAACCATGATGAATCTCCTCTATCGCCCGCCTGAGCGCCTGATGAAACGAGCCTCGTTTCAGCCCCAGCGGCCGTGCAATCACGATCAGGCCGCTCGTGGCTGCCTGGCGCCTCCTCGATCCGACTCCATACCAACACTCTTGCTCAGTGTTTCACCGTTGAGATCTTGCGGCCGTCTGCGATCGGCGGGCGGCTGTTGGCGGAAGGCGGCGAGCGTGATATGCTTCTTATTGCGACTGACTTGGGGTGTTGACGAAGCCGGCAGTCCGCCGGCGCCGCATGGTTTATGTTGCTGACACGCGACGGATTACGAGAGGTGGTGCTGGCCACGCTGGTGCTTGGCGGCGGAGGCGGCGCGGCTCTGTATCTGGCGATCACGGCCTCGCCTTGGTTTTGGCTTGCGGCGTTGCCCGGCATGGCGGCGTGGTTGTTCACCCTTTTGTTTTTTCGAGATCCGCCGCGAACTGTCCCCGGCGAGCCGGGTCTGCTGGCAGCGCCGGCCGACGGAGTCGTGACAGAAATTACGCGGCTGGACCGCCACGAGGGCATCGACGGCCCGGCCCTGCGGATCGGCATCTTTCTCTCCATTTTTGACGTGCACATCAACAGGTCGCCATGCGCCGGGCGAGTGCTGACAACAAAGTACAAGGCCGGGGAATTCCTCGACGCCAGACACCGTGAATCCGGGGCGAGGAACGAGGCGAACACCCTGGTCATTGATCCCGAGGAAGCCATTCCGGGACCGGTCATCGTTCGCCAGATTGCCGGTGTGATCGCCCGGCGAATTGTGTGTCACGTCGGTCCGGGCTCGATGGTTGCACGCGGCGAGCGATTCGGCATGATCAAGTTCGGCTCGCGGACGGAATTGATTGTCCCTGCGGACGGCCGTCTTGAGCCGGCGGTCAAAATGAACGATCATGTCAAGGCGGGCCGAACCGTCATCATGCGCCTGACAAGGAGCAAAGCCACGTGAAGATCGTCAGCGACAAGCCTGGCGAACCGCGCGAAAGCGCCGCCCACGATCGCGTCTTGAAGCGAGTAGCGGTGCTGCCCTCGCTGACCACCCTCTGTAACCTGATGTGCGGCCTGGGGGCGATCTACATGTGCCTGCTGAGCGTGAAGGCCGGCGGGGCCGATCTGGAGCGGACCACTCTGAACATCTCGCGAGTGGAGAGTTTCTTCCCGACTTACCTGGCCATTGCCGCTTATCTGCTGGTTGGGGCCATGTTCTTCGATGGACTGGACGGGCGGCTGGCGAGGTTGACACGAAGGACGAGCGAGTTCGGAGGACAGTTGGATTCCTTGGCCGACATCGTGAGCTTCGGCGTCGCGCCCGCAGTGCTGGTCTTGTGCGTGGCTCAACCCGAGAACGTTCGGGAGCTCAGCGCCGCCGACCGGGTGTATTGGCGGGTCGAATGGGTCATGGTTGCTGTTTACGTGTGTTGCGCGGCCCTGCGGCTGGCACGTTTCAATGTGGAGAATGTGGCGGATGAGTCGGCCCATCTGGGCTTCCGCGGGCTGCCAAGCCCGGGCGCTGCCGCCGCGGTAGTCGGAGCGGTCATCTTCCACGAAGACCTTCTCAGGGCGCTGGTGCCGCCGAGGTCATTGCCGATTGTCGCCACGATGCTGCCGCCCTTCGCCATGATGCTGGGTTTGTTGATGGTCAGCCGCTTCAGGTACCTTCACATGGTCAACGCGGTACTGCGCGGGCGGCGGCCGTTCCGGCAGGTCGTGACGTTGACCATCATCATGTTGGTGGGCCTGGTCGTTCAATTCCAGTTGACCATCGCGCTGGCTGCCGCGGCGTACGCCTTGAGCGGGCCGATACTCGCGGTCAGGAGTAAGCTGGCTCGCCCCGCGGCGCGCGCCCCTTCACCCCCGAGCAGCGGTGATTCGACCGCCTCGACCGCTGGACAAGCCTTGCCGCCGTCAAGTCAAGGGAGTAACACGGCGAGATCGGCCTGATGGAACACTGAGGCGGGCGGTCAGCCCGGCGGTGTGTCTCGCTCCCGTACCCGCAGCCGCTTCTGATATGTCTTCCAACCGGGGCACCACTTGGTATGCCAACGCCAGAGCCGGGCGATGAGCGACTCCGGCTTGCGCTCCGAGTATGCACGCCAGCGGCAGTTTTCGCAGCGGTACGGCATGGCCTTCTTCAACCCGCAATCCGCAATCGGAGATCCGCAATGGATCCTGACGCAACCCCCGGCCAAGGCCGGGGGCTCCAAGGTCGCAGCCTTTCGAGCGGCGATTCTAGTAGCTGCCCTCCGTAATGACCGTCTTGCCGCGGAAAGTCCAGTAGATCCAGATCGTGTACGCCACGACTATGGGCATCCCAATCAAGGCGATGACCAGCATGACCGTCAGGGTCCGTGGCGAGGAGGAGGCGTTGTGGATATCCAGGCTGAACGCCAGGTCCGTGGCCGAGGGCACCAACCGGGGATACAGGCAGACGGCGGCGAGGGTCATCATGCAGATCAGCAAAACGGACGAACTCGAGAAGGCCGCCGCCCGTTTCGCCGCCGCAACGGCGACCGGGATGTACACCAGCGCCAGCAGCAGCACGATCAACACGCCCCAGAACAACAGGCGTCCGAAACCCGCGTTGAGCAAAAAAGGCGCTTCCATGAACGTGGCGATCATGACCATCAGAAAAAGGAGAACGCTGCCCATCCAGGCCCTGCGGGCGTTCTTCATCATCCGGGTTTGCAGCTCACCGTCGGTTTTGAGGGCCATGTAGAGGGCGCCGTGCATGATGAACAAGAACAAGCTCAACACGCCGACCATGATGGCGTAAGGGTTGAGCAGCCCGAGGAAATTGCCGGTGTAGGTTCCCTGAGCGTCGATCGGCAAACCCCGAATGACATTCCCAAAGGCCACCCCCAGCAGAACCGCCGGCAGCAGGCTGCCCAGGCCGAAGGCCCAGTCCCAGGCCCGCCGCCAGCCGGGCGAATCGACCTTGCCTCTGAACTCGAAGGCCACGGCCCGGAAAATCAAGGCCAGCAACAGCAGGACAAGAGCGAGATAAAGCGCGCTGAACACCGTGGCATACACCGGCGGAAAGGCCGCGAAGAGGGCCCCGCCCCCGGTGAGCAGCCAGACTTCGTTTCCGTCCCAGACCGGGCCGATGGCGTTGATGTGCAGTCTTCGTTCGTGTTCGCTGCGGGCGAACAGATGCAGCACGCCGACGCCGAGATCAAAGCCGTCCAGCACGGCGTAGCCGGCCAGCAGAACAGTCACCAGCAGAAACCAGGCGGTGTTGAGGTCCATCACGCCGCCTCCTTTGCCGTGAGAGGCTTCGGCCCGTGCTTCACTTCCCTGGCGACGAGGAAGACGTACAAGGCGCCCAACAGAAGGTAGATGAGGCTGAAGAGGATGAGGGAAAAGAGTATCTCCGAGGCGCCAACCGTTGGCGACGCCGCGTCCGCCGTGCGCAGAATCTTGTAGACGATCCACGGCTGCCGCCCCACCTCCGCCGCCACCCAGCCGAACTGGCAGGCGATCAGCGGCAGCGGGATGGACCAGAGCATCAGCCGCAGCAGTCTTCGACTGGTCCACAAGGCGCCGCTTCGCAGTCGCCAAACCCCCGCGAGCATCAGCAGAATGAAGTAGAGTCCCAGGATGACCATGTTGTGAAACGACACAAACGTCATCCACAAGGGCGGCCGTTCGTCAGCGGGAAACTCGTTGATCCCTCGGATGTAGGCATTGACGTCGCCGAACGCCATCCAACTGAGCATGTGGGGAATGACGATGGGGGCCTTCAAGTCAGGCGGCTTGTCGGTGGGAAACCCGAAGACGGCGAGCGGGGCGCCGGTCTGTCCGTCGTAGAGGCCCTCGATGGCCGCGAATTTCTCGGGCTGCGTCCTTGCCACCTGCCGGGCATGCTCATGGCCGCTCGGCCAAAGGGCGGCAATCGAGAATACCAGGCCGAAGACCACTGCAATCGTCATGGCCTTGCGGGCGATCGCCACCTCTTTACCCCGCAGGAGCAGGTACGCGCACACGCCGGCGGCGAAGAAGGCGCCCGCGACCAAGGACGCGATCATGGTATGAGCGAAGCGATAGAACATGCTGGGGTTGAAGACTGCCTCGGTGAAGCTGGCCAGCTCGGCCCGGCCGTTCTGCAAGACGTAGCCGGCCGGCGTCTGCTGCCAACTGTTGGCCACCAGTATCCAGAAGGCGGAGATGGTTGAACCGATGGCGACCATGAAGATCGAAAACCAGTGTACGCCCTTGGAGACCCGGCCGCGGCCGAAGATGTAGAGCCCCAGAAAGGCCGACTCCAGGAAGAAGGCGAAGATCGCCTCGGCGGCCAGCGGGGCGCCGAAGATGTCGCCGACGAACTTCGAGTACTCCGACCAGTTCATGCCGAATTGGAACTCCATGACGATACCGGTGGCCACGCCGACGGCGAAGGTCAGAGCCAGCAGGAGTCCGAGGAACTTGCCCGCCCTGGCGTATTCCGGGTCGTTCCGCCGCCAGCCAAGGCCCTCGATCACCACCAGCAGCCAGGCCAGGCCGATGGAGAGCGGCGGGAACAGAAAGTGAAAACCGACCGTGACGGCGAATTGCAGTCTCGCCAGAAAGACGGGGTCCAGGTCCATGCTTGATTCTCCGTTTCAAGCATCTTGTGATTGTGGCCGAACGAGTCGGCGGGTAGTGTAAGCGCCGGCGGCTGCCTGGATCAATGGTGCGTCGTGGCAGGACGCGATTATCCATGACCTACCTCATAGCCTCAATCTCCGGTGATTCCGCGGAGCAGGTCCGCGAGCGACTCCGCTGTGCCCGCGAGGCGGGCGCGGAGATGGTCGAGCTTCGGCTGGACCTGATGGAGGGTGTCGACGAGGAGGACGTCTGTCTGCTCCACGGCGAGGCGAACTGCCCGATCATTCTGACCATCCGCTCCGCGACGGAAGGGGGCGAATGGGACCTGGGCGACGACGAGCGGCTCAGTCGCCTGATCGCCCTTAGCCCCCTGGCGGATTACCTCGACGTCGAATGGGCCACCTGGCAGAGATCAGCCAACATACGACAGAAGATCAACCTGGCCGTCGAGCGAGCCGGCAAAGCCGCGGCGGAAGACGTGGACGAAGCCCCCCATCGGGTCGGCCGGCTCATCCTCTCCAAGCACGATCTCCACGGACGGCCGCCCAAGCTCCATGCCGACCTCTTGGCGATACTCTCCGAGCCGTGTTGTGCCGTGCCCAAGTTTGCCTGGCGGGCCAGAACCGTTCGCGACAACTTCGAGGCCTTCGAATTGATGCTGACCAGCCCCCGCCCCGCCGTCATCATCTGCATGGGCGAGGACGGCCTGCCCTCCCGCGTCCTGGCGAAGAAGTTCGGCGCCTTCGCCACGCTCGCTTCGCCGTCGGCAGGCATGGAGACCGCTTCCGGCCAAGTTTCCGTCGATCAGTTGAAGAACCTGTACCGATGGAACGTCATCGACGAACAGACCCAGGTCTACGGCGTGGTCGGGGACCCCGTCCGCCACTCGCTCAGCCCTGCGGTACACAACGCCGCCTTCGCCGCAGCCGGCATGAATGCCGTGTATCTGCCCTTGCGAGTTGACCGTTCGTACGAATCTTTCAAGGCGTTCGTGGTGGAAGTGCTGGCCCGACCTTGGCTGGGCTTCCGCGGGTTCAGTGTCACCGTGCCGCACAAGGAGAACGCTGCCAGATTCCTGCGAGAAACCGGAGGCCGCCTGGATGAACTGGCGGAGCGGCTGGGGGCGGTCAACACGATGGGCATTTCCCCCGAAGGCGCCCTCTCCGGGTACAACACCGATTACGGCGCCGCCCTGGCCACGCTTGG
>CAYYBO010000177.1:0-8507 GCA_964470125.1 uncultured Planctomycetaceae bacterium | reverse complement strand
CGGGAAGTTCTTCGTCAGGAGCGAGGTTCATGGCCAGCAGCGCGTTGTATGCCGCCTTTTGCTCCGCCTCCTTCTTGCTCGGCCCCCAGGCGCTGGGGAACCGCTCGCCCGAGATGCAGACCGCCACCTCGAAGCACTTGCTGTGGTCCGGTCCCTTCTCGTCGAGCAGCTCATAGACCGGCGTGACGCCCAACTCCTTCTGGGCGTGCTGCTGCAACTGTGACTTGTAGTTCTGCTGGTACTCGCTGGCCACGGCTCGCTCGATGTCGTGGACGATGTGACGAAGAACGAACTCGCGGGCCTGGTCAAAACCTCCGTCGATGGCGATCGCGGCAATCAGGGCCTCCAGGGCGGCGGCGGAGACGGACATCGGCAGTCTTGACCGGGCGGCAATGCCGTTGCCGAGGAAGAGATACTGCGTCAAGCCGATCCGCTCGGCGATCTCGGCACAGGTCTTTCCGGAGACTACCGATGACTTGATCTTGGTCAGCTCGCCCTCAAGATACTCCGGGTAGTGCTCGAAAAGGTACTGGCACACGACCAGCCCGAGAATGGAGTCGCCGAGGAATTCCAGACGCTCGTTGCTGGCCAGGCGGCTGGCAGCAACGGATGCGTGAGTCAAAGCGGCCACCAGCAAATTCGGATCTCTAAACTGGTAGTGCAGATCATGCTGACAGCACGACAGCGCTTCATCATCGCTCATGTGACTTGACCCGACACGTTTCGGCGCGCCGGGCCGATGACGAAAACCGCCCGCCTCCAGGCGCCCCGGCGGGTTTCGCCATCAGCCCAACCAGCGGTCCGAACCGCGGCGATCGCCGCGTCCGCCGCATATACATTTCCGACTACTCCACTATACTATCGGGCATTGCCGGGGTCAAGTGAAGCTTCTAGTGCGACCGCCGCTTGCCGTAGCCTCGCCCCCCCGTGGCCGACGGGAAAACCAAGGGCGTCCGAAGCGAGATTGGTCTCCGTCGCGTCGTCGCCGACGGGAGGCCTGCAATCGTAACGACGGGATACCTGCATCCGCCGTCGGCCGCGGGGGGCCGACGCTACGTGAGACCCGACATCCTCGTCGCCACAATGCCGATCAGGGTGGCGACACAACCTCCGCGTCGCCCTGCAGACGCGGCAATACCGTCAGGAAGCGTACATGGACAATCTGCCCTATCTCACCGCCGAAGTCGCCCCCGTCCCGGCCGCCATCAAACGCCGCTACGAGGACTTCTTCGTCGAGGAAATACCCGCCTATCAGCCCTGCGGCGAAGGGGATCACTGCTTCTTCACCATCGAGAAACGCGGCCTGGCCACGCTCAGGGCCGTCAACGACATCGCCCGGGCCCTGGGCCGGTTGTCCCGCGACGTAGGCTTCGCCGGCCTGAAAGACGCCCGCGGTGTGACCGTGCAGACCCTGAGCATCGAACACGCCGATCCGGAGGCGATCAAGCAGCTTTCGATACCGAGGATTCGCGTCCTGTCCGTGTCCCGCCACACCAACAAGCTCAAGATCGGCCACCTGCACGGCAACCGCTTTCGCATCAAGATGCGCGAGGTGGACCCGGCCCGGCTCGGCGACGTCCGCGCCGCCTGCGACATGCTCGTGGCACGCGGCGTGCCCAACTACTTCGGCCGGCAGCGCTTCGGCACCCGCGGTGACTCCTGGGAGATCGGCCGGGCCATACTCCTAAACGATCCCAAGACGGTCATTGACCTGATGCTCGGCCGGCCCGGCCCCTTCGACACCGGCGACGTCCTCAAGGCCCGCCAGCTCTACGAAGCCGGCGATTACCAGGCCGCCGCCAAGGCCTGGCCCTACGGCTCGCGCGAGACCGTCCGGGCCTGTCACGCGATGGCCCGCTCCGGCGGCAAGCACAAGCGGGCCTATTACGCCGTCGACGTGCGCCTCAAGAAGTTCTTCGTCAACGCCTACCAGTCGTACCTCTTCAACAAAGTCCTGGCGGCGCGGATCAACGAGCTCGACGCGATCCGCCCCGGCGACTTGGCCTACAAGCACGACAACGGCGCCGTGTTCCGCGTCGAGGACGCCGCCGCCGAGATGGAGCGAGCCAAACGCTTCGAGATTTCCCCCACCGGCCCGATCTTCGGCTACAAGATGACCGAGGCCGCCGGCGACATCGGCGTCCTTGAGGAGTCCGTCTTGGGGGCCGAGCCAGTCAAGATGGACGACTTCGGCCGCCTCCGCGGCATGAAGTGCCACGGCGCCCGCCGCCCGCTCCGCTTCCGCCCGTTCGACTTGGCAGTCGAACCCGGCGATGACGAGTACGGTCCGTTCATCGAGCTGTCCTTCACCCTCTCCGCCGGCTGCTACGCGACGATGCTGCTACGCGAAGTGTGCAAGGAGAATCTGGAGGAGGGACTGGAGGAGGAATGAACCCCACAAGCCTCTGCCCCGGTGTAATCGAGGCAAAAGCGACTAATCGGATGCCGCCGCGTCGCTTCCGCAAGGGAAAAGACTGCCCGTCTCCACTTGGCGAGGCCTTCGGGACTGCCGTCGGTAATGCTCGTTCTTCGGCGCACCCGTCGGCGGCGCGCTCGCCAGCGGCTCTTCCGGACCGTCCAGCTTGGCCCCTGCCTTCGCCGCCTTCAAACGCTCCCGCGCCTGCTCAACGTACTGTTCTGATATCTCGAAACCGACGAACTGCCGCCGGAGCTTCTTCGCCGCGACCAGCGTCGTCCCGCTGCCCGTGAACGGGTCCAAAACGGTCTCGCCCTCGTTGCTGCTCACGCGGATGATCCGCCCCAGAAGCTGCTCCGGCATCTGGCAGCCGTGCCAGCCCTGACGTTCCCTGAACGTCCCGCAGACCCGGCTGAAATACCAGGTGTCGCCCTCGGCCCGAAAGCCGTCGGGCAAGTCCTGCGGCCGCAGCAGGCATCCGTCCTTCATCGGAGGCGCGGCGATCCACGTATCGTCCGGCATCCGCCCCGTCGGGTTGGCCCGCCTGTCGTTATACACCAACTGCCGCGCCGACGGCACGCGCACCGTCTCCACGTTGAACGTGAAGTCCTTCTCGTCCTTCACGAAGTGAAACAGGTGCGCATGGCTGCGGGTGAACTTCTTCTTGCAGTGAACGCCGAACGTGTAGTACCAGATCACCCAGCTTCGGCAGATGAAGCCCGCATCCTGCTGGGCGATCAGCTTTAACTCCGCGGCGTACTCGTCGCCGATCGCCAGCCAGAACGTCCCGTTCGGCTTGAGCACCCTATGGACCGCCTTGATCCACTGCCGCGACCAGTCGAGGTACTTGTCGCAGTCCTGCCGGTCGTCGTAGGCGTCGTATTCGTAGCCTATGTTGAACGGCGGATCGGCGAAGACGAGATCGACCGATCCCGCCGTCATCGCCACCATCCCCAAGACGCAATCGCCCTGGTTAACCTTCCCCAACGCCGCCTTCACACCGCCACCTCCCGCCGAGACGACGCCTGAGCGCGAGCCGTGGGCCACAGGCCGGGCCGGCTTCCGCACTTCATGGCCATACCCCCGCGGGCCAACATTACTCAGCCGCCAGAAGCGGGTCAAGCAGTCCGAAAGGCATGCGATGCGCCGCAACCGGGCTGCAAGTCGCGTGCGGCCCTCCACGCAGCCAGATGCACGCTGGAACCCGACGAGAGCGCCCCGCGAAACACGGCCGGCAGCAGCGGCGCCGCGGCCGCCATCTCCTACGGTTGGTCGAGTCGGTTGATCCGCTCAAGAATCAGCGTGCGTTCCTCGCTCGCCAACCTGTGCGGTTTAGACACATAGACGCGCCTCGCGTCCAAGTCGAGCGCCGTTCGCAGTTCCGTCGCAGCCGCCCGCCGAACCTCCGCGGAGCCTCCCATCTCGGCGAGTTCCTCAAGAATGTCGCCCAGACGCAGCCGCCGGCTCGGCGAAGTCGGATACGCCGCCACCGCCCCCCGCATCGCTTCAACCGCCTTCCTCATATCTGCGGGATTATGCTCCAGCCGAAACCGGGTCCAGTGCAGCCCGGCCAAATAGTGCCAGCAGGCCGAATTGAAAGGATCGCGGCGCTGATACTCCTCTGCCAGCAAGAAGGCCGTCTCTATGGTTGACGAACTGTCCGCACGTCTGATCAACTCTTCCACCCACTCTCCCAGCGCCGTGGCGTCAAGCGAGTAGCAGTCGGCAGCACGCTGATAGGTTGTCCAAACGCGGCTCGGGTCTGGCGGGACCGTCGTCTGAGAAGCCATCTCCCGCCGAGCCGCCTGCAGCAGAGCCGCCAACCGCCCGGAAGGATGAGCCAACAAGAGCAAGACCGCCGCGACCCCGACCGCCCCCGCCACGGCGACAGCCGAGCAGAAACGACCGTAGCGCCTTCGGCTCCACCAGCCCGACGCACCAGCAATGAAAGACGCCTGGTTGCCCGCCGCTCTCGGCCGCTCGCGAAGCGCCCCCGCCGCGGCCATCAATGCGAAAAACGTCACGCTCGCTCCCGGATAGAACAACGGCAGGTCGATGCCCGCATGAGCAAGAAAGCCGACCAACCCCGCGCAAATGCCCCCCACCGCGGCCGGACTCCCTTCATCCGAGAAGCGAGTCTCGTTCCTGCTCTCCAACGCGATAGCTACGAAGCCCGCCAACCACGGCAACAGCACGGCCCCCAGCGTGAAGACCGCATAGTTGACATCCGTCCCCGCGCAGAGCCACAGCCACCAAGCCAGGAGCGCCGCCCCCAGCCCGCCCACCCAAAGCACAACAGAACCGCCTCGTGACGCCGGCCGTGCATGGCCGAGGTCGTATCGGCCCGCGCAGGCTGGACTTCCCCCGCCATCACCTTGGTCTGTAGGGGGGCAATCCACGATCGGCGACCGCGCCATGACAGCCTGCTCGCTCTTGCTCCCTCCCCGCGCCAGCCTCCAGGAAAAACCCCCGAAAACGAGCAGCACTGCCGCCAGGCCGAGCACTCCGTGTTCACACGCCGCCTTGACCACCCAACTATGCGGATCATCCACATCCTCGGGACATTCAACCGACTTGTAACGGGGAAAGAAGCGTCCGAAATTGTCGGCCCCGACGCCCCACGGCCCCTGGTCAACCATCATCCGCCACGCTCCCTGCCAGTACATGGAGCGGAACAACATCGATCGGCCCAGCGACTCCGGTTGGGTCCTCAGGAGCATGACCAAAGACGCCGCCCCGAGCGCTGCCGTCACCCAGAAGACGATGATAAGGCGTGCGTGCGGCGCCGCCGGAAAACGGCGGACCACCAGTCCACCCAGCAGCCAGACCAGGCCGGCCAACCCGCAGGCCGCCGCAGCACCCTTGCTCTGCGCCCAGAAGAAGATAGCTCCGCCGACCACCGCCAGCAGCAGGGGCATAACCGCCGGCGCCAACAAGCGCCTCTCCAAGCGGGCCGCCGCCACGGCCAGGGCGGTCATCACCACCAGAATCAAGTAGCCGGCCAAGACGTTCGGATGCTGCACGTATCCGCTGACCGTCATGGCCTTCAGCCGCTGTTCGTAATCATGGAGGGCTCCGGCCCGCAATATCGCATCCGAGCCTTCGGCCCCTCCGCCGGTCAACTCCGACTTGTGTTCCTCGTAGTACTCGATCGTGGCCGGCAGCTCGTACAGTCGCTGATGGGCGCATTTGGACACCACCACCACGCCCGTGGCCAGGATGACGGTCAGCAGCAGCCGAAGGTGCCATGGCCGAGTCAACAACTGACGCAGAGCCACGCAGTAAAGCAGCAACCCCAGGAAGTCGAGCGAGCCGATCAGGGCCAGGTGCTTCTGACCGGCGCGCAGCGTCGACACCGTCGCAGCCAGGATGAAAAGGCCGACGCCCGCTTCAAGGCCGGTCCAACGATACGCTGTGCCTCTCCGCATGCCGACCCATAGGACGACGGCCGTGACCGCCAGGATCACGGCAAAGAACACAAAGGTGGTCGCCGGCCCGGCGCCCACCGGCGCCTCAACCAACCGAAGCCAGCGGGGCACTTCAAACGTATGCGTCTCGGAGGCAACAGCCCGCAAGGGAATGAGGACCACCAGGACGAACCGCAGCAGGCCGTCGAGGACCGCGCCGGGGGGTGAGGCAGACGAAGCCGCCGTCTGTGACAGCAGCGGGCGACGCGGATCATGGGTCTCCGCCTGCGTTGTCCGGTTTGGTCGTCGCCGGCTCATTCGCTCGGTCCCGCGGTTTCGAGCAGCGCGACCAGCAGCACAACCAACATCGTGTGGGCCAGGATGCCGCAAGCCTGCGGCCAACTCGCCGTCGGAAGTTGCACCGCCGGAAACGCTGTTACCAGTGTCGCCAACCAGATCACCAGCACCGCCTTCCGCGCCCCCATCCCCCGATGCACCAAACGATGGGAGAAGTGCCGGCGGTCCCCCTTCCAGACCGGCGCTCCGCTCCTCCACCGGATCAGGCACACGCTGATTGTGTCGTACAGCGGCACCGCCATCACCACCAGCGGCGCGATTACGCCGATGGGCCTCTGCCCCTGCGACGGATCGGCGAAGGTTGTCAGAACGGTGAAGACAGCCAGCAGCAGCCCAATGACCTGGCTGCCGGCATCGCCCATGAACACGCTGGCCGGATGGAAGTTGAACAGCAGGAAGCCGGCCAGTGCCCCTGCCAGGAGCCAGCAGCACGTCGGCACAAACAACTGCCCGGCCGCCGTCGCCGTCACGGCGAAGACCGACGCTGCAATCATGCCCACGCCCGCCGCCAGTCCATCCATGTTGTCCAGGAAGTTCAGCGAGTTGGTCAGCGTCAGCATCCACAGAATCGACAAGCCGGCCGAGACCGGCCAGGGCAGATGCGACAGCAGCCGCACGTCGAGCACGGAGACAACGCCAAGCACGATCAAAAACTGAATGAACAGCTTCAGCCCCGGCCTCAGCGGCCTGGCATCGTCAACCAGCCCCAGGATACACATGGCCGCCGCCGCCGCCGCCAATCCCAGCGCCATCGGCGTCTTGGCGACGATCCCATCCAGATGCAGGGCCAGCTCCTGCGGCAGCCACGCCGGCGGGGTCCCCGCCAACAGCCGCACCGCAAACACCCCGCCCAGGATCGGCACAATGACCGCCAGGGTGAAGGCAATGCCCCCTCCCAGGGCAACCGGAGCCGCGTGCCCCTTGTGTCCCCCGGGCCGGTCCACAAAACCCCTCGATACCGACCATCGCCGGATCAGCAGCGTGCCAAGGGCCGACAGAAGCCCCGCGCCCAGGAAGGAGACCACCGCGATCATCAGCTTGCTCATGCCGCTCGACGATGCTATTGAAAGGCTCACCCAAAGTCCATATCGTATGCTACCCGCCAAACGAGGGCTCGGTGAAGAAAGAACTCCGTAACAAGCTGCGGTCAGTCCTGGCCTCCATTCCCCCGGATGCCGTGCAGGAACGTTCCCGCGCCGCCGCCAAGCATCTCTTCAACGAGCTTGAGTACATAAACTCGCAGATCATGATGGTCTATCTCTCGCTGCCCCAGGAAGCGGACACCACTCCGCTCGTCCTCCAAGCCTGGCAGGACCACAAAAAAATCGTCGCCCCCCAGGTAAGCTGGGCGAGCCACCAGATGGTTCCCATCGAGATCAAGAACCTCGATGAGGATGTCGCCAACAACCTGCTTGGCCTCCGGGAGCCCATCCGCGGCCAACCCATCCCCATTCAGTTGATCGACCTTGTTGTCGTGCCCGGTTTGGCCTTCGACCCCTTTGGGAACCGCTTGGGCCGCGGCAGGGGCTTCTACGACCGGTTCCTGGCCAAGCCCGAATTCAGAGGCCGGGCCTGCGGCTTCGCGATGGAGGATCAGGTCGTCGGGTCCATCCCCGCCGGCCCGCAAGACATGAAAGTCCACATGCTGGTCACCGAGAAGGGCATCCGCCGCTTTGATCCGTAGGCGTCAGCGTACAAGCCCCCGGCCCCGCAATCCGACATCATTGGTTACACTCGCGGTTGATTCCCTCGCCTGCCCTGTTAACCTATGGCCCAGCCGACCCGCGCACTGCCCCAAGGTTGTCGCCGGTCATTCGCCACGAGGAGTACCCGGCTGTGTGTTTTATGCGCCCTGCTCGTGCTGTTGCCTGGCTTATCCCCGCCATCGGAGTTGTGATCGCCGTGGGCGCGTGGGGCTACTATGCTTGGCGTTTCGGCGTCCCTGGCAATCTCCCCGCCGCGCAGGAGCAGCAATCCCTGACCGCCCCATCAGCAATCCCACAAGACAGATCCCCGGACGACGCAGACCGCAGGCCGTCCCTCGGCTCAACTCAGATCACTGGCGAACCCGCCGATGGCGTTACGGTCAACACTCCGGGCACATACCGGGAACAGCCCGAGATTAAGCTCAAGTTGTCGGACCGGGCAACGGCGGCCGAGCCGCTCGCCGACGCAACCGTCACCGAACGGTCCTCCGAGTCGTCCCCGACTCCGGCTGCTGCCGCCGAATCGCCCTCGATGCCCCCGCCATCCTCAACGTCTCGCGACCTCGACGCGGCCCGCGACGCCCTGGCTCGCGGTGATCTGCCTGCTGCCCGAATCGCATT
>CAYYBO010000176.1:0-8522 GCA_964470125.1 uncultured Planctomycetaceae bacterium | reverse complement strand
CCTGATGTGGCCCTGGCTGACTGAGGTCCGCACAGGCCTGGTTTGGCCAGGTCAACGCGGGCACGGCAACGAATAAGACAACCGCCATCTTTGTGATCATTTCCCAATCTCCATCTACTACGAGCCCATTCTATCAAAGACTCGGCTGGATCGCCCAGCCTTGGGGAGCGCATCAGCGAAACCGGCCGTGGATCCGCCCGCCATTTTCTGCCCACGCCAACGAGTTGCATGTCCGCAAGCGGTTCTGGATTGGGTCGGTGGTCCGCGGCATGACGCGTATCTCTGGCCGCTGGCCAGCAAGATTGCCGGGTTGAGTATCGGTAAGCAGGAGTTCGTCTCCTGTTGTGGTTTTTCTCGCCGCCGCCGGTGATGGCGCCGCGAGGGGTCTGTCGCATCCTGCCAGTCCCGAGATTGCCGAAAGGACGGGCAAAGAGTGCCAAGCGGTTTTGGTGCACCATTCCGTCTTGGCTCTTGGGTCGGGGGTAGAGTTACTCCTTCGGCGGATTGCTCTGTCCTCCGTCCAAACCCCCTGAACATGATAGCATGTTCCACCCGCGCCGGCATCAGTTTCCACGTTTCTCCTGCCATCACGTCCGCGGCACCTCGACCAACTGAGGTCATCCATCTGCGAAAGCCGGCCAGGCAGAACGCCATGTCCGTGCCCAAGACGAAAGGAAAGAAGGCCGAGGACTTTCAGGAGGACATCGCCACGCCCCCGCGGGATACTATGCACGTCCGCACATTCCAGGAGTCGAGCGCCTCCACCACCTCCCGCCTCTTGGTACCGATGGGGTGCGTAGGGGCATCGGCGATGAAGCGACTTCGCCGCGATACGGCGGTACAATGGTCAGCGGCTGGCCCGATGGCTGGGCGTGCCGCCCAGCCAGGAACAGGTGAAGTCGGGATACCCAATGGGCCAACAGCCTGACGGGTGTGAATCGAGCAAAGATCATGGCGATTCGCGCAGGAGATTCTGCACCTGTTTTCGCCGCGGAGGCCCATGACGGGCAGCGAGTCTGCTTGGCCGAGTTTCAGGGCCGGAAGGTCGTGGTGCTCTACTTCTACCCGAAGGATGAAAGCCCCGTGTGCACCAAGGAGGCGTGCAGCTTCCGGGATGCCTATGAGGATTTCGTCCAGGCCGGGGCGGTGGTCATCGGCGTGAGTTCGGATTCCGTCGAAAGCCATCAGGCCTTTGCGAGCGGGCATCGACTGCCGTTCGTTCTGCTGGCCGACACGGACGGTTCGCTACGTAAAGCCTACGGCGTGCCCCGTACCCTGGGGATTGTGCCCGGTCGGGTAACATACGTGATCGATAAAGCCGGAGTGGTCCGGCACATCTTCAGTTCGCAGCTCTCCGCGGATCGTCACGTGGCGGAGGCGCTGAGCATGGTGCGTCAACTGGCGCAGAGTTGAACGCCGGCGTCCACGCCGTCCGCGTTTGGATGGTGCATTACATGAAGATCGCGATTGTCGGAGCCGGTGTCAGTGGATTGCTCGCAGCCCGACTGCTTGCGGATGATCATGACATCCACGTGTTCGAGGCCAACGACTACGCAGGCGGCCATACGAACACGGTCGCGTTCAAGGCCTTCGGGCAGCATTACGCCGTCGACACGGGCTTCATGGTCTTCAACGATCGCACGTATCCGCACTTCGTTCAGATGTTGCGCTTGCTGGGTGTGACCGCAAGGGAAAGCGACATGAGCTACAGTGTGCGGTGCGACCAGAGCGGCCTGGAGTATCAGGGCAGTTCGCTCAACGGTCTGTTTGCCCAGCGCCGTAACCTGGTGCGTCCGTCGTTCTACCGCATGCTGCTGGACATCCTGCGATTCAACCGCCGATCGCTGGAGTTACTGAAGGGGGAGGACTACGAACTGGAGTTGGGTGAGTACCTGAGCCAAGGCGGCTATGGCCGGGGCTTCATCGAGAACTACCTCATCCCCATGGGGTCGGCGATCTGGTCGGCGCCCCCGGATCTCTTCCGGCAGTTTCCGGCGCGGTTCATCGTCGCCTTTTTCAACAATCACGGACTCCTCACGGTACGCGATCACCCGCAGTGGAAGACCGTGCAGGGCGGCGCGGTGCGGTACGTGGAGGCACTCACGCGGCGGTTTGCAGATCGGATTCGCTTGAACTGTCCCGTCGTCTCCGTGCGACGATATCCAGACCGGGTGGCGGTCACGTGGAAAGATGGCGGCCCCGAAGACTTCGACGCCGTCGTCCTGGCGGCGCATGCCGATCAGTCGCTGGCGATGCTGTCGGATGCAACGCGGGCCGAGCGCGAGATTCTGTCGGCCATCCATTACCAGCGGAACGATACGGTGCTGCATGTCGATCCTTCGTTGCTGCCCCGGTGCCGCCGGGCCTGGGCCTCCTGGAATTCCTACGTCCCTGCGGATCAGGGTCGGCCGGTGGTCCTCACCTACAACCTGAATCGCCTCCAGGGTCATTCCTCGCCGGACCCGATCTGCGTCACGCTCAACGCCTGTGAGGCCATCGACAGCAAGAAGATTCTTCGTCGCATCGTCTATCATCATCCCGTGTACAGTCGGGCAGCGCTGGCGGCCCAGAAACGCTTCCCCGAGATCAACGGCAAGAACCGGACCTACTTCTGCGGCGCATACTGGGGGTACGGTTTTCACGAGGACGGGGTCAGAAGTGCCTTGGCGGTCGGAGAGTGCTTCGGCAAGCGGATGGAATCATGCTTAGCTGCATCTACGCAGGACATGTCCGGCATCGGCGGATGATACCGGCCGAGCACGTGTTCCGTTACGGGCTGTATCTCCTGTACCTGGACCTCGAGGAGTTGCCGTCGCTGCTCAAGGCCGGCTTGGGCCTGAGCCCCGCCCGGTTTGCGCCCGCGTCGTTTTGTCGTCAGGACCACCTGGGAGGACCGGCAACCCCTTTGGCCGAGTCCGTTCGCGGGCTCGTCAAGGAACGAACCGGATGGGCGCCGACCGGCCCGATCCGTCTGCTGACGCTGTTGCGTTGCTTCGGGTACTACTTCAACCCGCTGAGCATGTACTATTGCTTTGACGTTGCCGGACAGGTGGTGGAGGCCGTCATCGCCGAGGTGAGCAACACCCCGTGGCTGGAGCGGCACTGGTACGTGCTGTGGGGGGGCAACCGGGTCGGGGGACCGCACCAATTGCAGTTCCGCCATCCCAAGGATTTTCACGTGTCCCCGTTCATGGGCATGGACGCCGACTACGAATGGCACCTGAGCCGGCCGGGACCGCGGTTAAGCACGTCCATTATCATCTCCAGAGCGGGGCAGCGGTTCTTTGACGTAACCATGGTGCTGAAGCGGAGGGAGTTGAGTCGAGGGTCGATGGTCCGTGTGCTGCTGCGCCACCCCTGGATGACGCTGCGGGTGAGCCAGGCCATCTACTGGCAGGCGGCTCGACTGTGGTGGAAAAAATGCTCGTTCTATCCGCATCCGAAGTACCGCACCGTACCCAAGGCTGAGGAACCATGAAGAAGACCCTCTTCGGCGCTCAACACAAGTCCCAGCCAACCGAGCGGCTTCAAGACAAGATTCTTCGCCGCATGGTGTGGCAGCGTCTGGAGAGCCTCGCAAGCGGTCGGCTCGTGATCGAGGACGGCGTCGAGCATCGGACCTTCGGCTCAACCAGTGACCACTCGCTCACGACCACGGTGCGAGTCCGCGATCCCCGCTTCTACCGGCACCTGGTCCTCGGCGGCAGTCTTGGCGCGGCGGAAGCGTACATCCGGAGCTACTGGGACTGCGACGACCTGGTCAGCGTGGTGCGGATCTTCTGCCGGAACACCGCGGTGTCGACGAATCTGGAGCACGGGCCGGCAAGGCTGCTCAGCCCACTGCACAGGATAGCCCATCTGCTGAGGCGGAACACGTTGTCGGGAAGCCGCCGAAACATCGCGGCCCACTATGACCTGAGCAACGAGTTTTTCTCTCTGTTCCTCGACGGGACGATGGCCTATTCCTGTGCGATATTCCCGCGGGCCGAGAGTACGCTGTACGAAGCGTCCGTGGCCAAGTTCGACCGTATCTGCCGGAAGCTGGAACTGAAGCCGGACGACCACGTGCTGGAGATCGGCTCGGGATGGGGTGGGTTCGCCATCCACGCCGCGCAGCAGTACGGCTGCCGGGTCACCACCACTACGATCTCCGTGCGACAATGTGAGTTCATCCGGAAACAGGTGGAAACCGCCGGCCTGGGAGAAAGAATAACGGTGCTCTGCGAGGATTATCGTGCGCTCACGGGATCGTACGACAAGCTCGTCTCGATCGAAATGATCGAGGCCGTGGGGTATGAGTACTTTGACACGTACTTCCGCGTGTGCTCGGATCACTTGAAACCCGACGGCATGATGCTCCTGCAGGCGATCGTGATTCCCGACCAGCGGTACGATCGTTACCGGCGGTCGGTGGACTTCATCCGGAGGTACATCTTTCCCGGGGGCTGTCTTCCATCGATCGGGGCCATCTGTCGGTCCCTGGGCCGGGTAACCGACCTTCGCCTGTTTCACCTGGAGGACATCACCCCGCACTACGCGGAGACGCTGGCGCATTGGCGGCAGCGATTCAGCACAAACCTCGACCGGATCGAGAAACTGGGGTTCTCTGAGGAGTTTCTGCGTACCTGGGAATTCTACTTCTGCTACTGTGAAGGCGGTTTTCGTGAACGGGTGATCGGCGATGTGCAGGTCCTGCTGACCAAACCGGAGTGTCGGCGGGCGTCGATCGTTCCCTCGCTCAATGGATCATGAGGGCGGTGGGCAAAGGTTCGGGTGGCTCGATGGTCCGATGGAAACGACTCCTGAACTTCGTCAGCTTCGAAGTGGGGTGGTTTGCCTGTGCCCTGGGCGCGGCCAAGGGCCTGCCCTTCGCAGGCCCGCTGCTCGTCGGCATGTTTTTCTGCCTGCAACTTCTGCTCGTGCCCGCTCCCGGCAAACACGCCCGTTTCGTCCTTGTGGCCACGCTGCTGGGCTGGCTCATCGACAGCGGGCTCTATCGGGCCGGCGTGTTTTCGTTTCCGCAGGGAGGTTTCGGTCATTGGCTCTGTCCAATCTGGATGGCGGCCCTGTGGGCCAACTTCGCGGGAACGCTTCACTTCTGCCTCGATTGGCTGCGCGGACGCTACTGGCTGGCGTCGGTCCTGGGTGCGGTCGGCGGGCCGCTCGCGTATTACGGCGGCCACCGCCTCGGCGCGATGCAACTCGGCGGCAGCGTCGCCGTCAGCCTCGCGGTCATCGCGATCGAGTGGGTCCTGGTGACACCCATGCTCGCCTACCTGTCTGAGGCAGCCAGCCTGGACGGCCTGCGGGCGACGGCTGGCGAAAGCCGTGGTCTCCCGACGGAGAACGAACCTTGACAACGCACTTGGGACGATCAATAAATGGCCTGTGGATGGGCGGTCTTGCCGCTTCGTTGGTCAGGGTTCGCCGACAGCCTTCCTTGGACGCGAGGCGAGTCGCAACTGGAGGTACCACCTTGAGGTGCTTTCTGACTGGTTGCCCGTTCCTCGGGTGCCTCGTGGCTTTGGCCGGGTGTGTCAGCAATGGGGGCCTGGACGGGGGGGCGCTCTCCATGAAGGGGTACGAGCTGTACTCCTGGCCTGCCGAGCAGGACTGGAACTTCGCACTGATGGTCGGCACCAATCGTATCAAGACCCTGGAGGAGATCACCTCGCCACAGTCGACGTTGCATGGCGTCGAGGCCCTCAAGACAACCTTGCGGGCATTGCCGGCCAAGGAACAGGTTTTCTGGATGGGAGCTCATTGGCTCGAACAGAGCCAGGCCGCTTCCGGCAGCATCGCCATCCCGCCGTCCCCGATTCGCGACGAGATCACTACCTTTTGCTCGCAACTGGGGATCAAGCTCACCGTGGATGATTGACACTCAGACTTGGCTACATTGTCGGGGTGATGGGCCTCTGCAATAGGTAGCGTCCCGCGAAGTATGCGATGCAACTCACCGACGCAGAGAGGACGGCGCCCCACACCAGGTCCACGAGTGTCACGACCCATGGCCAATTCTTGACCGTTGCCAGGTTGGTCAGGTCGTAGGTCGCGTACGTGACCAGACCGAAAAAGCCGCCCAGAAGCAGGGCCTTGCGCAGCGAGCCGGCCTGGATACCGGGTACCACCGCGAACACGAGCAGTCCGGCCACGAAAAGCAGGTAAAAGGCGAAGGCCACCCACCAATTGGGCTGGTCGCGCAGCAGAAAGCCCAACTGCCGGGCGTAGAATCCGCGAGCGACAACGGCAAGCCAGACGAAGTCAATCGCCAGGAAGCCAAGAAACGCGCATGCGTAGAGTTTCAGGTAGTACATGACCATGGGCATTTCCTCGCTCTGGCGATGACCAGTCAGACTCGATCGACTCTCTCCGGGCGTTTTGAAAACAGGTAGTGGGAAACGAGCCATTCGTTTCCGCCTCGGTAGTTGAAAAGCTCGGCGCAGGCCATGAAGAACATGCGCCACCGCTGCAGTTGACGGGCGGCCTCCTTGGGCCCAAGTGCGGCCTCGAACAACCTGAGCAAGTCCGAGCGTTGGTGGTCGCACCTGACGAGCCATGCTTCCAGGGTTCGAGCATAATGGGTGCCCGAAAATCGCCAGTGTTGCTCCAGCACCAGGTCTCGCTGGAAATACAGAAGCAGGCTGTCGGAAGGCATGATGCCGCCGGTGAAGAAGTGTCGCCCCATCCAGTTTGACGCGCCTTCGGTCTCGAAAGGATAGGCGAACCGGGCGTGGCAGAAGATGTGCACCATCAGCTTGCCGCCTGGCTTCAGCCAAGTGGCGATTCGCCGCAACAGTTCCTCGTAGTTGCGCACGTGCTCGAACATCTCCACGGACACCACCCGGTCGAAGCGTCGCTGCGTGCCGAAGTCGGCTACATTGGCCGTGACTACCTCGACGTTGTCCAACCCCAGCTCCCGGCATCGTGACTCGATAAACTCCCGCTGGGTGCGCGAGTTGGAGAGCGCCAGCACTTGGCATCGCGGGTACCGCTGAGCGAGCCAGAGGCACAGCGAGCCCCACCCGCAACCCAGTTCCAGCACCTCCATCCCGTCCACAATCCCTGCCCGTTGGCAGAAGAGACCGAGCATGGCATCCTCGGCTTCCGGCAAGGTCATGCTCGATTGGGGCCAGAAGCCGGAACTGTATTTCAGGCGGGGCCCGAGAACGCGCCGGAAGAACTCGGCCGGAACTTCATAGTGCTGCTCGTTGGCGGCGTCAGTGGCAATGGCGATGGGGCTGCGGCGCAGTTCTTCGACGAATTGCCGCCTGGCTTCGCCCGGTGAACGGTGGTCGCGCCGTTCTTCCGCTCGAAGGCGGGTCGCCAGCAGCCGGCGGATTCCCACACGGATCAGCCAGTCGGGCAGGATCGCACGCTCTGCCAGGTCGATGAAGTCCATCACGTTTCGTTTCCCTTCTTTGGAAACCAGGGGATGAACACGTTGGTGGTCTGCTGATACCGGCGGTACTCCTCGCCGCGGCTCGCGAGGGCCTGCGCCTCAGTCGGTGGGATACCGGTTACCTTGAAGAGGAAGAACAGCATCACTGCCGGTGCCAGAAGCGTGACCCACCAGTAACCGGCCCCCACGGCCAGCGCCACATAGGACCACCAGTGCAGCCACTCGAAGAAGTAGTTCGGGTGCCGCGAGTAGCGCCACCAGCCGTCACGGCACGTCTTGCCGCGGTTCTCCGGCTGCTTCCGAAAGCGGGCGAGCTGCCGGTCGGCCAGGACGGTGTTGCCGACGCTCACCAGCCAGATCAGCACGCCGGCCAGGTCCCACCCTGTCCAGCGCAGGACGGGGTGGTGCACGACAATGAGGATCGGCAAGGCAAAGAACACATCGAGGAGGGCCTGGGCCTGAAAGAAGAAGAACAGATTCCGATTGGCCGCGGCTCCCCATTTCTGCCGCAGGGTCAGGTAGCGGCCCTCTTCCGGATGCCCGAGAACGCGGTCCGACAGCAGGTAGATCGCCAACCGTGCCGACCAGGCGCCGATGAGAATGCCGACCAGGATGCGACGGTTCTGGTAGCCCTCAGCGGTGGCGGCGAAGAGAACCCCCAGAACGCCGATGCCGGCGGCCCAGCCGACGTCCACGATGCCGGCGTTGCCCGTCCTTCGCTGAACCAGCCAGAGGACCGTCATGATCAACGAGGCGATCAACCATCCGAGAAGCACTTGAGCTTCGGGGGTCGGCGACATGATCATGGGCCTCCATTGATCGGAGCGACGCTGGTCAGTCCTCCGGACCGCTCGTGTCGATTGCGACCGCCTCCTGCATCCGTCGAGCCTGTCCTGTTTGCCCCGCGCGGCCGGTTGCTGAACCGCCTACCTGCGCCGAATCGCCGGTGTCCGCTGGTCGACATCCCACTTGCGGAGTGACATACGAACAGCGCAAAGCCGAGGGGTATTCGCTTGGGCTCACGGCGTCATTCACCTCATAGAACGTCGGCGGCTCGTAGGTCCATCCGTTGGCAAGATGCCGTTCCTCCTGACGGATCTTCCACAAGACGTAGGGGCCT
>CAYYBO010000175.1:3799-8523 GCA_964470125.1 uncultured Planctomycetaceae bacterium | reverse complement strand
GTGGGGGCGGCCATCTATTTCATCGTCGGAGTCGAGAAGTGGATCCGTAATCGACGCATGAGCACGACTTGAGGAAACCACCTCGCCTTGCGACAAGGGTATCTGTATGCGGCGATAGACCAGCGGAGCTTGCCGGTTCCCGCGTTGGCGACGGCCAAGGCAAACCATGAGTCCTTCTCAGTGCAATTATCCGGTTTACTGATTACGGTGCTGACATCCAGAGGCTGACGGGACCGATGGGCAACAGTGATCAAACCGTTCTGCGTCAGCAGATCGATCATCGGGCCGCCGTTGTTGAGTGTGGCGCTGACCGATTGCAGGGTCTGCGCGAGGCCGGATACCGTGTCGAAATCACTCCTGGAAAAAGTCACCGTCCCGAAAGGCATGTAACCAACCATTGCTGAAATGCGCCATGGTTCGGGCCACTGCCCTCGGTTTGGTCAATCTCCGGTAGTTCTTGGGACGGCGTCTGACGTCGCGAGGCTCGATCCTGTTGGGCCGATCGGGTGCCCTGCCAGCGGCGATTCGAGCCGGCAGCATAGTGGCAATGCTGTGGCACTCCGCACAGGTGCGGCATCGTGCCAGGCAGGGCAGAACTGATCATCTTGGGTCTGAGCTGCGAGGAACGTGCTGCCGTGGCAGCGTACGTTGAGTTTCAGCAGCAGAGACATGGAATTGAACTCGGCGTGTACAATCTTGACTTCGATCGAATTAAGCGATGCTACTGCGACCTGGAGCAAGGGAGGGAGTCAGCCTTGTCGGTTAATGAGTTATCGTGATTCTCAAACGGAGAGGGAGGGATTCTCGGGCGCCGTTCTTCACGCGTTTGCGATCAAACCATCAGGTCGCGCACAAAGCCGCAGACAACAGCAGGTTACACGCCTGCCTGTCATCCGCATAAAGTATACCACACGATCCGAAATCGCGCAAGTGGCGTTTTCGATGTGCACAAAACGTGCACAAAACCCCAGCGGGAATTGTGATTCGGCGTAGGGGGAGCCAAGGTCGCGGCCAAGGCGAAGCCGGTGGTGTCCGCGTATCATACCGACCCAGGATTGGTCGAGAACGGGGTATGCTGCGCGCAACCATCTGGAGCTGCATTGTTGCTGGAGATCGTGCTGACACCGACTGGGCATCTGGTCCTTTCCGAGACCATTGCCCCCGATCACGCTGATGCCGACGAGGTTGTCGCAACACTCCCCGATACCTTGACCAAGTCACTTCGCGATGCGTTCAAAAAGGGGCAAAGCGAGCTGTTGTTCCACTTGGCTACTCTCGAGAACCGGGGCCTGCTATCGCCGGTCTTCATGTTTTGGCGCGGCTTGGGCGAACGCTACCTGATGGAGCTGTGCCACATCCCAGAGCCAGGCGAGAACCTCAGGCAGCCACTTCAGCCGCCGCATGATGTTTTGACGGAGATGGTCGAGTCTGCACCGCCGATGCGCGGGGGAGAGTACCTGCGGGTTGAGACACTGGCTGCAATCTGGAGAGAATTGGACGAGGCCGTACGTGGCGAGATCGCGGTGCAGCCGGGCGGGCTTGGCCAGTGGCTGCGGCGGCGGAGCCCGTTGTGGCACCGCGTGGGTCGGGTGTGCTTTCACCTGGCGGAGAACAAACGGGACCCCGAGTACCCGTTTGCCTTTCTGGCGACATACGCCCCAAGTATTCTGGACAGCGGGCGCGTGCAGTATCAGCCGCTGGGCAAAGCGCTGGAGCAGTACGCTGGGGCGAAGAACCGCAAACTATTGGTCAGTCTGCTTACGCCGGTGCAGCGCGCGGCGGAGCGGTGTGAATGGGTGAAAGAGCTGGTGGACTCCGGCCAGGTATTCCAGCCGCTCGCCTGGACTCCGCCGGAAGCACACCGCTTGTTGCGCGACGTCCCGTTACTCGAAGCAAGCGGATTATTGGTCCGCGTGCCGAACTGGTGGGCGAAGCGGGCCCCGCGTGTGCAGGTGGGCGTGTCCATCGGCAAGAAGAGGCCGTCACAGTTCGGCGCCGACGCCATGCTCGACTTTCAAGTGGACTTGATCCTCGAAGGCGAGAAACTCACGCCGGAAGAGTGGCAGAGCATCCTGGAGGGAATGGACGGTCTGGCATTCCTGAAAGGTCGCTGGGTGGAGGTGGACCGGGAGAAGCTGCAAGAGGCTCTGAAGCACTGGAAGCGGGTGGAGCGGGAGGTCGGCCACGAGGGTGTGTCGTTCCTGCAAGGCATGCGGCTCCTCGCCGGCGCACCCGTCGACTCGGGAGACGCCGGCCTTTTCGCTGGACCGATCGCCGCGTGGGCGGAAGTACGGGCGGGGCCGTGGCTGGAAGAGAGCCTGCGGCGGATTCGGCATCCGGATCGCATCGACGCCGCCGTACCGCCACCAGAGCTGCGGGCAACATTGCGTCCCTATCAACACACGGGGGTGAGGTGGCTGTGGCTGCTGACGGAATTAGGGCTGGGGGCGTGTCTGGCCGACGACATGGGGTTGGGTAAGACCATTCAAGTGCTCGCGCTCCTGCTCATGCTGAAGCGGCAACGACGGACCGAGAACCCGCGGCCGGCCTTGCTGGTTCTGCCGGCGTCTTTGCTGGCCAACTGGAAGGCGGAAATCGAAAGATTCTCGCCGTCGTTGCGTTGTTGGTTCGCGCATCCGTCGCAGACCAAGGCGGACGAACTGGCCGCAGCCGGCAAGCACCCCCAGCAAGTGTTGGCCAACTCGGACACTGTCCTCACGAGCTATTCGATGCTGGGGCGGCAGGAATGGCTGGCGTCCGTCGACTGGTCGCTGGTGGTACTGGATGAGGCCCAGGCCATCAAGAACCCCTCGGCCCGTCAGAGTCGGGCGGTCAAACGGCTCAAGGCCGGCGCGCGGATCGTGCTCACCGGCACGCCGGTGGAGAATCGGTTGTCCGACCTGTGGTCGATCTTCGACTTCCTGTGCCCCGGGCTACTGGGGTCGGTCAAGACGTTCAGCGGATTCATCAAGAGTCTGGAACAACGGGGCTCAGACCAGTACGCCCCGCTCCGCAAGCTTGTTTCGCCGTACATCCTGCGGCGGATGAAGACCGACAAGTCAATCATCGCCGACCTGCCGGACAAGGTGGAGTTACAGGCCTTCTGCCATCTGAGCAAGAAACAGGCGGTGCTGTACGACGAGTCGGTTCGGGAGCTGAGCGAAGCCCTTCAGGAACAAAAGGAAGGGATCGCCCGCCGCGGACTCATCCTGGCGTTCATCCTACGTTTCAAGCAGATCTGCAACCACCCGGACCAGTGGCTGGGGTCCGGTGGGTACGCTCCAGAAGACAGCGGCAAGTTTCACCGGCTGCGCGAATTGTGCGAGGAAATCGCCGGCCGACAGGATAAAGCCCTGGTCTTCACTCAATTTCGCGAGATGACCGCGCCGCTGGGGATCTACCTGGAAACGGTGTTTGGCCGGGCGGGTCTGGTGTTGCACGGCGGTACCGAGGTCAAGAAACGCAAGGCCGTCGTGGATGAATTCCAGCGAGAGGACGGACCGCCCTTCATGGTTCTGTCGCTCAAGGCCGGCGGCACGGGCCTGAACCTTACCGCCGCCACGCACGTGATCCACTTCGATCGGTGGTGGAACCCGGCGGTGGAAAACCAGGCAACGGACCGGGCGTTTCGCATTGGCCAGACGCGAAACGTGATGGTGCACAAGTTTCTCTGTCAGGGTACGATTGAAGAGAAGATCGACGCCTTGATCCGGGACAAGACGGCCTTGGCTGAACAAGTTCTGGAGGGGGGTGCCGCAAGGCTGTTGACGGAGATGAGCGACGGTGAGTTGCTCGATTTGGTACGATTGGATGTGACCAGAGCGATGGAGAGCTGACGAATGGCCTATGGATATGAATGGGGATGGCGCCCGTACGTGTCAGTGACACAGCGGCGTGCGAAGGCCCTGAAGCAGATGGAGAAGTTGCGCAAGAAGGGCGTCAACATTCAGCCAATCAAAATCGAGGGGCGACAGATCGCCCGCACGTTTTGGGGGCGGGCTTGGTGCGAACACCTGGAGAAGTTCAGCGATTACGAGAACCGCCTGCCGCGCGGGCGAACCTACGTGCGGAACGGCTCGGTCTGTCACTTGGAAGTGCAGAAGGGCCAGATTGTCGCCAAGGTCAGCGGTTCGGAGATCTACAGCATCAAGGTCGTGATCAAACCGCTGCCGAAGGAGAGATGGAGGCGGGTCAAAGGGGCCTGCGCCGGCCAGATCGGTTCACTACTCGAACTGCTCCAGGGCAAACTCTCCGACCATGTGATGGCCGTCGTCACCGATAGGGAGCGCGGCCTTTTTCCTCACCCAAAGGAAATCCGCTTGGACTGTTCCTGTCCGGACTGGGCCACGATGTGCAAGCATGTGGCGGCAGTGCTGTATGGCATCGGGGCGAGACTGGATGAGAAACCGGAGTTGTTGTTCCTTCTGCGCGGCGTCGACCATTCGGAACTGGTATCGGAGGAGGCAGCCAAGACTGTCGTGACCAAGGCTCGGAAGGCCAGCAGGCGGACGCTGGACGAGAGCAAGCTGTCCGAGGTCTTCGGCATCGACTTGGCGCCGGTCGCTGACTCCCGAGTCGCAACGATCGCGACACTGCCCGAACAGCAAGGGCTTATCGTTGCCGCGCGAGCGAAGCGGTCGCTCCAGAAGCCAGGGAGGCAAACGACTCCAGTGGTTGAGCGTGACAAGAGGTAAGATCGGAAGAGCACACGTCTGAACTCCAGT
>CAYYBO010000175.1:0-3789 GCA_964470125.1 uncultured Planctomycetaceae bacterium | reverse complement strand
GTGAAGCTCACCGGCCGGAAGAAGAACAAGCCTCGCAGGCCAGCGGCAGTTTCGACTCTCGGCCGGCCCTCTCGGGTGTAGGAAAACGTCGTGGTCCCGGGTTTTCCGGGATGTCATTGCCCGAGGTGCACAAACCACCTTGCCCAACAAACAAGCCCCTCTATTTTACTCCGACGGCTTGGTCTTGGGTTTCCTGTACCACTCTCACCGGCAGCCTGCCAAGCCCCGGTCCAGTTCTCCCGCATGCACGACTGCCAGCCTGGAGAGCTGGAAGTCGTTGGCCTGCGCCAGTCACTCTGCTCGCCTGGGTTCAAGCCCGATGCCGATCCCCAGGATGGCAGCCTTTGATGATTCGCCGCCACGGTGGTCTTGCCGTTTCCGCCGCTGGGGCTAGTCAGAAGGATTCCTCTGAACCGGTGTACACCTCTTCGAAGTAAGCCTCGGCGGCTTGCGATGCCCGGCTGCTGCCGGCGAAATCGATCCACGCGGCCCGCCCGCACCGTCCCGCGGGCTCCACCATCTGGCAGAGGCTCGATTCCATCTTGAACCCGCGATCCCGGAGAATCCTGAGCTTGTCCTCGACTTGGCCCTGTGTGTCGTAGCCCATGTCGACCCGGAGATCCGCCAGAAAGCTGATGCACGGCCACTCGGCCAACATGGACAGCAACTCGAGGGCCTCGTCGAAGGCTTGGTGCTTTTAGTTCATTAACACGTCTGGCTCTCCCGCATGTCTTGCTGGAGCACAATCGCTCGCCCGTTACCGGAGCCCTGCATCGTTTGCCCGAGACGCCGATCGCCCATCCGCGGCCCGCGGGCCGTCAAGCCGCGCTGCCGAACATGCGGACATCCTCACAACCAAGCCCTTGTGATCAAGCCGGTCTAGGAGGAAGTGCCCCAGTCGGACAGGCAGGACCTCAAGGAGGGGGGTGATCCGAAAGGATCGATCGTAACGATTGTTGGACCATAGCACCGGCAGGCCTTCCCGGCGATCGGCAAAACTGAGATTCAAAATGGAGTTTACGTCGCCGCTGTTGCGCTCGGAGCGATCAACTGCGCTGGAATCCACTTGCTCTGAAACATCCTGAATGCCTCGCGGATTCGCGAACTTCGCAAGCTCTCGATGAGATGCAGCCCGAACCGTTCCGCGTCGCGCGGGGCCTGCACCTCGGCCATTCGCTTCCAACCGACGTTCATGCCATGAATAAAGCCCGCCGTGAGCACGCTCCGCGTCCGCCAGAGCGTCCGCAGCGTCCGCTTCCACACCCAGCGCTCGCGGGCCGCGAGGTGCCGCAGTTCATAGATCATCTCGTCCAGTCGCCGGGCGGTCATTTTGCGCGGCTGATAGACCGTCTCGACGAATGTATACCGCTCCCAGTCCTGCGGATAATTCGTCGCGAAGATCCGCCGCTCGTCCATGTAGCGATCGTACATCCTCGTGCCTGGCAGCGGCGTGAGGTTGGTGATCTGAATCGTGTCGATACCGATCTGCACGGCTTGAAGAGCCGTGGACGCCACGGTGTCTTCATCGTCGGCATCGGCCCCGACGATGAAGCCGCCGAAGACCGAGATTCCCTGACGATGAAAGCCGCGGACCAGCGTCTGGTAGCGTTGCAGGTTCTTGCGGTTGATCCCCTTGTGGAAGTCCTTTAGGTTGGCGTCGTTGAACGTTTCCAGCCCCACCAGCATTCCGACGCAGCCGGCTTCCTGGGCCAGCGCCAACCCCTGCGGATCGTCGCCCATGTTGATCGTCGTCTGGCTGAACCACAGCCGCGGGGCATAGCCCAATAGCCGCCGCAGCACTGGAATCCGCTTGAGCATGTTTGCCAGCCGGTTTCGCTTGTGGCCTTCGATGATCAGCCGGCGAAGCAGGTCCTTGGTCCAGGCCGCGTGCTTCTCGCCCACGCCGAAGAAGTTGTCGTCGACTACGAACACGAACGGCTTAATCGTCGAGAACCACTCGTCGACGATCTCATCCACCGGCCGCCGGCGGATGTGCGGCCCGTTGAATCGGGTTACGCTGCAGTATTCGCAACCCACCGGGCAACCGCGTGACATTTGAATCGCCGACACATCGTACCCGCCGTTGATCGGTTGGAGATCCTGCCGAGCCCGGCCATAGCCCCCCGATTCGAGATCAGCCGGGCTGCCGGTATAGAATCGCTGCAACCTGCCGGCGGCGGCTTCCGCGAGGATCTGCGCGTAGATGTCGTCGCACTCGCCGATGGCGACGGAATCAAAGTGCCGACTTGCCTCTTCCGGCATGGCCGAGGCATGCGGCCCGCCGATGATGCATGGAATGCTTTCGCTCCGGCACTGCGCCGCGATCTCGTACGCCCGGGTGGCCCCGCTGGTGTAGGAGGTCAGCCCGACCAAGTCATAGTTGCCCCGGCGCAGGCGTTCATCTGTGCACTCCGTGCCGAAGAGCTCGTCGATGAGATCGACCGTGTGCTCGGGCGGCGTGAGTTGGGCAAGCACTTGCAGGGTGAGCTGGGGGATCTTGCTGCCAATGGTGTGGTATCCCTGCGTACGACGGGCGATTGGATTGACCAGAGCGATTCTCATATCGGGAATCTCAGGTGGGAGGATGGCCGCTGGCTTTACTCTAAACGCATCGACCAAGTTCAGGAAGGCTGCTATAATAATTACGCGCAGTAATGTGCGAGATATGCGTGTCGCATCCGGTCTCCGTGGGAACCCTCTCCCGCGCGTAGCATGGCGGTGTCTGCGTTATTGCCCTTGAAACCGAGGAAGCGACCCTCCAGGCGACAGGGAAAGGCGCCGGGCGATGATACAAGAAGAAAAAGACAAACTACTGGCCCTGTTCGCTGACAAGACCAGGTGGTGCCGGGGCTGCGAGGCCGTCGATAAATCGGGCGATGCCGTGCATCCTGACGATGCCAGGGCCGTGTCATGGGACATTGTGGGCGGACTGTGCCATCTCTTCGGATGGAAACGGGCGTGCAGACTTTTCGAGCCGATCAGCCGGCACCTGACCGGCGAACGCCATCCGGCCGCTCCGCTCGAGCACCAGGAAATCGCCGCAATGTCGGCCCTGCTGGACTTCAACGATCATGACAGCACGTCTTACGAAGTGATGATGGCTCGTCTTCATGAACTGCCCGTATGGCACGGCGCCCGTGCTTCATTCTGATTATTGAGCTGAAAACCGTGACTCCCGGCTTGAAAACGCGCCAGGAGGGAGCTTTCGCTTGGGGCGTTGGACTTTCTCCATCTCACCACTCATAGTGCTTAATAATTGGTTCGACGACCGGGCTCTCAGGCTACGTGTCAAGTCTAGCGACTTTCGTTCCTGATATAACTCGCGCTGGCCCTGCCTATTGGTCCAAGTTGTTGAGCCCTTTCATTTCAACCCTGAAAGCAAAAGAACGGGTTGATCGGCCCATCTGAACAGGAATTCAAAACATGGGCAGAAAGTTATATGTCGGGAATCTGAGCTTCAACACCAGCGATGCGGATCTGCAGCAGTTGTTCTCAGAGCACGGGACCATCCTCAGCGCGCAGGTCATCATGGACCGTGCCACCGGCCAATCTCATCAGGCGGCTTTGCCTATCCACAGGCGGTATGGGGCAATTCGTGTAAACAGAGCAAGCTGTGCTACTCAGGTCAAGGGCTATATGAGTTGCTGGACTAATCGTGAGCCCGCACAGCAAGGAAGCAAGCCCGTCGAGAATCCTCGCTCCGGGTCAGCAACGTGCTATTTGTTGGCGTATGATTAGCGCTTCGCCGGACTCGGACGGTTACAATGCCCTGAACTTCGTTTGCCGAAG
>CAYYBO010000174.1:0-8571 GCA_964470125.1 uncultured Planctomycetaceae bacterium | reverse complement strand
CGCGGTTATCCCAGGGAGATGTCCGGACGCCGCCGAGAGCGTCCTGCGGACTTCGAATGTAAAAAGCCCCTTCTTCCCGAATCTCCATTTGCAGAATGAACCTCGCGGCCACCCGGCAAACCTCTCGATATCTCCTGACCCGCTCCTTGTCGCCGATCCGCTCGGCCACAAACGCACCATCGGCGACCGCGCTCATGTAAGCGGCTGTGTCGATCCCGATCACTCCAACCCGGCGGGCGTTGATCGCCCCTTCCAGCTCGGGCCAAGGGCACCGCGACGAGGTCACTTGCACGCCGGCAAACTGATCGAGAATCTCGAACGCCAGATCGCTGGCTCGCGCATCATTCGTACAGACATAAGCCCCGCACAGCCCCCTGGACAGGGCAGCCGCCGCCGTAGGCTCCACCGGCCCCCGGCAAACCCGCTGATAGTGACCCAACGCCCGAAGCAGCGTCCGCTCGATCCTCACCGGCACATCCTCCGACGAGGTAGTCCGGACGTCTGCCGGCGCGCTTGTCGGAGATATCGCCTCCTTCGAGAAGCAGCGGTGCGCCGACGCCAAGGCAAGCAAGGCCCAACCGGCGGCCCCCACGTCCTCCGATGCCCCCTCATTCTGGCCATCAAGCACCATCTCCAGCCGCCCGTCGTCAAGCTGGGACGCCAATAGGCCTTCCACCAGCCCGGAGATGCACCCTCCCACCGTCAGATCAGCCCATCGGCGGCCCGGGGGCATTTCACCGAAGGCCGCGCCGGCTGGCCCGGTCGTCGCAATCCCGCGTGTCTCATCCTCGCTCATCGGGCTGGGCCCGGTCGCCGGCTGTGAGCTCGTAGCCTCCCAGAGTCTCGCGTCCGTCGGCCAGTCGCCCGCCAACTCGAGCAACGCCAGCAACATCTTCGCCGACAACTCCAACTGCTTCTGGTGTCCGGGAAAATCCACCGCATACCCGGCCGCTCCGAACTTCGCTTCCCCTTGCTCGCCGACCTCGCGCAACACCGCGAGCGGCGTCAGGAAGAACGCACTACGGCGAACCCCCTTCTTGGCATCCGCCATGACATCCGGGCGACCGGACCAGGCTGCATAAGCGGCCAGACCATACAGTGCCGTCATCTGCACCTGCGCTGAGTTTCCCTCGCCGTATCGATCCGCCGTCGGCAGGTATTCGTGCGAGAACCACCCGTCGCGGTTCTGGCGGTAGTGCAGATAGCGACCCATACGCTGCACCGCTGATTCGACGTCATCCACCCCTGTGTGCTCGGCGGAAACCAGCGCCGCCCCACGCAACAACAAAACCGGCTTCGCTCGCGAAGTCGGCTGCCATAAATGATATGCCCGAAATCGGAAATATCTGACCTCGTCCCGGAAGCGGAGTTTGTCGGCGTGCGTCAGCCCGATGGCCGCCTCCGCTGCCTGGATGGCCAAGTCCGGAGTGTAGTTCATCACGATGATTTCGCTCGGCCGCGTCCACGCGCGGGCGCCTCGAAACTCAACGCCGATCCCCTCTCCCCCTGGCTCGAAGGCGTGCAGAAGCCTGTCGGTCCACCGTCCCCCCTCATCGCACCCGACGCTCAAATACTCCCGGGGACCCAGCCACTCCAACTCCAAGCCCAGCTCCTCGCCCCGGTTCCGAAACTTCAGGCTCTTGTCCACCGCCGCCCGACCTGCTAACGCCCCCGCCTTGACCACCGCCTCGGCAATGTCCATCTCTCCACTAGCAGCCTGTACCAACGCCACCCCCTGCGACCTCATGGTGAGATGCACCGTCCCCGACAAGCCCGCCAGCGAGCCTGGGCGATACGTCACTCCACGCTCCGGCATCCCTCCCACCGCATCCTCGAATGCTCGCCGCGACATCTTCACCAAGACAGCCAGGTCTTCGTTCGAGACCACCGGCAACGTCTTCGTCGGTTGACTCGCCGCCGGCATGCTTTCCGGACCCGCCGGCCCCCCAGCCGGCTGAGCCTCGCCGACATCAACCATGCACAAGGCAACCGCCACCGCTGGTATGACCAACGCAGCAACTCTCATCTTTGTACCTCTGTCTGCCCCCGCGCCTGCCGCTCCGCCATCTCTCGCGGCACCACGAACCTCGCCCTCCCGCCGCTCAACTCAAACTCCGCCGGCAGCCACCCAGCGTAGTCCCCGTCCACCTGAACGGGAACCATCGTCTCCGGCGAGCTGACGCGAACCCGGCGCCCCTGCCGGCGGATCACGCCTCGCCCGGTCCCTCTTGGCTGAATAAAGGTCGCCGAAAAATGCTGAACCAGGTCAAGCCCACGCCGGCACGGAAACACACTCATCTCCAGCAATCCGTCATCTGCCCGCGCGTCTCTCCACGGCCTCAAACCCATCGCGTAGCGCGGCACGTTTCCAATCAACACCAGCGCTTGACCCGCTTCAATCGACTCGCCGTCAACCTCCACGCGCAACCAAGGATGACGGTACCGCCAGAACAAATCCCAAGCCACCGGCAAGTACGTCCAATGGCTGATCCGCCCGCCTCCGCTCCGAACCATCTCCCGACGCCGTCTCGCGACACCCAGCACAATGGCCGCGTCGAAGCCGATTCCTCCCATCAGAATGAATCGGCGATTGACCGCCTCTCCCGAGTCTCCGGTCACACCTGCCTCCGCCACATCGATCCGCGCCTCAACTCCCTCTCGCAGCATCCGCCATATGAATGCGCCATCCGGCACGATCCCAAAATACTTGGCCAGCACGTTTTCGGTACCGGCAGGAACGATGACGATCGGCACGCCCTCGCCGGTCATGCCACCCACCACCTCATTTACCGTTCCGTCCCCGCCGACCACGACCACCGCCGCCGCCCCGGTCACACATGCACGCTCCGCAACAGCCCCCGCGTCTCCCGCTCGTGACGTCTCGGTCATGCAAACCTTGCCCCCGACCTCTTCCACGCAACAACGAAGCATCTCCACCGCCCGCCTCGCCGCCGCGCCTCGTCGCCCCCCGGCCCGTCCCGAGATCGGGTTCACCACGAATGAGATCGTCGCCCCATCGTTTATTGACTGCATCACGCCCAACACCCCTTGCCCTTCACTCCCCGCAACGCAGCCGCACACCCTCGTGGCACACCCGCCGCCGCCTCGGAAGGTCCCCAAGGGGCGGTGCCGCCCCCGGTGGCCGACGTGGAAGGGCACAAACAGCGAGTTCTTGCTGTCATTTCCGCGGCAAGCCGGCGGCCGCTCAAACACCCTCTACCCGGCGCTCAACGGACGCCGAAAGCGCATTTGACCGATTCCGCTCATGCTAGTATCGTCGCCATTAACGACGACCAGACAACCCGGTCTTGCTGAACATGATGGTCTTGTCGCCCGGCATCCGGCAATCGCAAGACGCCTTTGACGGTCGCTCGGGCCTGGCGATACATGGAACCTCTGCGAAATGGCCGCACAGACCTATCTATCGCCCCGCTCCAGACTTTCCACCCACCCCGGTCCGGACTCGCCCTCCTCCCCTCCCCAGGCCGACGGCGTCCGCGACACAATCGAATCCATCATCCTCGCCCTGATCTTCGCCTTCGTCTTTCGCGCCTTCGTCGTTGAAGCCTTCATCATCCCCACCGGCTCAATGGCCCCCGGCCTTTACGGCGAGCACATCAAACAGCGATGTGAGCTTTGCGGATACCCCTTCGCTGTCGGAATCGTCCAGGGTATGAGCGGACAAATCAAATGCCCGAATTGCAGCCATTACAACGACGGCCGACTCAAACCCGCTGATAGTCCCATCAGATCCGACCCTGGCGATCGCATCCTCGTGCTCAAGTGGCCCTACGACATCGGCGGCTCCCTACTCGGTCCCAAACGATGGGATGTCGTCGTCTTCAAAGACCCCGAGGACGGCGAGACCAACTTCATCAAACGGCTGCTCGGACTCCCCGGCGAAGTCCTCCAGATCATCGATGGCGATGTCTATACCACTCCTATCTCGGCGGTGCGACAAGACATCCGCGAGGCCCTCTCCCGACCCCCGCCCCCCGACAACCCCCGTTTCCGACGGTTGAGCAATGAACAACAGGAAGCCCTGGCCCGCAGTCTGCGCATAGACCGCAAACCTCGCGCCGCCCAGGACTCCCTCTGGATGATCCACTACGACCACGACTACCGGCCCGACTTGAGTCTGGTGAGGGAAAGCCCCTCCTTCCAGCCGCCGACTTGGCAACCGAGGGATAGCAGTCAAATCGGCGTCGTCTGGGAGGCTTCTTCCCCCGTCGTCCGTTGCACCCCGCGAGATGATCGCGAAACCTGGCTGGATCTCAAAGGCAAACCTATCCAGGATCACTACGGCTACAACAAGACGCCAGACTCGTCCATCGTCATGACCGCCCCCCGCGATGTCGGGGACGTACTCTTGCGGTTTGTCGTTACTCCCCTCGCCCGCGACGGCGATTTGCTTCTCTTCCTCCGAAAGGGGACCGAAGAGTTCAAAATCACCCTCAGCACCGACGGTACCGTGCTGCCCACCAAGAGATCAGGCGAACGCGGCCTCCCCATCGCCCTGACCCACGCGCTCATCGAACCGCTGCGTGCTGACATCCCGCTCACCGTTGAATTCGAGAACGTCGACTACCGCGTCGCCCTGCGGATCAACGGAGACGAAGTCTGGGCCACCACCGACGCTGACTACGCGCCGAATATC
Source organism: uncultured Planctomycetaceae bacterium (assembly GCA_964470125.1). GTDB lineage: Bacteria > Planctomycetota > Phycisphaerae > UBA1845 > UTPLA1 > DATKKX01. Next base: position 3,914 of record CAYYBO010000174.1, on the reverse strand, counting down.
GCCAAGCTCCTCGCTGCGGCGAGCGACCAAAGCCAGGCCCGCCCTCTCGCCCAGTTAGCGATCGGCTCCCGCGGGCTGCCCTTGGAAATCCGGCACCTCACCGTGCATCGCGACGTCTACTACCGCTCAGACACTTTCCCGATCCTCCCTGGCATCGGCCCCGGACGGAGTGAATCGTTCGCAGGTTATCCAGGCTGGGGTACAGAGCGCAACCCCATCCTCCTCCGCGCTAGTCCACCGGACTACTTCTGTTGCGGCGACAACAGCCCGCAGAGCAAGGATTCACGTTTCTGGTGGAAAGTCTGCCCAGGATTGGCCGCCAAGCAGGGAGAGGAGAGCTATCAATTTGGAACCGTGCCCGGCGACCAGATGATCGGCCGCGCCTTCTTTGTCTACTGGCCAAACGGCCTCCGATTTTCCCAAGCAACCCCTGCCGTCATCCCAAATGTCGGAATGATGCGCATCATTCGCTAAGAGCGAATCTTCCCCAATGCGACACCCTCCGACGAACTGCAGAACTCACTCGTTCATACCACTTTTATCCACACGCCCGCGGAGCGTTGGCTGCGACGCTCCCGGCCCCTCCCCCGCCGGAAGTCCCCGCGAACCCTCCATCGCCTCTCGAAAACGGATTTCGATGACCCTTCCCAGCCAGATAAACCACAACATATGACACCAACAAGGGTTAACTCGAAGAATCCAAACGAACTGCTCCAGGCCCGCCAGCCGGACGGCCACCGCGATCCCGAATGCACGCGTGACGCAAGCCCCCGTTGCGCCTATCATGCTCCCTCGCTCGTGAACAGCTTGTCAACAGGATGCCAAACACCGGACGGAACTGTCCAATGATCCAAGCTCGGTCTCTACTCGACGCCCGGGACCTCTTGAAAGCCTACTCCGGCAGAATCGTGGTTCAAAAGGTCAATTACCGCGTAGACCGCGGAGAGATTGTCGGCCTCTTGGGCAGAAACGGCGCCGGCAAGACCACGAGCTTTCGCATCACCATGGGCATCATCAAGGCCGATGGCGGTGCCGTGCTGCTCAACGGCGAGGACATCACCCACCTCCCCATGTACCGCCGCGCCCAAAAAGGCATCGGTTACCTCTCACAGGAAAACAGCGTCTTCGTCCGCCTCACCGTCGAGCGAAACCTCCTTGCCATCCTGGAACTTATCCGCGGCCTCACCACCGCCGAGCGCAAACGCAGGGCCCACGAATTGATGGAACAGTTCGGCCTGGCACGCAACGCCAAACAGGAAGCCAGGACCCTTTCCGGCGGCGAGCGCAGAAAACTCGAAATCGCCAGGGCCCTTATCACCCAGCCGGCCATCATTCTTCTAGACGAGCCCTTCAGCGGCGTCGATCCCATCGCCGTCCAGGATCTCCAGAGAGAAATCCTCCACCTCAGACGCGAACTCGGCATATCTTTCCTCCTCACCGACCACAACGTCAGGCAAACCCTCGAGGTCACTGATCGCAGTTACATCATCCACGAGGGGAAAGTCATCGCCGAGGGCTCTCCCCACGCCCTGGTCAACAATCCCACGGTTCGCGAGGCATACCTCGGCACTACCTTCCGCGGCGACGAATTCGTCGACCGCTCCAATCTCGTCTCGCCCTGACGGCCGCAAGAGAACGCCGCCCTGACCCGCCTGACCGCATCAGCCCAACTGCATCTCCCCGTCCGACTCCTGGGCGGGCTCCGGCCAAGCCTGGGCCGGGAAGCCGCCACAGGCCAAGGCCGAAGACTCGCTGCCATCGTGAACGCCCTGCCGGCGGCACCACCCTCATGACCGGCCACTCTGCCCGCTTCCCCGGGCCGCCAAGCGCCTGCATGGGCGGTATTGCCCCATCACTAGACCCCTCGGTCCTAAAATAATGCACCAACAAACCTGGGATGCGCGTGCTGGCAAGACACCTGGCCATCCGTTATATTGGAGTTGAAGTGAAGCCCGGCAGGAGCGAGGGAAGTATCACGGTTTGAAACTGTTATCTTCCCCTTTTCATCGCTAACGCAACCCGCCTCCCCCGCTCGCCGCTCACTGCACAATACGCGTAATAAGGATTTGTGGGAAACACAAACAGTGGGGCGCCCGCCAACGCGATAACACCATAAGACGATCCTCCGGCAACGCCGTTGAGCACCGAGCGCCTGTGTGAAGTTCATCCGCTGGGGCGGTGCGGTGAGTGGGCAGCCATGAGTCTGCCCGCCGCTACAGCGTTGCCCGCTCAGCCGCGATCCGAAGGTTGGACCGATCTCCTGATCGGTCATTACAGCAAGCAGGACCACGCGCACGACTGCTCAGGCCTCACTCGACGCCGCCGACACGATATGGCCAAACGCCTTGAAAACTTGATGTTCGTCCGAGACCTCGGCACCGGCGCCGGCACGCAGGTCTCGCTGATGCGCGACGTGACCGACAACAAGCTCTACTGCAAGAAGTACGTCTCCGCCAATGCTCCCAACTGGCAGTCGCAAACCCGACAGTTAAGAAACGAATTCGACATCGGCGTCCAGAACAACCACCCCGTCCTGCGCAAGTCCGTCGAGTTCGGCATCGTCAAGCGGAAGCTCCGGGCGATCGAGGCCTACAACATCCTTGCCTTCGTCGAAGGCATCCCCCTTGATAAGTTCGCCGAGACCGCCGATGTCACGCTCCTGCTCAAGATCTTCTGGCACGCCGCCGACGGCCTCCAAGATTTGCACAACCGCGGCTTCCTGCACGCCGACCTCAAACCCAGAAACATCCTCTGCGCCAGGAACGGCCGCCCGACCATCATCGACTTCGGCCAGGCCTGCCCGCTCTACACCCGCAAGGAACGCATCCAGGGCACTAAGGACTTCATCGCCAAGGAGCAGGTGGATCGACAGGCCCTCGACCAGCGGACCGACGTCTTCGGCCTCGGCGCCACCATGCACCGCATCTTCCTCGGCCGCTCCGTCGAAACGGAGCTGAACGCCACCGCTGTCAGCAAGACCGGAATCAACCTCGACCGCTGGCGCAGCCCCGGGCTGGACCTGAGCAGCAAGCTCGACTCCACCGTGTTGAAGCTCATTGAGGATTGCTGCCAGCCCGACCGTGCCACCCGTCCGGACAACATGCAGATCCTAAAAGACCGCCTCGAGCTGAGCTTCGACCGATTGGCAAAGACGGGCTGACGCCGCGACCGTAGCGACCGCACGCCGGGCACGGGTGCCGACGCTACGAACGGTCTGGCCGCGCCGCGGCAGGCGGGCTTCTGACGTGTTGGCGGCGGACGGCGGTCTTATCGCTCACCGTTTTCACACTTGAAAATCTCGGCCAAGTGACAAAAACCGAAAAAAGCCGAACATCTCAAGCCGTGCGGCCGGTGTCAGCGTATGGCGCGCGGCGTCTTCGATGACGGCGGCGCCGTCGTTACGTGACCTGCGGCACACCCACGGCGGCGGGCGCAGCCCGCCCCACGTTACCTTTGCCCGCCTCATACGACTAGTCTTGCTCCCCGTTTCAACCCCGAGGGGAATCGAGAATGGAGGGATTGAGGAATGTAGAACGGGCTGACGCCGGAGAGGGCATTCCGCCGAGTTCCGGGGCGGCAACTGAGGGGGACAAAGCGAGCGAGCACCCGCCCGCACACACCGATGGCCCACGGCGGAAGCCAGAGGCATCTACGCAAGTCCGGCCCGGCAGGGCCAACGAGGGTTGCCAGTGGGCGAAGCAGACCCCTGGTTAGCGACCACCAACCTTTCTCCGCCCGGAGGACGGACGATGCTCTCGTCCGCCCTCCGGGCGGGGGAGAGATATCAAGGAAGGCTCCCAACCAGGGGCTTAATCGCCGCGCGATCCGCGCCTGGCAAACATCGCGCGCCCTCCGGGCGAGGAAGGCCACCGCCAAGACCGCCTGGCGGGACTTGTGTAGATACCATCGATGGA
>CAYYBO010000173.1:0-8644 GCA_964470125.1 uncultured Planctomycetaceae bacterium | reverse complement strand
TTTCTGGCCAGCGCGTTCGCCGCCGGTCCGGCGTTCATCATCCTGACGCTCCAGATCGTCCGGCGATACACCGCCCACCGGGTCAGCGATGATGCCCTGCTGGTCCTCCGGCGGATCGTGCAGGTCGCCATGATCATCAACATTTTTCTTTTAGGCTGCGAAGTGTTCACCGAGTTCTACACCGACTCGACCCACGTCGCCTCGGCTCGCTATCTGTATTATGGCCTGCACGGTCGGTCCGCCCTCGTCCCGTGGATATGGACGGCCATCGCCTTCAACGCCGTGGCGGCATTCTTACTCGTCCTGCCGGCCTCGCGGGGTTTGCGCGTCCTCAGTGCGGCCTGCATCCTGGCGATCGTGGGCATCTGGATCGAGAAAGGAATGGGTCTGATCGTCCCGGCGTTCATCCCCACGCCCCTCGGCGAGATCGTCGAATACACGCCGACCTGGAACGAGATCATGGTTTGCCTGGGCATCTGGGCCTTCGGCCTGTTGCTCTATACGGTCTTCGTGCGGATTTCCGTGCCGGTCCTGTCCGGCCAGTTGACATACCAGAGGCTCTATGGATCACGCGAGCCCCCCTGAAGAGCCCCGGACTTCAGTCCGGGCGGCCGCTCGATTGCGCGCGGAGCCCGAGCCTGTCCGGTGTCCGCACGGGCTGAAGCCCGTGGTCTTCTTCTCGCACGGCGGCTTTTTCTGCAAGGAGAGATATCGCAATGAAACGCATTGTGCTCACGATAACGGTCCTGACGACTGCGCTCTGCGGCTTCCCCATCTCGGCCACCGCCCAGACTTGGGGCCTGAACGAGCTATCCGCTGAAACCAAGGCCTGCATCGACTGCCACAAGAAAGACAATGCCGCCATCTACCAGCAGTGGGGTTCGAGCAAGCACTACCGCGGCAACATCGGCTGTTATGAATGCCACGCGGCCAAGGAGGGCGAAGCGGATGCCTTCAAGCACGAAGGCCAGTGGATCGCCACCATCGTCTCACCGAGGGATTGCGCCCGTTGCCATGCGACTGAGACCAAGGAGTTCGCCGACTCGCACCACTCCAAGGGGGCCCGCATCCTCGGCTCGCTGGACAATACGCTGGCTGAAATCGTGGAGGGCAATCGCGGTCTGGTGACGCCGGGCTTCCAGAACGGCGTCAGCGCCGCCGCCGTCAGCGGCTGCTGGCAGTGCCACGGCTCCGAGATCAAGGTCTTGCCCGGCGGCAAGCTCGACCCCGCCACCTGGCCCAACACCGGCATCGGTCGGATCAACCCCGACGGCTCGGAAGGCTCCTGCTCCGCCTGTCACAGCCGGCACGCCTTTTCCGCCGAGCAGGCCCGCAATCCCGACAACTGCGGCAAGTGCCACATGGGGCCGGACCACCCGCAGATGGAGATCTACTACGAGTCCAAGCACGGCATCGCCTTCCGAGCCTACAAGGACAAACTGCGCATGGACTCGCCGAAGTGGATCGTCGGCGAGGATTACAGCCACGCTCCTACTTGCTCCACCTGTCACATGAGCGCCACCAGGAAGCAGCCGGTCTCGCACGACGTGGGGCTGCGGATAAGCTGGAACAATCGGCCGGAGATTTCGATCCGCCCGGAGGTCAGCGACAAGAAGATGGGCCTGCCGGGGGCGGCAGTTGACTGGCAAACCCGCCGGGCGAACATGAAGGACGTCTGCCGCAACTGCCACGAGCAGCAGTGGGTGGACAACTTCTACGTCCAGTACGACGCCCTGATCGACCTCTATCACGAGAAGTTCGCCAAGCCGGGGATGGAATTGTACGACCTGGCCAAGCCGCTGCTGCGGCCCGCGGGATTCTCCAACAAGCTGGACTTCGTCTGGTATGAGATCTGGCACCATGAAGGCAGGAGGGCTCGGCACGGCGCCTCCATGATGGGGCCGGACTACACCCATTGGCATGGAACTTACGAGGTAGCCAAGCACTTTTACTCCGAGTTCATCCCGGAGTTGGAGGAGCTCATCCACAAGGCCAAAGCTTCGCAGGAGACCAAGAGGGTCGAGACCGCCGCAGCCCTGCAGGCCAAGCTGGACGAAGTGTTGAACTCCGCCAATCATCGCTGGTACATCAACAAGATGGACGAGGCGGAGAAGGAGCAACGCCGCAAGCAGATGGAGGAATTCCGCAAGCGATACGAGAAGTGACCGCCCCCGGCGACGAACCAAACAGAGCCGCAATTCGAACAGAGCCGCGACCGTAAGGGAGCGGTTACCTCGCGATTCCAACGGCCTGCCCATTCTCGGCGTGACCGCTCCCTTACAGTCGCGGTTCTGTTCGGCTGCGCGCGATCTCGCAAGGTTCCCCGGACGATGGTATCATCAACTCGATCATGCGAGCTTACTGTCCATCCGCGATGCCGGCGGCCCTCCTGCTCGTCGCCTCTTGCAGCTCGAGCCAGACCGCCACGACGCAGCCTGCCGCGGAGCAGCCAAAGGGCGTCCTCGAGTTCAGCGTTCTGGCCGGCAGGAACGACCCCGACGCCTACAGGTTCGACGACTATCGCGAGGCATTAACCCAGCAAGGAGAGTTCTTGCTCGAGGACGAGCCGGGATACCGCTGGTTTGCGATCAAGGACCCGGCGAATTTCTTCAAAACCAACAACCTAAAGGACGGGTTTGACCGACTCCAGAGGTCACTACCGGTGATCGTCGAACGCCGCGGGGAGGATTACTACATCCTCGCCCACACCGCCGACGAGTACGTGATGACGCACGCCCCAGGCGCCCCCCCGTGGTCAGTGAAGACCGCGCAAGTGGTCCGCAGCACTCGTGGCTACGCCGGCATCGGCGTGGACTTGGACGACGCCGGCAAAACGCAGTCGGAGAAGCTGAGCCGGGCCCACCAAGGCAGGCCGATGGGCGTGTTCCTTGATGATCGTGCCGTCATGCACGCCACAACCATGGACGTCCTTACCGAAGGATTCGTGATTCATGGGTCCTTCTTGCCAAGCGAAGCCGAGGAAGTCGCCAAGCTTCTTCAGAAGGCGGCCAAGCCCTAGCAGCCCGTGGCTAAAGGGGACAGGCACCTCGCGGAACTCCGTTCCCGGTAGCGCCAGTGCCCTTCGGCTCGGAGCCAGTCCCCTTTAGCCACGGACTGCTAGGTGGAACCGCACGGGAGAACGTTTGATGTGTTACCGGCGTCTCGCCGATGTTCACGGGCGAGACGCCGGTGCCACAGAGGATAACGCGATAGGCTCTTAACCCCCAAGGACGCCCGAGATGCCGGCCGCCACCATTCCCATCCGAGTTGGTCATTCGCCCGATCCCGACGACGCTTTTATGTTCTACGCCCTGGCCGAGGGCAAGATCGACACGGGACCGTATCGCTTCACGCACGAGATGGGCGACATCGAGAGCCTCAACCGCCGCGCCGAGGCCGGCGAGCTTGAAGTCACGGCCATCTCCATCCACGCCTATCCGTTCGTCCGCGACAAGTACGCCCTGCTCAACTGCGGTTGCAGCATGGGCGACGGCTACGGGCCGATGGTCGTCGCCCGTTCGCCGATGGGCCTCGCCGATCTCGCGGGCAAGGCGATCCTGATCCCCGGCGAGCGGACCACGGCCTTCCTCGCGCTGAAGCTCTGTCTCGCGGGCGTTCCGTTCAAACACCGCGTGGTCATGTTCGACCGTATCCCGGACATGGTCGCAGCAGGCGAAGCCGATGCGGGCCTCATCATCCACGAAGCGCAGTTGACCTACCCGCGTCTGTGGCTGCACAAGGTGGTAGACGTCGCCGAATGGTGGCTCGAACGAACCGGCCTGCCGCTGCCGCTCGGAGGCAACGTGATTCGCCGGGACCTCGGTCCGCCGCGAATGCAGCAAGTGGCCCGCCTGCTCCGCTCCAGCATCGAGTACGGCCTGACCCATCGGCACGAGGCCCTGGACTACGCCATGCGTTTCGGCCGCGGCCTAGACGGCGACCTGACCGACCGCTTTGTCGGCATGTATGTGAACAAGTGGACGCTGGATTACGGCGACCGCGGCCGAGAAGCGGTGCGAACGCTGCTGCGACAGGCGTTCGAGGCAAACCTGACGCCGGACCCGGGCGAAGTTGAATTCACGGGTTGACCACGGGCGAGGGGGGCTCGCCCGAGGGGCCGGGGGTGGAGCTGGATTGCATCGCCGATTCGAGGATGGCTAGGTTCCGCCGGGCCGCTGCGTGGTCAGGCTGGAGTCTGAGGGCTGTCTCAAATGCCGAGCGGGCTTCCTCCATTAGGCCCATGTTGGCCAAGGCCATGCCCAGCGAGCTGTGACCGGTCGCGTAGTCGGGGTCGATTTCAACGGCTCGCCGGAAGGCGACTGCCGCAGTCTGGTAATCGTGCAGCCGCAAGTACACGCTGCCAACGTTGTTCCTCGCTTCCGGCCAATCGGGCCGGAGTTCGACTGCGCGGGTAAAGGACTGCAAGGCGCCGTGCAGGTCTCCCTGTTCCACGAGCACGTTGCCCAGATTGAGGTGGGCCAGGTGAAAGCCCGGCTGAAGTTCGATGCAGCGACGGTAGGCGCGGGACGCCGCTCGCAAGTTTCCCCTTGCGCTTGCGGCGTTACCCCGGTTGTAGAACCTGAGATGGGCGTCCTTGCCCCCCTGCTGGACAACGCCCGACAAAAGGTAGTCGACCGGTGCATAGGAGTCCGTCAACAGACTATCGCCGGCTTTGTCGAGCAGTGCGGCGACCTGCTCGTCAGAAAGCAGCGTGCCGCGGACTTCGTCCGAATAGGGCGAGCCTGAAAGGTCCTGGAGACGCAGATCACGGTGAGAGGCGACAACAACGAACACGTTTCGGGCTCTCGGGTCGAGGGTCGGCCCTGCGTCGTCAGCGAAGAAGCACTGAACTTGCTCGAACGTCTTCATTCGCGTTTTGAGCAATGAGCCGAGAAACTTGCCCACCTCCAGCACGTCGATCAGCGTGGTGAGGTAGGCCCCTTCACGGCTCATGAGTCCGTCGACGAGTTGCTGACATTCCAGGGTGGTCAGGTGAAACGGAACGTTGAAGTCATTGACCGCGTCAAGGAAGACCAGGTCGAACTCCGGGACCGGTCGTCCGGCGCGCTTGCGGAGGGTCAAATCAACCAGGTGCTGCCGGGCGTCAAGGTGGATGATCTTGAACGGCGGATTCTCGGGCAGGCCGAATGCCTCCATCGCCGCCCGTGTCACGACGGGGTCAATCTCAACCACCTCAAGATGGCTGGCCGGCCGGTGCTGCATGAAATAGCGCGGGTGGGTGTATCCCCCGCCGCCGAGGATCAGGCCGCTTAATTCCTGCCGTCCCGCGGCAACATGATCGGTCACCGCAGCGTAGATTCGCTCGTAGCCATAGATGAGCTCTCTCGGCCTGTCCATGTTGATTTGACTGTGAATCAACTTATCCAGGAGCATGACGCGGAGGCCGGGAACATCGTGTGATTGAGCCACCCGAACATGGGAGTAGTGGCTGTCGCGGTCAAAGAGGACTTCGGGGTCTACCTGATCCCGCAGGCCCACAGCCGCCGCCATCGCGTTTAGCCTCGGCGAGGGGGCAGCCGTGAACACCAGAAAGATCACCACGCAGGCGGCCCAGGCGTAGGTCAGCCAGTATCTCGCGGCATAGAACATGGCCATGCAAGCCAAGACGCCGGCCACGATGTAGAGGATGGGCAACACACCGATGATGGCCACAAGATAGAAGCCGGTGGCAAAGGTACCAACGATGCTGCCCACCGCCCCCCAGGCGTAAACGCTGCCTACCGTGCGGCCAACCGCCCGGCCCTCGTTCAGGGCCATCTTGGCCACCACCGGGCCGATCGTGCCCAGAATTGCAGCGCTGGGTGCAAAAGCCAGGAAAACGTGGACAGCGATTCGCTGGGACCAACCAAGGAACCACAGGGCGGACCAGTCGCCGACCCACCGGTTGATCAGGGCGGTCAACAGGCAACCGGCGGATGAGAGGATGAACAGCAAGGCCAATGTCGGCGTGGTGGCATAGCGATCGGCCAGGCGACCGCCGATATAGTTGCCGATCGCCAGCCCGCCGAGCACTACTCCGATCACGCTGGTCCATGTGTACAGGCTGCTGCCCAGGTAGGGGGCGATCAGCCTGCCGGCGATCAACTCTACGGTCATCACGCAGCCACTAGCGACAAAAGCCGTCGCGCAGGCGCCGGCCACAACCCAGCGGCGCGGCGAGCGAGCGGGGGATACCCCCTCCGCCACGAGAGCTGATGAGTGGCTAGGAGATTCTGACTCGTCGGACCGGCTCAAGGAGCGCTCCTCTTACTCGAACCGGCGAACGGCTTGACTAACACCGGCGCGGGCTCGAATCGAAAGACCGGGGAGAAAAGCTCAACGCCCAGTACGCGGGCGACCATTTTATCCTTAATAAGGGCGAGCTTCACCGCATCCACGGTGAACGGAGCGTCGTAGTTGCTCTCGATGGCCCGGCCCATGCCTTCGATGATCAGGAGGTCGCTCTCGGCCGCGGCCGCGGCGCACCCAGCGGATACGTCGCCCAGGTCGATCAACGGCGCCCCGCATCCTGATGCCACGACCGAGATCAGGCCGTCTCGAACGAGTCCATCCAACCTGTCATCCAGGCGGCGGCAGGAGCCGAGCAACGGCTGTAGTTCAGCGGCGGTGATGTCATTCAAGGCCGGTTGGCTATTGGCCGCGAGCACCACGCGCGTGCCACGAAGGGCGAGTTCGCGAGCCAGGGGCAATCCACCCAGCACGATGTCGGGTCCGGCGTTGTCCACGAAGAACAGGGCCTGCCGGTAAGCCGGAGTAGTTCCGTCCCACAGGTAGACCCATTCGTCGAGATTATCTACCGGCCACGGTCGCCGCCGCACATCGTCGCGGGCAGCAAAGAAATCAAAATCTCGCTCGCTGAAGGCGTCCACCGCTGCCTTCGAGCCCATGTCGAAAAGATTCCCCGCCATCAGCCCACGTGCCAAGAGCTCGATCCGCAACGCCCAGGGAGCGGCATCCAGGTCTTCTAGGACAGCCCTGAACTGCCCGACGGCCAGATCGGTCTCTCGGCGTTTCAACTCGATGAAGGGATCGACGATGCCATGGGCGGCAAACTGCTCCTCTCGATACAGGGTGAGTTCAAGCACGGTCAGACGACCCCGCCGGCCGGGCTCACGGCGGATGTCCTCCAGTCCCGCCAGGTAGTCGCGGCAGAATGCCCCCCAAATCGGCTGATCTTGCAGGCGCCCATCGCCGACCGGCAGGTCGCCAAGGACCTCTAAGTGACGCTCGAAAAGGCTCAGCCAATACTCTCTGACGTCCTCGCCATCGGTCAGCAGATTCTGAATGCACGGTCGGTATCCGGCGAGATCGGCGATCAGCGGTAATGCAGGCATGCGACGGATATAGCGGATGTCCCTCGGCAGGGCAAGCCGGGACGACCGCGATCCGCCGAGAAACACCATGAACACGGCGGCTCCGGGAGGGTCTATAATCGCTTGTGAGGGGACGGCGGAACAACTGGGGTATGCGTCGGAGCAGGAGCATGAAGCCAAGGGGAGCCACGAAACGAGGTCGGGCTTGGGCTGGAGTGGTCGGTCTGGTTCTTGTGGCGTTCCTCGCACGGCCGATCCGAGCAGACGTTTTCCACCTTCGCCGCGGAGACAAGATAGACGGTGAAGTCGTTAAGGAACGGAAGAATTCCTACCGCATCCGCACGATCGGCGGCGTCATCGACATCGAAAAGGCAGACATCGAGCGGATTGAGAAGGCGCCCTCACCGTGGGATCGCTATGACAAGAAACGCGGTGAGTTCGCGGACACCGCAGATGGTCAGTACGAGCTGGCCAAATGGTGCGGTGAGCAGGGGCTGGGCTCCGAACGACAGGCCCACCTGCAGGTGGCTCTCAAACTAGATCCCAATCACGCCGCGGCCCGCCGAGCCCTGGGCTACCTCCTCAAGGACGGCGCCTGGGTCAAGGCGAAGACAACCAGCGCACCCAGCCGCGACGCGTTGGACGCCCAGCGCAAGGCAAAGCAAGAGGAGCAGCTAATCCAGAAGCTGGTCGCTCAGTGGTTCGTCAAGATCAAGGCGATTCATCGCGCTCGTTTGGCCGTCAACAACGAACGTTCCCGAGAATTCCGTCGTGGACGAGACCTGATCCTGGCCATCGACGATCCCTTGGCCATTCCAGGCTTGACCGGCGTGCTCTCCACCGGCAATGTCGCGGCCCGCCGTTTGCTGGTCGAAGCCCTCGCTCGGTTCAAGGAGGACGAGGCCACGATGAACCTCGTCGTTGTCGCACTGCTCGACCCCGCCGCGGAAGTGAGAAAGCAGGCCGCCATCGAGTTGATCCCTCGAAGGGACGACCGCGTCGTCGGGCAGTTCCGCGAGGCATTGACCGCCGACGAAGACGTGATCGTCCGCAACGCCGCGTCGGCATTGGGTATTCTCAAGGCCCACCAGGCCGTGGAGGACCTCATCGCAGTCCTGGCGACCGTGGAGCGCCGGCCCGTGCTGGTGACTCGCGCGGTCATGCTGGAACGAGTCTATCTGGTATTTGTCCGTCCCGCCCGCTGCCGCCATCGCGACCGAACGTTCATGTACGTGCCCAACAACATCGGCGTACTTGGACCGGACTCGATGATCGGCACCGAGTCGTACTACGAGATGCAAACCGTGGCG
>CAYYBO010000172.1:0-8645 GCA_964470125.1 uncultured Planctomycetaceae bacterium | reverse complement strand
GGCTCGCTGGGCCGTCCTCCTTGCTTTGACCGTCATTGTGGCCTTCCTCACCAAGCAAACCGCGGCATTCATACTGCCGGTGCTGCTCGTTCACGCGCTGTTGACCGCTGATCGCCGGGTATACCTTCTGCGGCCCGCCTTCATCGCTTCCATGCTGTTCGCCATTACCGCCGTCGCCGGCTACTGGCTGCTGACGCGGCGATACACCGCCCTGCCGGCGAGCCTGCTTCAGCCTTCGCTGGATTTACTCTTCTACCCCAGGCACCTGCCTGAAATCATCGGCTGGCCGCTGGTGCCGATCATCCTGCTGGGGCTGGGCACCTTCCTCGTCGAGCCGGACCGCAAGGGACGGGGCCTCATGCTGCTTTGGCTCGGCGCCTGGTTGGCGATCAGCACGGTCATCTCCGCCAAGGAACCGCGATACTTTTTCTTCTCGCTTCCGCCGTTGATGTTCGCCGCCGTCAGGTTCTTCCTGCCTGCGGCCCCGGCGACCGGCGGCGAGCGGCCGATCGGCTTGCGGTGCGACGCTTGGCGAGCGCTCCTGCTCTCGCTCTTGGTCTGCGTTCAGGCGGGTCTGGCCCTCTCGAAATCGACCGGACGGCTGCCTAGTTATGCTCCCGCGGTTGCCAGTCTTGTCGATCTCAACGCCGACCTGGTCCTCGTCGATGCGGTCCGCGACGGCCAATTCGTTCTCGATGTGTACCGCGATACCAAGGCTCGTGGCACACTCATCCCTCTGCGGGCCAGCAAGCTGCTGTATGCCCGGGCGGCCCGCGAGCAATACGATTACCGGCAATTCGTCAACGGGCCGGAGGATATCCTCGCCCTGCTCCACAAGTACGGCATCCGCCACGTGCTGATCGAATCTCGTCTCCCGCGAACGCCGTACCTCGATGCCGATCCTCCACCGCGGCAGATGCTCCGGAAGCTGCTGGCCGAGGACGGTCGCTTTCGACTGATCGGGCAATGGCCCCTAGGGTGCTCGGACCCGGCTTGGGACGACGTTGAACTGCGGCTTTACGCTTATCCCGACTGCCCGGCACGGGAGACGGATACGATGACCATCTCGTTTCCGGGCATGGGCCGAGAATTGACCTTGCAGCTCCCATAGCAGGCGGAGCGTCGCGCCAGGCATGCGTTCATTTCCGGTCGTTTCAGCCAGGCAATCACGTTTGAATACCCCCCTGCAAAAATGTGATGCTCTCATTTGGCAGGCTGCTCCGGTGTATCGTAGGTTTCATCTGCAGCGCCTCTTGCTCTTGCAGGCAGACGGGCGGAGGACGCGAAGCCTGGGACGAAAGGGGGTGCGGGTTACTGGCGCCCGCGATACTTACGGCCTTGTAGAGAGATCATCGACCTGACAAGGATGGGACACTCAGCGGCGCTCGGCTCTGGCTGCCTCCTACAGAGCCGGGCGCCCACTTTTTTATTGCGGATTGCAGATTTCGGATTGAGGATTTGGAGCGAGTCCTCCCTTCAGACAGCTCCCCGTAGCGTGAAAACGACAAGCGCTTATAGTGTAGAATGCCCCGGCGAGAGGGGCGGTGGTTGTGTTCCGATCAATCACCACGCCTGCGCCGGCGATCCGGCAACGGAGTGCGAACAATGGCATTCGAGCGTGCTTCACGTCTGGACGAGCTTCCGCCGTATCTCTTCATCGAAATAGACCGGAAGAAGCGCGCCGCCATCGGCGCCGGGAAGGATGTCATAGACTTCGGCGTCGGGGATCCGGATCGGCCCACGCCGCAATTCATCATCGACCGCATGGCCAAGGCGATCCACGATCCGAAGAACCATCGCTATCCGTTCGACACCGGAGTGCCGGCGTTCAAGGACGCCGCGGCGGCCTGGATGGCTCGGCGGTTTGGCGTGCGGGTGGACCCTAAGACGGAGCTGCTTGTCCTCATCGGCAGCAAGGAGGGCCTCGGTCACCTGCCGCTTGCCGTGGTCAATCCCGGCGACGCCGTTCTGATCCCCACGCCGGGCTACCCCGTCTATGCCGCGGCGACGCTCTTCGCCGGCGGCAAGCCGCACTATGTGCCGCTGACCGCCGAGCGAGGCTTCCTGCCGGACCTGGGCGCGGTCCCGCCGGCGATCCTGGGACAAGCTTCGCTCGTGTTCCTCAACTATCCGAACAATCCGACCGGGGCGGTGGCTTCCACGAGCTTCTACGCCCGGTGCATTGAATTGGCCAAACGCTACGGCTTCATCATCTGCTCTGACGCCTCGTACACCGAGGTCTATTACGACGAGAGCGACCCGCCCCGCTCGATCCTTGAACTGCCGGGGGCGAAGGACGTATGCGTCGAGATGCACTCGCTGAGCAAGACGTTCAACATGACCGGCTGGCGAATCGCCTTCGCCGCAGGTAGCGCCGAGGTGCTCGCCGCCTTGGCCAAGGTCAAGGGGAATGTGGACTCCGGCGCCTTCAACGCCATCCAGGAGGCGGGCCTGGCGGCCATCGAGGGCATCGACCGGCCGGAGGTTGCCGAAATCCGCAGGCTGTACCGGCAGCGCCGCGACGTGCTGGTCGAGGGATTGGCCCGCACCGGCTTTGGCGTCACACCGCCGCCGGCGACATTCTACGTCTGGGCGCGGTGCCCGGCAGGCTATGGCTCGATGGCTTGCGCGGCCCGCCTGCTGGACGAGGCGGCCGTCGTGGCCATACCCGGCGCCGGCTTCGGCCAGGCCGGCGAAGGCTACGTCCGTTTCGCCCTGACGGTGGAAGAGGAGCGGATCGTCCAGGCGATCGAACGACTGAATCGATTGAATTGGTGAAGGTTCCCGAGGAGCCCCGGACTTCAGTCCGGGCGGCGCGGGTGCTGCGAGTAAACGTGCCACGCGGGTGGATGACCGCACGGGCTGAAGCCCGTGGCTCTTCAATTGCACGATGTCGAAGGTTCGAGCTTAATGACGACGACTTCCAGAACGCACGATGCCTACATCGGCCTTGGGTCCAACCTTGGCCGTCGGGAGCGGTACATCACCGCGGCCCTCAACGCCCTCCAAAACACCCGCGGCATTGAAGTCGTCAAAGTATCGAAACTCTACGAGACCGAGCCCGTCGGCGGACCGGAAGGCCAGTCGGAGTACGTCAACGCCGCCGCCCATGTGCGGACGACGCTAAGCCCTGAGCGGCTGCTCGAAGTCTGCCTGGAGATCGAGAAGTCCCTCGGGCGAGAGCGATCCGTCCATTGGGGCCCGCGGACCATCGACCTGGATCTGCTCTGTTATGATCAGGAGATCGTCGCCACGTCAAGTCTGACGCTGCCGCACCCGCTCATGCACGAGCGTGCCTTTGTGATGGAACCGCTGGCAGAAATCGCCCCGAAGTTGATGCACCCGGTGTTGGAGCGGACTGCGGCGGATATTCTCGACCTTCTGCGCAACGACGAACCGGCCTGTTGATATGGCCGGCGAGCCGCAAGCCGCCGACGAAGGACCGATATACCCGCCTTGGAACAACCTGCCGCGACGGCGCGGTCTGCCTCACTTGCGCCCGCCGGCCTCACCGGATTACACATCTAAACTTCCGTCGCGGTCGCGTCGAACGCATATAGGGCACCGGGGATGCCTGTGGCGCGGTCGCGTCGTCTCGGCCTTTGTAGAGCCGCTGCCAAGATAGGCGGCGCTGGGGCCGTGGGAGTGAAAGGCGCTTCTGACGGGCGGTGCGGGCGGAAGACGGCCGACCGGGAAATCGGCCGCTACGCCCACAAGAACATGGCTGACCGCGAGATCAGCCGCTATCCTCGAAGTCGGCGTCGCCACAGGTCACCGAGAAACGTTATGGCTGGAAGGAGCGGCGGACCATGAACACGAACAAGCCGTCGGAGCGACGAAGAGAAGAGCGAATCTTGTCCAACGACCCAATCCGCTGGAAGCGGCCGGGCAAGATCGAAGATCAAAAGGGCTGGATGATAGACACGGCCGCCTCCGGGATGGGCTTCCTCGCGCTGCAGTCAACCGCCCCGGAGATCGGCGACGTGCTCAACGTCCGCCGCCTGGACGGCGACCGCTGGGCCACCATCGACCAGACCGTCCGCGTTGCCCGCACGACGCTGACCACCAACGGCCAATTCACCGTGGTCGGCTGCACGTTGAGGTAACTTACTTGGGGGTGCTTACGAGGTGAACCCGCTGAGGCGATTCGCCGTTTGACGTCGACCGACAAGATCAATCTCGTATCCTGTCGTACATGTCCCGCGGATAGGGCCTTACGGGGCCAGAGCATTTCGCGATTGCGCGCGGCGTTACCGGGGCGGCGGGCGGTCCTGCAAACGGAAGCTCTTGGCCTTCCCGTCGGCTACCCTTGACGTCGCTTCGCGGCGTAAAGGGCAGGCGGAGGGCCGACGGTACAAACAACCGTGAGATGCCATGAAACCGTGGCGCCCCGCCTCCGGACCAGGGAGGTGGGGCGCCCGCTTCCTGCAGATACAGGAAGACATGGCCGCTATGGACCGCATGCGGCCACGCACAAGGAGAAACATCCTTTAGATTTCTTCAAGCCGGAAACTGGCTCGGCGGCACGTCGCCGTCGCCGGCATCAACCGTTCAGAATTTCCTCCACTTGCCCCTTGTCCACATCAGTGATGTAGGGGATGCCGCTGACCTCGGAGGCTTCTCGGGTCAGGGCCGCCAAGTCGTCCCGGCTTATGTATTCCAAAGAGAATTTGCGGCTTCCGCACATGAGTTGCCGCAGCCCCTGAGCCAGCCGCTCGTAGTAGGTGTACAGGCCGATGGCCCCAGGCGGCAGTTTCTCGAATTCCTTGTCGCCCAGTTCCTGGCGGAGGGAGCTGGCCGTCACGAAGATCTCGTCAACCGAGTTCCCAAACCGCTCGACGTACACGGGAAGCTGTCCGTCGTTGATCGCTCGGCCGATGGTCTTGCCGACCATCGCCGCGGCGATCGGCGCCCGGGCCATGCCGACCAGCTTGACGTATGGGGCGCCCATGGCGAGGCCCTTGAAGATCTGGTCCTCAAAGGTGAAGCCGCCCGCCACCGCCAGCGCGGGGATTTTGTATTTGCTGCTGAGCCGCTTGGCATACTGGTGGAGCAAAGAGTGCAGCTCGACCGGCGGCATTCCCCATTCGTTCATCATTCGCCAGGGGCTCATGCCGGTTCCTCCGCCCGCGCCGTCGACGGTCAGCAGGTCGAGCTTGTACTTGGCCGCAAAGAGGATGGCCCGGGCAAGATCGGCCGGCCGGTAGGCGCCGGTCTTGAGGAAGACATACTTGGCCCCGGCCTTCCGCAACTCCTCCACCCGCTTGGCGAATCCTTCCTCGCTGACCATCCCCACGCGCGAATGACGCTCAAACTCCTTGAACGCCCCGCGTTCGAAGGCCTTGATGACGTTCGGGTCGGTGGGGTTGGGCAGCACGATGTAACCGCGCTCGTAGAGCATCTGGGCTTTTTTCAGATTGTTGATCTTCACTTCGCCGCCGATGTCCTTGGCCCCTTGTCCCCACTTCAGTTCCACGCATTGGACACCGAGCTTCTCGATGGCGTATTCCTGAATGCCCAGGCGCGTGTCTTCAACGTTGGCCTGCACGATGATGGCCCCGTATCCGTTGCGCTGATAGTCGGTGTAGAGTTTGACCCGCCGCTTCAGGTCGACGGTGTCGACGGGGCGGCCGTTCTTGAAGACGGCCTCGGGGTCCATGCCCACCACGTTCTCGCCGATGG
The DNA here is from genome assembly GCA_964470125.1 of uncultured Planctomycetaceae bacterium. Lineage (GTDB taxonomy): Bacteria > Planctomycetota > Phycisphaerae > UBA1845 > UTPLA1 > DATKKX01. Next base: position 2,963 of record CAYYBO010000172.1, on the reverse strand, counting down.
TCAGGCCGGTTCCAGCCAGCGCCGAGCCGATGGCCAGGCCTTCCCAGTTGTTCTTGGCGATATTGGTCGAGCCGATGCCGGGAATGACCCAGGGGTAGTGGAAGCGGACGCCGCGATCATGGCCGAAGGCGACTTCCAGCTTGACTGCGGGAAAGATGGCCTTGTCGCTGTCGGCCTCCACGCCGTGGGCCCCGACGGCCGTGCCCATGATGTTGAAATGCGAGTAATCGATCGGGTAGGTTTTTTCCGCGGCGGTGGTGATCACGCCGAAAGGCTGCGGGTAGATCACCTCGTGCCCGCGATAGGCCGACTTGCCGATTTCGCACATGCCGATGCAGCCATCCACGCAGGTGACGCACATGCCCGAGTTGGGCGTGACCGACCCTTCAGTGCGGTTCTTGGTCAGCGTGGCGGCCGAACTGTTTACTCTCGAGAATGTCATGGACATCGAGTCTACACCTCCGGGGGGCTACTATTTCTTCTCTATCTCGCAAGCGACGCAGGGATTCATGTAACACATCATGTCGTCAAACTGTTCCTTCTCGACACAAGGCGGGCTCAGATTGGCGCAGCCGCCGCAGATCGCCTTGTCGGGTTCAGTGTAGGTACAGCGGAGCTGGCAGGCGGGGCAGACATACATGCAGCCGCCGCACAACCGGCAGGTCTCCGACTTGATATCGAAGGGCGTTCCGATGCTGCGGGTCTCGCCCCGCCCGCGGAAGCCGATGGCCTTGGCCATCATCTGCTCCTCGCACATTCGCACGCACAGGCCGCAGAGGATGCAGTCCTCATGCTCCTGGCGAAAGCGCTGCTGCCGCACTTGATGGGCGGAGGCGAGGTCTTGGATGATCTTGGATTGAGGGCACGAGGCCAGGAGCAGTTCGAGGATCATCTTGCGCGCTCGAACAACGCGGGCCGACGCGGTGCGCACCTTGAGCCCTTCCTGGGCGGGATAAGTGCATGAGGTGACCAGCCGCGCCTTGGCCCCCTCGCCGATTTCAACCACGCACAGGCGGCAAGCGCCGTAGGGCGACAAGCCCTCCATGTGGCAGAGGGTCGGGATGGGGAAGCCGAGGAATCGGGCGGCATCGAGCAATGTTGAGCCGTCTTCGACGGAGACGTTCAGGCCATTGATGGTCAGCGGAATCATGCCGCACCTCCTACTGCGGCCAGGTCCGCCGCTTCGTCCTCCTTCTTGGGCCGCGTGAACTCCAGATCGCACCGCAGGCAGCGGCGGGCTTCTCTGGTGGCGTCCTCAACGGACAGCGTTTGCTCCACTTCGTTGAAGTCCTTCCTACGCGTGGCGGCCGGCAGCGTGGGCGGCTCAGCGCGGTCGGCCTCGGTCATCTCCTCGTCACCCAATTGAACGGGTTCGACGAGGATGCGGGGGAGCTTCGCCTCGCCGGGCTGATTCAGTTCCTCGCCGCGGAGGTATCGCCCGATCATCACCGCGGCCTTCTTGCCGGCGGCGATGGCCTCGACCACGGTATTCGGCCCGGTGACCACGTCGCCGCCGGCGAACACGCCGGGTCGCGATGTGGCCAACGTGGCCTTGTCGATCTTCAAGGTGCCCCAGTTGGTGACCTCGATACCCATGGAACTCATGAACTCGATGTCCGGGACGTCCCCGATGGTGACGATGAGGGTGTCCAGCATGAAGACCTGTTCGGTCCCGGGAATGGGAACGGGCTTTCGTCGTCCGCCGGCATCGACCTCCCCCAATCGGTTCTTGATGCACTCGATTCCGGCGAGTCGGCCTTTGTCGGTGAGGATTCTCACCGGCGTCATCAAGCTCTCGAGCTTGACGCCCTCCTCGATGACCGAGTCAACGTCTTTCTTCTGGGCGGGCATTTCCTCTCGGGTTCGCCGATAGAAAACGGTGACGCTTTCCACCCCCTCCTGCCGCAGGGCGACGCCGGCCGCATCCACAGCGCTGTCGCCGCCGCCGATGACGCCGACGCGGCCCTTGGCCCGTTTCTCGCCGCGGAGGTTGAACGACTTGAGGAACTCGATGGCCGGATAGACTCCCTGCACGTCCTCGCCCTCCAGGTTCAAGGCCCGGCTCTTGTGGGCCCCGATGGCCAGGAAGACCGCTTTGAAACCCTGGTCGAAGAGTGAATCGATGGTCATGTCCTTGCCGAGAGCTGACTTGCACTTCAACGTCACATTCTCGTCGAAGAGTGATTCGATCTCCTTGCGCAGCGTGTCCCTGGGGAGTCGGTACGCCGGAATTCCGCTTATCAGCATCCCGCCGGGCTCGGCGTCCGCTTCGAAGACGGTGGTCTTGTACCCCGCGAGGGAGAGATAATGGGCCGCGCTCAGCCCCGCCGGACCTGATCCGATGATCGCCACCTGGGGGACGTCCTTGCCCGGCAATCTTTTTCTTCTGGGCTTGTACACCGAGGGGTCCACGCGATCGGTGACGAAGCGTTTCAGGGCGCGGATGGCGATGGGCGCCTTGCCCGCCGTGCCGCTTCGACACAGGCTCTCGCAGCGGTGCGAGCAGACTCGAGCGCACACCGATGGGAAGGGGTTCGCCTCGCGAATCGCCTGGTAGGCCTCTTCATATTCGCCGCGGGCGATGTGGGCCACGTAGCGCCAGGCCTCCGTATCGATGGGACAGGCGGCGTGGCAAGGAGCACCGACCAGGTCCTTGCAGACAAATGCTCGGCACTTGCGGTCGTGGATATGCTCCTCGTACTCGCGGCGGAAGTAGCGCAGGGTGGACAGAACGGGATTGGACGCCGTCTGCCCCAGGCCGCACATGGTGGTGTCCTTGACCACCTTGGCCAGTTCTTCAAGGAGATCCAGGTCCGCGAGCGTTGCCTTTCCCCTGGAGACGTCGTCGAGGATTTCGTACATCCGCTGCGTGCCCTTGCGGCAGGTGAAGCACTTCCCGCAGGATTCGCCCTTGAGGAAGTTCATGAAGTACTTGGCGACATCGACCATGCAGGTGTGCTCGT
>CAYYBO010000171.1:0-8653 GCA_964470125.1 uncultured Planctomycetaceae bacterium | reverse complement strand
GCACATGGTGTTCCCGTCGGCCACGGGGCCGACGCTACGAGCAATCGTGAAATGCTATAGTCTTTAGCCAACACCCTCTCTCCCCCGTGGTGCGCTGAGCAAGAGTACCTCTGTGAAGGGCAAGGCGGATGGCCCTCTCGCCCAATGCCGATTCGCCGGGCATGGCGCTCGTTTCGACTTCTCGGCGTTTGGGCGTTTCAGGGTGTAGGGTCCGCTGTGCGGACTGCTCCGAAAGTGCCAAAACGACGGCACAACCGTCGTCGAAGACTCCGCGCCCGGTGCGAATACGCCGCCTGGCGGCCTCAGATGTTCGGCTTTTTTCGGCTTTTGTCACTTGGCCGAACCCTCAAAGGTGAAAATCATGAGCGACAAGTCCGGTCTCCTCGACAAAATCGAAACCAACTCCAGTCTCTTCGAGAAAATATCCCCCGATTTCCGCCGTCAAATCGACGAGGCCATCGTCGATCGCTCCCCGCCCACCTACCGGGCCATCTACGAACACTTCTGCCTTCCCGACTTCGCCATCAGCTTCAGTGCCTTCTACCGCTATGCCCGTCGCCTCCGCTTCCATGCCGCCGCCTTCGACCAGGCCGAACTGGCCATGCCCGAGGGCGCCGACCTGATCGACCTGCTCCCCCAGCTCCTCGCCCACCGCCTGCTCGAAGCCGTCATTGATGAAGCCGCCTCCGCGCGCACCATCCAGCGTCTCGCCGAAGCCTGGCGGATCACCGCCGGCACCCGCCTCACCCTCGGCCGTCACGCCGCCGAGCTGGACAACCTCCAGAAGAAGGAACTCGCCAAGGAAAACGACCGCCTCCTCGCCATCGCCAACCAGTGTACCAAGTACCTCGCCAACGACCTCCGCGCCCAAACCGTCGCCGCCAAGAACCTCCTCGCTTCCGCCAACGACACAAACCAAACAAACCGGCCGCCGCCCTCCGAACCGCAACCGTGAGAGAGCGGCCTTCGATCCAAACCACCAGGCGGCGACGATGCTCCTGCCGAGCTGCACGGCGGATGTTGACATGCCCGCCCCATGCCGCGGCCATGCCGCCCCGCCGCCCGTCTGAGCCTGGCCGTCCTCGGCCCGGTCCTGCCGGTCAGTAGATCACCCCCCACAAACCTGGAGACCGGTCCTGCGGGGCTCACTTCCGCATCAGGGAAATCCTCTGACGAGTTGTTCGGCCGCCTCGGCCAGCCGGCGTTCGGTCTGGTCGAGGGGGGCGTCGAGGGTCTCGAACCGGTCTAACAGCGAGAGGCATTCGTCCGCCCCGGGGCCGGTCGTGCCGACGAGGGCGACGCAGCGCACGCCGGCGGCGCGCGACATGCGGCCGACGGCGCCGACGACCTTGCCCATCAGCGATTGACGATCCAAACGGCCTTCGCCGGTGATGACGAGATCAGCCCCGGCGATCATGTCGGCCAGCCCGTGGGATTCACTGACAAGATCGACGCCCGGAATGATTGCGGCATGGGTCAGGGCCAATAGCGGAAGGGCCGCACCGCCGGCAGCGCCGGTCCCGGGCTCATTACGGACCACCCGGCCGCCGGCGCCTTCGAGCAGGTCGGCCCAATGCGATAGGCCCTGTTCCAGGAGGCGCACCCCATCAGCGTCGGCGCCCTTCTGCGGGCCGAAGACCGCGGCGGCGCCGCTGGGTCCGCAGGCGGGATTGAGCACATCGCAGGCGATCGTGAACTGGGCGTGTTCGATGTTGTCCGGCGGTTGGTCCCAGGCGAAGCGGCTGATCTTGAGCAGATCACCGCCGGCGAGGCCGCGCGGCAAAAGGGGACTGGCTCCTGGCTGACGATCTCCGAGGCGAACGAGAAAGCTGTCCCGCGAGGTGCCTGTCCCCTTTTGCCGCGCGGGCATGACGCGGCCGGCATTGTCGAGGAAGGTCATGCCGAGAGCCTGCATCATGCCGACGCCGCCGTCGACGGTGGCGCTGCCGCCCAGGGCGATGATGATCTCCTCGATGCCGCAGTCGATGACCGTGCGAATGATCTCGCCGAGGCCGAACGTGGTGGTCTTCAACGGGTCTCGGCGATCAGCCGGCACGAGCGTGTAGCCGGCGACCGAGGCCAGCTCGATCACCGCGGTCGACGCATGGTTGATGAGGCCGATGGTGGCTTCTACGGGGTCGCCCAAGGGGCCGGTGGCGCGGACGACGCGGCGGTTGCCGGTCAGGGCGTTCAGCAGGGCGTCGAGCGTGCCTTCGCCACCGTCGGCCATTGGGACAATGGCTACTTCGGCGTGTGGCCTGGCGCGGTGGATGCCGTCGGCGATGGCCTGGGCGGCCGAGCGGGCGTCAAGGACGCCTTTGAAGCTGTCGGGAGCGACGATGATGCGCATAGGGTCGGCTCCGCCGCGGCGGCAACCAGCGAGGCATCGCTCGCCGTTTCATGGCCCGCCCGGACTGAAGTCCGGGCGCTTCAAGGGTGGGCGGCCGCGGGCCTACCGGGCCGTCAGCGGCAGCTCGACCTGGACTATGGCGTTCTCGGCGACGCGCCAGACGCCGACGGGGATTCTATCGCCGGGCTTGACCTGCTCCAGCAGGCTTCCGAGGGCGTCGAGGCTGGTGACCGGCCGGCCGCCGAAGCGAGTTATCAAGTCGTCCGGCGACACGCCCTCTTGGGCGGCCTGCGAACGGGGATCGACTTCCGCGACTCGCAGGGCGATTCGCTGACGCAGGCCGAGGCGGGTCATGTCGGCCCTGGTCAGTTCCTGAACGCGAATGCCGAACCGGTCCCACATGACGGTGGCGCTGTCGAGCCGTGGAATCTCCTCCAGCGGCAGCTTGACGGTCTTTCGCTTGCGGCCGTCGCTGAGCAGGTCGAAGGCGATTTCCTTGCCCAGCGGGGCCGCTTCCAGGAGGGTGAAGGCTTCCAGGAAGTCGGGCGTCGGCTTTCCGTTGATGCCGGTCACGATGTCGCCGGGGCGGACGCCGGCCTTGGCGGCGCCGGAACCGGCGTCGACTCGTTTGACGCGGATGCCGGCGACGTCTTGCTCGGTGGGTTCACCGCTGAAGTGGATGCCGAGCTTGGCTCGACGGAGCCGCTCGACGTCCAACATCTCCGGCAGCAAGGCGTGCAGCCGATCGACAGCGATGGCGAAGCCGATGTTTTGGGCGTCGCCGCGGATGGCGGTGTTGATGCCGATCAGCTCGCCGAGGACGTTCAGCAGGGGGCCGCCGGAGTTGCCGGGGTTGATGGAAGCGTCGATTTGGATGAGGCCGGAATAGGTGACGTTCTTGCCAAAGCGCAGCTCGCGGTTGAGGGCGCTGATGATGCCGGTGGTGACGGTGTGCTGGTAGCCCAATGGGTTGCCGACGGCGATGACCGTCTCGCCGGGCATGAGGTCGTCGCTGCGGCCGAGCTTGACAATGGGGAAGGGAGGGCCGGTTTTCTTGCCTTCGGAGGGATCGACTTCGACCTTCAAGATGGCGAGATCGTCCCGGCGTTCGACGGCGACCTTGACGGCGGGCAGTTCCGTGCCGTCGGCGAAGGTGACCTTGCACTCGCTGGCCCGGTCGATCACGTGGGCGTTGGTCACGATGTAGCCGTCGCGGTGGATGACAAAGCCGGAACCGACGCTGTGGGCTTCGTATTGCCGCGGGCGGGCCATGGGAAAGTCGAAGATCTCGTCGAAGAGGCCGCCGAAGCCGAAAGAGTCGCGGACGGTGACGACGGTGGTTGTGGAGAGATTGACGACGGCGGGGCTGGTCTCTTGGAAGACCTTGACGGCCGGGGTGATCCGCTGGGCTTGCCTGGCGGTTGAGGTCGAGTCTTGGTTGTTCGGCGGGTCGGCAAGAACGATGGCGGGCCGAAGCGAGAGGGGCAGCATCGCGAGGACCAGGAGCCTACCCCAACGACCTGCGACACCGCCGTCTCGGCGGTGCGAACACAGGCGAGACGCCTTTGCCACAGGGGACCATGGGACGGGCTCCAGGCAGGCGAGTAGGCGGTTACAGTTCGAGGAGTTCATAACGTTTCTCCCGGTAGGTTGATCCCACGGCGGTGCAGATCAATCTTCCTTTGCGGCAGGTTTGGGCGCGGTGGGAATGGCCGCAGAAGGCGTGAGTGATCTTGGGGAAGTCGAGCAAGGTCTCGCCAAGCAGCTCGCTGCCGAGAAAGGCGGCGGCGAATTCGAGGCTGGGGATCAGGGCCCTCGGGACCAGCTCGGCGAAGGGCAGATGGTGCAGACCGACGACGACCTGCTCGGCGTCGTCATGCACTTCGGTCAGGTGCCGGCGGAGCTTGTCCAAGGCCAGATGCGTGAATTGGAGATCGCTGCAGGGCAGGTTGACTCGCTCGCCGTCCATCCATCGGCAGGTAATCTCCCAGGCGGCTTCTGGCACGTCGTCCTTCCGCTCGACGAGGTGGCTGTACCTGACGTAGTACGCGGCGGCGCCGGGGGCGACCTTGTGTTGGTAGAATCGAAGTGGAACGCCCATTGCGGAAGGGCGGAAGGTGAAGTCGTACCAGCCGACGTTTCCGACGAAGGCGATGCCGTCGAGGCGGGCCGGAGAGTCGTCCAGGTAGTGGAAGCCACGTCGTCGGCAGGCCTCCGCCAAGTCCGTTTGGTAGCGATGGAGCGAGTCCTGGCCGTCGTTGGTCCAAAGTTCGTGGTTGCCGGCGACGGCCAGACGCAGCCCCTTGAACGACTCGAAAAGGCCGAGGGCCTCGTCTAGAATCGCGAGGTTGGCGGAGGCCGAGTCTCCGAGGATGAGAAGGACATCTCCGCCGAGCCGGCAGATTTCGCGGGCGAGGGCCTGGGCAGGATCGCGGCTGCGGGCGACGTCGTAGTGAAGATCGGAGGTGACGATGATCCTCATGATGGCGATGTCGTCCCCTGGTTCACGCCCGTAGCGTCGGCCCCCCGTGGCCGACGTGGAACGGGAGTTGACGCGGCGTCGCGGTTCACGTCGCCCACGGGGGGGCGACGCTACCGGGCGAGTCGCTACCCGTGATCGGGCGGCCGCCCGGACTGAAGTCCGGGGCTCTTCAGCGGAGTCCGAGACTGTTTGGATGATAGCCAGCGAGGATCGGCGCTACAACCGCTCATGCCCAACGTCGTCGTTATCGAAGGCCTCAGTAAGACGTATCGCCTTGGCGAGGAGACCATCACCGCCTTGGGCGCGCTGGATCTCGCCGTGGAGCGCGGGCGGTTCGTGGCCATCATGGGAGCGAGCGGCTCGGGGAAGACGACGCTGCTGCACATGATCGGCGGATTGGACCTGCCGGATGCGGGGCGAATCCTGCTCGACGGGCGAAACGTCATCGAAATGAGCGACCGGCAGCGGACGCTCTTCCGACGACGCAATTTGGGAATCGTCTTTCAGTCTTTCAACCTGATGCCGACGCTGACGGCGAGAGAGAACGTGATGCTGCCGTTGCTGGTCGACGGCCTGGCGGCGGGCGAGGCGGCCAAGCGGGCGGATGAGTTGATCGCCCGGGTACACCTTGAGGCCCGGGCCAGGCATCGGCCGGCGGCGATGTCCGGTGGCGAGCAGCAGCGCGTGGCCATCGCGCGGGCCCTGATTAACAACCCCATTCTGATTCTGGCCGACGAGCCGACGGGTAATCTCGACCCCACCAGCTCGCTGGAAATATGGAAGCTGCTGCGCGATCTGTCGGATCAGATGGGGACGACCATTCTCATGGTCACGCACGAGGCGGGGGCGGCGGCGTATGCCGATCGGGTTCACGTCCTGCAAACGGGCGGATTCATCGGGGTGATCGAGACGGGCGGGTGCGGAGATGCGGCACTGGTCGATGCTCGCTACGCGGAATTGGCGCACTAAGCCCGCCAGGTCCGTGTTGGCCGTTCTTTCAGTCGCCCTGGGCGTCGGCGTGGTGGTTTGGGTCACTTGCTGCTACGAATCCGTGCGGCTGAAGGTCACGGAGGTCGTGCTCGAATGGATCGGCCGGAGCCACGTGATCGTCGAGCCGGAAATGGGCGTCTGGGCGTTCTTTGACCAGGAATTGGAGGATCGGGTCGCGAAGGCGCCCGGTGTGCTGCACACGACGGTTCACACCCGCGAGTACGTAGAGGTGATGCCGGCGCCGTCGGCCGGGGCTGAGCCGCTGCGTCGAGAGGGCGACACTCCCGCGGCGCCCTCGTATATCAGGATCGAGGCGACGGGGGTCATTCCTGAAAAAGAGCCGGCCTTCCGCACGCACAAGGTCGCTCGTGGGCGGTTCCTGCGGCCCGATGACCGGGACGCTCTGGTGATGGAGGAGCTGCTGGCCCGGGAACTGAGACTCGACGTGGGCGACAGCGTATTGATTCGCCGTCACGCCCGATCGGGGCCGGCTCGCCGCTTTACCGTCGTGGGAATCATCGACCGTCGGCGGGCAAGCATCAACCAAGCCCAGATGGTGTGGATGAAGCTGGTGGACGTGCAATCGGTCAGCGGGCTTCCCGGCAAGGTCAAGTCGCTGGACGTGATCGTCGCCGATCCTAGCGGGGCGAGCATCCGCGAGACGGCGGCGAAGGTTCAGGCACTGGTCGGCGAATACAACGCGGAGCGGCAGGCCAAGGGGCTGGAGGTCGAGCGCGTCGAGGTGAAGACGACAGAGACGCAGCACCAGAAGCTAGGGGCCGCCCAGGGGCTGCTGCGGTTCATCATGATGTTGCTCTCCTGTGCCGTTCTGCTGACGGCCTTCTTCATCATCCTGGCGACGATGAGCATGGGCCTCACCGAGCAGATCACCGAGATCGGCCTGCTTCGCTGCGTGGGCATGACTCGTCGGCAGCTTGCGGGCATGGTCCTCTTGCAGACCGCTCCGTTGGGCGTCATGGGGACGCTGCTGGGGCTGCCCCTCGGTTTGGCCTTGCAGTGGCTCACCATGAGGCTGGTGCCGGAATACGTGGGGGCAATGGCGGTGAGCGGCGGGGGGGTGCTCCTGGGCGTGGGCGGGGGAATAGGCACGACGCTCTTGGGGGCGGCGGCCCCGGCGGCGAGTGCCTTGTTCGTGTCACCGGCGGAGGCCGTGCGGGTGCACGCCGGCGGGCGCTTTCTGCGGTGGGTCTGGCTGGTGGCGGTTGCGGGGGTGCTCTTGATCGGCGGGTACGAGGTGGTCAAGCGGGGGATGAGCGGGGAGTCGGCGGCAACCTTCGACGCCAAGGCGGTGGCCAGCCTCGTTCTGTTATACGGCGGGGCGGCCCTGCTGGTGCCGGCGGTGATCGTCGTCCTCGGGCGGCCGGTGGTGTGGGCGAGCGCGAGAATGCTGGGTCTGCGTCCGCAGCTTCTCGGCGGAGAGGTGGCCAAGGCCCCGTATCGGTCGGCGGCCATCTGCTGCGGGCTGATGGTGGGCTTGTCGCTGATCGTCGGCCTGGTGGTCTGGGGCGAGTCGGTCAAGGCGGGCTGGCAGTTTCCCAAGGAGTTCCCCGACGCCATGCTCTATTCGTACGAGCCGCTGCCGCTGGGCAAGGTGCGAGCGGCATGTCGCGCCGAGGGTGTGGCACAGTTCACGGTGACGGACGACTTTCCTTTTTCGCTTCGCAAGCCGCCGAAGTCGGGTTTCCTGCGGAGTCTGTCGGGGCTCGATCACTTTTCCCGCTTCCTGGCCATCGATCCGGACGAGGGCTTTGCCATCGTCAAGCTGGCGTACATCGAGGGCAACGAAGCGGACGCGACGGCCAGGCTTAAGCAGGGCAGGCACGTGCTGATTACCCGCGAGTTCGCCCAGGCGCAGAAGAAGAAGCTGGGCGACAAGGTCACCATCTGGGTTGAGCGAGAGAACCTCACCTGGAAGAAGGCCACGTTCACCGTCGCCGGGGTGGTCGCCTCTCCAGGGCTGGATATCGCCATCAGCTTCTTCAACGCTACGACGTACTTTCAGACTTACTCGGTGGGGGCGATCATCGGCACGCTGGCCGATGCCAAGCGCCTTTTCGGTCGCGATTACGGGAAACTGATGCTCTTCAATTTCGCCTTCGGCGAGGCGGATGCGACGCGGATTACATCCGACAGCGCACAGAGCTTGGGCGTGACCCGCACGACCGCGGAGGGCCGTCCGACGTTTGCCTTGGGGGCCGGGCCGATCCCCGGCGACGGGGCGGAAGAGCGGGTGGTCAACGAAATCCTGCGCAGGCTGGAGGACCCGCCCAAGGCGTTCGTGACGGCGCGGGAGTTGAAGCATCAGATCGATCAGAATATCAATCGGGTGATGCTGCTGCTGTCGGCCATCCCGCTGGTGGGGCTGGTGATGGCGGCGCTGGGGATGGCCAATCTGATGGCGGCCCACGTGGCCAGCCAGGCCAGGCAGATCGCGGTGTTGCGGGCGATCGGCGTCACCCGCGGGCAACTGGTGCGGATGGTGATCGGCGAGGCCCTGGTGCTGGGTTTGATTGGAAGTGTCGTCGGATTAGCACTTGGCATCGTGCTCGGTCGGACGAGCAATTTCATGACCACGTTGTTGTCGGGGTTTCATCCGGAGTTCGCGGTGCCCTGGGGGATGGTGGCAGCAGGGGCTGTCCTGGCGACGGTTCTTTGCCTGCTGGCCGCGCTGATTCCTGCCCGATGCGCGGCGAAGAGCAATATCGTTTCGGTGCTTTCGGGGCTGTGAGCGAAGAGTTGGAGATTTGGTGCGCGTCTATTGACGTTTGAGCAGATAACTCACCCTACGGCGAAGGCATAAGGCCCGAAAA
>CAYYBO010000170.1:0-8675 GCA_964470125.1 uncultured Planctomycetaceae bacterium | reverse complement strand
GGCGCCGTCGATTGTGCCGTTGGCGTAGCGGTCGATGCCTACCTTGAGGCTGAACGGCGCGACCGGCAGAGGGCCGTTGATGGTATAGGCCACGCGAGCCGTGGTTTGATTGTTTGGATTGTCGACGAGCACCTGGACTGAATTGGCCACCAAGTCCGTGCCCAGTGTATTCGAGCTGGAGGCCACGTTGTTGGCGATGTTGTCGGTTTCGTCGACCGCTCCGTTGGGAGCGGGCAGACGGTCGATGACGGCAAAGAGGAACTGGCCGGACGCCGGAATATCACCAGCGCCGGCATAACTTGCCGAGGCGGTGTAGGCGCCGGGAGCCACCTGGCCGGGCATGATGGCGACGCGCGGGCCGTCGCCGACATCGAGCAGGCCGGAGTTGTTGCGGTCGAGGAAGAACTCGATGTTGTAGGCAGGCACATTGGACGGGGCGTTGACAACGTAGCTGAGCATGGCCTGCTTGGTGTTCGAATCGTAGGCGAGGGAGACGGCCACCAGGTCCGTCGGTGTCAAGTTGACGGCGGTGGCGAGGTTGTTGCCCTCGTTGGCCTCGGCCACCTGGTTCGCCGTGTCCACGGTCGCGTAGAGGAACTGACCGGAGGCCGGCGGGGCGAGGAGGTACGAAGCCGACGCGGCATGGCCGCCCGGGCTTACCTCACCGAGCACGACGGCGATGATCTGGTCGCCGCCGACGCCCGTTTGGAGGCCAGGGTTGCCGTTCGTCTCAAGGTAGAACTGGATCGCATTACCGGCGACGTTGCCGGGGCTGAAGATGATGTAGTCCAGCGTGGCCAGCTTGGTGTTGGAGTCATAAGTAAGCGAGAGGGCCTGCAAGTCCGTCGTGGCGGTGTTAATCGTTGCCGCAACGTTGTTGGACTCGTCGGTCTCCGCGACGTTTCCGCCGAAAGGCGGAGGGAAGTCGAGGATGGCGAAGATCGCCTGGCCGGAGGCGGGGGCGTTGGGGCCCGCGAAGGCCTGGATGGTGCTGTGCAGGCCGGGCGTCACGTTACCCGCTTGGATGCCGACGATCGTGTCGCCGAGGCTCGGGGAGAAACTGTTGTCGGTGTCCTTCAGGAAGAGGATCGAGTAGGCGGGGACGTTCGTCGGGCTGTTCACGTCGTATGTCAGGGTTGCCGTCTGCGTGTTGGAATCGTAGGTCAGCGAGCCGAAGAGGTTGGCCACAAGGTCGGTCGTCGCGCTATTGGCGGCGCTGACGACGTTGTTGCCCTCGTTGGCTTCGGTGACGGCCAAGGTGAAATCAACCTGGGCGAAGACGAGTTGCCCCGATGCCGGGGGATTGCCGGCAAAGCTGGCGGTCTCGACGTACGCCCCGGGGGCGGTGTTACCGTTGACGACGGCGACGACAGGGTCGCCGCCGGTGATGGTTCCGCTGTTGTCCGCATCGAGCAGGAAGCGGATGAAGTAGGGAGCGACGGAGACCGGGCTTTGCACAACATAGCTGAGCGTGGCGTCTTGCGTGTTGGGGTCGTAGCCCAGCGACAGAGCGATGAGGTCCGTCGTTGCGGTATTCGCGGTGGCGACGCGGTTGTTGGCGACCTCGACGGATTCGGTGACGGTGCCGCCGGGTCCGGGTAAGCGGTCAATCAAAGCGAAGACGAATTGGCCGGAGGCAGGGGGATTAGCCAGGAAGCTCTGCGTCAAAGCGTAGGCGCCGGGGGCCGTCTGACCGGGAACGGTGGCAACCAAAGTATCGCCGACGCTTGGCGTTCCGCTGAAGTCGGCGTCGAGCACGAATTCGATATTGTATGCGGGAACAGGAATGGGCGCCTGCACGGCATAACTAAGAGTCGCCTGCTGGGTGTTGGAATCGTAAGCCAGCGAAATGGCCACGAGGTCCGTCGGCTCATTGTTAATGCCGATGGCGGTGTTGTTGACTTCGCTGTCCTCGGCGATGGCGTCGGTGAAATCCAACACCGCGAAGATGTTTTGATTCGACGCCGGGGCGTTGCCCGCGTAAGTCTGCGTTAACACGTGGCCGCCCGGGCTGCCGGCCAGCACGACGGCGCTGCCTACCTGGGGAAGGTCGCCGCCATCGAGGATTGTGTTGTTGTTTCGGTCCAGGAAGAACTTGATCTCGAAGGGCGCCACCGGAGCGGGAGCGACGATGGAGTAGGCCAACGAGGCGTTTTGGGTATTCGAGTCGTAGGTTAGGGCGAGGGCTACGAGGTCTGTGGTGAAGACGTTCGAGGCGCCGACGAGGTTGTTGCCGGTCTCGTCGGTCTCGACGACCAGGCCGGTGATGGGCGGATTGCCGCCGGCGCCGGGTCGGTCGATGTATGCGAAGATAAGCTGGCCGGAAGCTGGGGGATTACCCGCGAAGCTGAACGGGCCGGCAGTGTGGGCGCCGGGCGTGACGGCGCCTGGGACAGTGCCGACGACGATATCACCAGCGCTGGGGGCGAGGTCGTTATCAGCATCGAGGATGAACTCGATATTGTAAGGGCCGACGTTGTTGGCGGCGTCCACGTAGTAGCTGAGTGTGGCGCTCTGCGCGCCGGCATCATAGCTCAGCGAGACGGCGACGAGATCCGGTCCGGCGGCGTTGGTGAAGGAGGCGCGGTTGTTGCCCTCCTTGTCCTCGGCGACTTGGCCGTCCGTATCCACGCGGGCGAAGATCATCTGGCCGGTCGCGGGAGGATTCGAGCTGAAGTCGGCGGTTTCGGTGCGGATGCCGGGGTTGCCGCCGACGTTGACGCTGGCGACGGTTGAGTCGGTGGGGTCCCACACGCCGTTCTGAGGGTTGTCATCGAGGTGGAACTCGATGCGGAAGCCGCGGATTCTAGCGGGGCTGTCCACGAGGTAGGTCAGCGTGGCCTGGTTCGTCGCATCCAGCACGAGAGACTGCGCTACGATGTCCACGTAGAACGGCGTGGCGACGGCGACGTTGTTGCCCTCGCCGGCGCCGAAGAGCTCATTGACCTGATTGGTCCAATCAAGCTGGGCGACGAGCTTGTCGCCGTTCTTGATTCTGTTCGCGGGACTCAAGGCGTCAAGGTCCGGGCGAATATCCTGAGTCCACTGGTGCGGACCCTGGGCGGTCGCCCCAGGGATGTTGTTATAGAGCACGTAGTCGATGATGTTGTCGCCGGTTCGGTCGATACCGACCAGAATGAAGTAATTCTCGACGTTGCCCAGCGGGGGTAGATCGAGAACGTTGTAATCCAGCGTGGCTTGCACGACGGTTCCCGCCGGCGCAACGGCCAGAAGATCGGCCCGCAGATCATCCTGGGGGCCCGCAAAGGCCGTTGCGGAGCCGGCCAGCAGGACGGCCAGTGACATAATCAGACCGCCAGCAATGCGCCGCAGCCGGGTACCTCCCTGATTAATCACTGTCTCTCCAACCGTTGCGCTTCGGATGTAGCTCATCGACCAACTCATCGCGTCTCTCCTTGGTTTCTGTTGTTGACGGCGGCGAATCACGAATGCAAGCTCGGGGGCCTCCGGCGCTGTCGCGTCGGACTTTACACCGCGAGCATCTGAAGGAACTCCCCCCAGAGAAGACTGCCACACAATGATGCCACTATTCTGTCACCGCTCCGCTGTGTGTCGCCGAGGTTCCTGTTCTCGGATAAGGTCCGGGCACGGCACGGCGTGTCCCGGTCACCCGCAAACAAGGCCGCCCTGTTCCGAAAGTGCGAGGCGATGGTCAGGGCCGACGGACACCGCAGCCGCAGGCGGGAGCCTCTGCACCGGTAAACCACAAACGACTCCGCTTCTTGAGTCGGAATCGCCGCGTCCCGGCTTGATGCTCGCGTCCACAAAACCGCATGGCAGAGAATAGGCATCATGAAAGCGCGTTTCCACCGAGGCAGCGTCTTTTTCTCCGTCGGGAAGTTGCCCTATCCACATGTTGATGGACATATGTGAATTCGGCAATGTGCGGGTCAGAAGATGTGCTTGTCCCTGAACAAGCCGGTGATGCGTCCCAGACCACGCAGGGCTAGATCATCACGCGGCGGTTATAGATCCACCACTCGACGAGCAGGAATAGAAGGGCCGCGCCAACTGCCCAGGGCCAAAGGGGCATATTCACCTTCTTGGAACCGCCGACGGCGATGACCTGCTCGGTGCCTACGCTGAAAGCGTCGTTCGGGCGAACGTTGGACTCGAGCGGGTCGAGAAGGTTGGCGGCGGCAAGCTCGACGGTCCTGGCTTGATCGTCAAAGACGGCCCTGTAGATGCCGACTTGATGCGTGCGGGCGTAGGTGACCATTTGACGGCCGCCCGCCTCCAACTCATCGACGGCGCCCGAGGGGTTCTCAAACCGGGCGATTCTCGCCCCCGGGGGTACGGGCAGACCGACGGTTTCGCCGGGACGGATCATTCGGCCCTCCCGCAGCAGCCCGCCGCCGCACAAGTACATGACGGCGTTTTGAAGGAAGATCGGGAAGGCGACTTCCAGCGGGAGATCGGAGTCAAGAAGGTCGAAGGCGGTGATCACATAGCGATGCCCCGGATCGGCGAGCAGTGCCATGACCGGGGAGTCCTCGCCCTCCACCAGTTTGGCTGCGTGGTCCGGCAGGAGCAAACGCTTCCACTTTGTGACAAAGACGTTTTCGAGTCGCACGTTTCGAAGAAGGGGATGATTCTCGCTCCAGACGGCCAATACGCCGCCCTCGACGTCCGGCTCGGCATAGCCGACGCCCTCGATCAGGGGCAGGCCGCCAAAGAGGAGGTAATTTCCGGGCGGCAGTTTGGCGGTGCTGTGGGCATCGAGAACCACGAGGTCGTAAGAGGATCGGCCGTCAAGAGTAAGCGCCGAGTCCTCGGCGGCTTCGTACTCCTTCGGGGTCATCAGCTTGAGGTTGTCAATCTCAAGGCTGTTCTTGAACCCCCTGAAGAAGAAGTAGGTGGACTCGTCTCGGTCGGAGACGACGAGCACGCGAACCTGCCGCGGCGGATCGATCGGGGCGAATGCACGGTTGTCGATTGCCAACGCGTCTTCTTGGTGCAGTCTCACCTCTATTATCCCGCCGGATTCGTGCTGCATCTCGTAGACCACGGTCTGACGGGAAGGGAGCCCCCCCCCCTCCTCGCCGGCAGTGCCGGCCGCGACCGCGGGCCCCAGGGCAATCTCCCTCACCGAACCCGGGCCGGCAGGGGACTTTCCGTCGAGCAACACGGAGAGATCTGTCTTTCTCGGCTGGGCGCTGAAGTTCTCGACTTCAACAAAGATCGACAACATTCCCGGCTTGTCGAACTGGCGGCGAACATCGAAGGCCACGATGCCGAGATTGTCGTCCGCCTCGCCGATCTTGTAGTAGTGCAATTCTCCGCGAGTCACGAACTGTTGATCGGCGTCGGCGATCCGGCCGTCGCTGAAAAGCTCAATGTCGGCGGCGCCTTGTTGAGCAGCCTCGGGAACGCCGCCGCCCGTTTCCTCCACGAGGCTCGTTGAATAGGCGACGGCAAGCTGGAGTGCTTCTCCGATCTTGCTGGCGGCGTCCGTCGGCTCTATGTCGCTTATCAGCCGCTCCAGGCGGCGCTTGTCGTCGGTAAAGGCGCAGACGATGTTGGCACGATCAGCAAAGCTGATGACCATCGCCCGGGATTGAGCGGGAAGGTTGGAGACGAACTGGGCGGCTGCCTCCTTGGCGTGTTCCAGCCGGGTGCGGCCGTCGGCCTCGATGGTTTGCATCGAGCCGGAGCGGTCGACGAGCAAGACGATGTTTCGCTCCGGCCGCTTGGTGAAGTTCATCACGGGGCCGGCCAGGCCGAAGAGAATCGCCGCCAGCACGAGGAGTTGCAGGAAAAGCAGCAGATTGCGGCGCAGTTTCTGAAAGGGGGCGTTCACCTGTAGGTCCTGCACGGCGCGCTTCCAGAGCAAAGTCGAGGAAACGATCTGCTCGCGGCGGCGGAGTTTGAGGAAGTACAGGAGAATCAGAAGGGGGATGGCGATCGCGCCGACGAGGAGGGCAGTCTGCCAGGAGAGCAACGTCATCGCACAAGCCCTCGCTGGCGCAGGTAGTTCAGAACCAGCGTCTCAAAGGGGTGCGTCGTCGGGGCCAGCACGTAGGTGATGCCGCGGCGACTGCAGTAGTCCCTGATAGACTCGCAATAGGCCCGGAGGTTGACCTTGTACCGATCCAGCAGCGGCCGGCTGACGGTGATCTCGGCGACGTCGCCGTCCTCGCAATCGACCAGGCGCAGGTCGCCGACGAGATCCGGCTCCAGTTCCTGTGGACTGAGGACCTGCAGCACGTAAATATCCATCTGCCGCCCGACCAGGTAGCGCAAGCCCTCCTCGACGCCGCCTTTGTCGAGGCAGTCCGACAAGACCAGACCCACGCCCTTCTGCGTGTGGCGCATGGCAAACTGCCGGGCGGCGGCGGCCAAGTGGCTCCCGCCTGCGACGGGCGTTTCCTGCAAGGCCTGCACGACGCGCGGCATCACCCGCCGACTTCGCAGGCCCGCGAAGAGGTGAACAACGCGGTCGTTGTAAGCGCAGAGATTAACCCGGTCGTAGTTGCAGAGGGCGATGTAAGCTACCGCGGCGGCCATGCGCTTGGCGTACAGGGCCTTGGAGGGATCGCCGGCGTCCATGCTCTTGGAGACGTCAAGAAGAATCGAGACGTTCAGTTCCTCCTCTTCGAGAAAGAGTCTGAGGAACAGTCTCTCCAGACGGGCGTAGATGTTCCAGTCGATGCGGCGGAGGTCGTCTCCGATCGCGTAGTTGCGATAGTCGGCGAACTCAGCGGATTCGCCTCTGCGCTTCGACACACGCTCACCCTTCTGTTTCGCGGCATGAACCTTCCGGGAGATGATCTCCAGCTGTTCCAGCCGGCCCATGAAGTCGGCGTCGAGCAGGACCTCGTCCGAGGCAGGGTCTCGTTGATGCGTGGGAGGACTGGCCATGAGAGTCTGCCCGAGCCGACGCCGTGCGCCCGCCGCAACCCGCGGCGATGCCCGCCGATTGCCGGCGTCGGCGCTGGCCATACGCACACTCGCCGCCGAGCGGAACGTCAGCATCCGGAATTATACCTGTCGGCTCCGCCGGTGGAATAGCCCCATTCACGGGAACGGGCCTCGGCCCGGGGGCTCTTGTCCGCTGACAGCAGGCAGAGGCGCTGCCCAGGGTTTGGACGCCGGCGTGAGTCCGGCGTGGGGCGACTTGCCAGACACGAATTGACGCTCGTATACTACCGGCATAGGAGCGCGAAACGCACGGGAGTGCAAGTTATGGCCACGAACAAGGGTAAACGCAGGGCGGCATCGCCGAGAATGGTCGCGGCTTTGGCTCCGGCGGAGGTGAAGCCTCGGCCATTGCCGATGTTCAAGGTCCTACTGCACAACGACGACAAGAATTCCATCCACGACGTGGCCGAGTCAATCGTGATGCTGACCCCTTTGAAGATCCAGGAGGCGATTGAGCGGACGCTTGAGGCCCACTACACCGGTTTGTCGCTGCTATTGGTCACTCACCAGGAGCGAGCCGAGCTCTATGTGGAACAATTCCGGTCACGCCGCCTGACCGTGAGCATCGAGCCCGATCAGTAGTCGGGCGCCCAGTCTCCGCCTCGCTGAACATCCGAGCAGAGCACGCCGCCACCGCCAAAAACCGATGTCTCCGCACGGCGTGGCGTCTCGCCTCGGTTCCCTGCAACCGGCAGCCACCCGCTCTGTCACGGCCATCGGCCGGAGGCTTGGTCGCCCCGTGGCCCGCTTCTTGACGGCCTTGCCGAGCGACGTCTGTGCCCCGCCAAGCTCCCGCCTTTCCATCTTGAGGCTCCGCCGATGGTGGATTAACATTATCGTGGTGCTCGCCGCCGTGGTGGATCGGAATCGTGTCTCCCTGCGGCGTGCCTACCGCTCTGGAGAGGTGTCCGAGTGGCTGAAGGAGCCGCATTCGAAATGCGGTCTGCGGTTAACACTGCAGCGGGGGTTCGAATCCCTCCCTCTCCGTTCTTCTCCGCGTTCTTGCCCGGTCGCTTGCAACTCCTGATCACCGCTGGAGTTCGGGCGCGACGCCAAAAAATGGCCTGTGCACAAATGTGCACAAATCGATTCAGAATGGGCAACCGGCCTAACTGAGCTTGTGCGGATATTTGCTACACCTTCGCGTGTGATAGATTGCCGCGTCGGTGTGATGCCCTCACATGTTGTTGGCTGGCATGGAGATATGGTTCCGCAACCGCGCCTGAGGCGGCTGTGGCAACCAAGCGTCGGCCAAGTTCGGATCGAAAAACGCGGAGA
Source organism: uncultured Planctomycetaceae bacterium (assembly GCA_964470125.1). Lineage (GTDB taxonomy): Bacteria > Planctomycetota > Phycisphaerae > UBA1845 > UTPLA1 > DATKKX01. The sequence continues at coordinate 455 of CAYYBO010000170.1, read as the reverse complement.
ATTTCCGCCTCTCCGACATTGGCGTGGTCGACTCCTGACTTGACCGGCGTGCCTTTACTACTTGGACGGTGCCTTCGACGGCAGAGACCATGCGGCATGCCGGGGCCGGCGTCGGCGGGAACGGCTTGAGCCAAAAGTGCGGCGCGGGGTGCCGTGCGTTTGTTCCGGCATCGGCGGTGCGTCCGTCCGCGTGCGGTTGGAGCGTGGCTTCTGCGAGGCGGGCCTGGCATGCTTCGGTAGGTCGGTCGCGGCTTGCAGCGGCCCGAGGAGCAGTCGCTCGATTTCACGCAGGCTCTCGCGATCCTGCGTCGAGCAGAAGGACACCGCCGTGCCGGTGGCTCCTGCCCGTCCGGTGCGGCCGATCCGGTGTACATACGTCTCCGGATCCGGCGTCAGGTCATAGCTCGACTTTTGCCCTTTTTGAGGGCTGATTCATGTTGACCGCGCGCAATCAA